>JBGSKJ010000123.1:0-63201 GCA_041741275.1 Gallionella sp.
CGGTTGCTGCATTCGGTGAAGGCGTGGAATATCTGCAAGGCATCCGGATTTCGGTAGCTGCCGATGATCCGACCGGGCGTGGTCCGACCGGTACCGCTATCCGCGACGATCAGCCATGCTGGTGTCAGGACTTTCAGAATGACCCGTCCACCGCTCCGTGGCATGAGCACAGCGCACGGGCCGGTTGGGGCTCATCTGCCTCGCTGCCGTTGCGCCGGAATGGTGTTGCCATCGGAACCTTCACGCTGTATGCCAGCGAGGTCGACGCCTTCGACGAAGCCGCACGCAACCTGCTGGCTGAAATGGCGATGGATGTCAGCTACGCGCTGGACAGATTCGAACTCATGGCTCAGCAAAAACTGATCGAGGATGCCCTGAGTGTGAGTGAACGTGACCTGCAAGATGCCCAAAGGGTGGGGCACATCGGCAGCTACATCTTCGATATCAAATCCGATCTCTGGAAGAGTTCATCGACATTGGACGCGATCCTCGGCATCGGTGAAGATTTTTCCCGCACGGTGGCAGGCTGGATGGAGTTGGTCCATCCGGCCCATCGCGACGAAATGCTTTCCTTCCTGCGCGGCCTCATCACGGAACACCAAACCCTCGAAAGGGAGTTTCGCATCGTGCGGGCGAACGATGGCGCGGAGCGCTGGATGATGGGGCGGGGCAAGATCGAACACGACAGTGACGGCAATCCGTTGCGCATAGTGGGTACTATTCAGGACATCACCGAGCGCAAGCAGGCCGAGGAGCATCTTCTGCAACTGGCGCATTTCGATGTACTCACGGGACTGCCGAATCGGGTATTGTTCACCGACCGCATCAATCACGCCCTCAGCATCGCCCAGCGTGGCCGCACGCAACTGGCAGTGATGTTCCTTGACCTCGATCATTTCAAGAACGTCAACGATAACCTCGGTCACCGTATCGGCGACGCGCTGCTGACAGAAGTTGCAAAGCGCCTGAAATCGGCGATGCGCGAGGAAGACACGGTGTCACGCCAGGGCGGGGATGAGTTCATCCTGGTGTTGCCGGGCACCGACGCCGACGGCGCGGCGCACGCGGCCGAGAAAATAAGGGGGTCGGTCTCCCGTCCGTATCAGATCGAACAGCATGAGCTGGTCATTACGCCATCTATCGGCATCGCCATGTACCCCGACGACGGCAAGGATTTCGATACGCTGTCCAAGTCCGCTGATGTCGCGATGTACCGCGCCAAGCAGGATGGCCGCAATAATTACCGTTTTTTTACGCTGGAAATGCAGACGCGTTCAGCACGCACTTTGCAACTGGAAAACGCCCTGCGTCATGCACTGGAGCACGATCAGTTGCGGCTGCACTACCAGCCTCAGATGTCGTTGCAGGATGGACGCATCATCGGTGCGGAAGCCTTGTTGCGCTGGCAGCATCCCGAGTTGGGAGTGATCTCACCGGTCGAATTCATCCCGATCGCGGAGGCCAGCGGGCAGATTATTGCTATCGGGGAATGGGTGCTGCGCACTGCGGCTCGCCAGATGAAGTCATGGATGGACAGCGGCCTGGAACCGATGGTCATCGCGGTCAACCTTTCGGCTGTGCAATTCCGTCATCCTCACCTGCCAGAATTGGTCACGCAGATTCTTGAAGAGGCGAAGCTGCCGCCGCAATATCTGGAACTGGAGTTGACCGAAGGTGTCGCGATGCATGACCCGCTTGGAGCCATCGCGGTGATGAACGATCTGCACGAACGCGGTATCCGCATGTCGATCGACGACTTCGGCACCGGCTATTCCTCACTGAGTTACCTCAAACGCTTCAAGGTCTACAAGCTCAAGATCGACCAGTCCTTCGTGCGCGATATCACCGATAACCCGGAAGACAAGGCCATTGTCATTGCCATCATCAGTCTTGCGAACAGCCTCGGCTTGCAAACCATAGCCGAAGGCGTTGAAACTTCAGAGCAACTGGCATTACTGCATTTACAGGGTTGTAACGAAATGCAGGGTTATTATTTCAGCAAACCGCTGCCGGCTGAACAGTTCGAGGCTTTCGTGAGGGGAGAAGGGTCAGGGGCGAGATCAGGTGCACATTTGATGTCTTCCGCATAGTTTAACGGCGCGCAGTTTCCTGTGCATGGTGAGCGGCGTTTTTCTACCCCTTGAAATAAGCATATTTATCCCCGTTGTTCAGTGCTTTACTGGTCTTTCAAGCTGCTATCTTGGCATCGTCGCAACGGGTTCGGAAGCGGTGCGGTGCGCGCATCAACCGGCACGAAGGGAAACGTCATGTCAAAGCCATCTGAAATCCGATTTATCGGCAGCCACAACAAAAAATATAGCGCTGGGTCACAGGCCATTCGGGAGACACGCGGGCGCATCGAGGAAGAGGTGCTGGCGGATCTTGCAGCGCAGGCTCGTGCCCGTATCGAGGGGCATGCTGCACGAGTTCTGGCGCAATCGCAAGCCGCTACCGCAATGGAACCGGCCGCGCAGGGAGAAGTGAAATGCCGTGAAGAAGCCGGATTCACCCGGATGGTTCAGACCAAGTTCGAAGCAGCAAAATTGGCGATGGCCGATGCCGCAGAAGCCTGTGATCTAGCCGAAGGGCTGGCACTGAGGGAGAGTGAGGCACGGCTGGCCGCCTACCGGGAAGCCGAACAGGCCGCGCTGGATCGTGCAGCGGCCGAGCGGACCGCGGCAGAGTTGATGCAGTCCCAGGCCGAGGCGGACAGAAATGCAGCGTGGCTTCAGGAGCAGGCCAATGTATTGCTGCGCAAGGCCGAGCAAAAAGCGCAGCAACGTCTGGCCACAGAAACCATGGCCGGCAAAGCCGCGGCGTTCAGGTTGCAAACCGAGCGTGATCTGGCTGTGCTTGCCGAACAACGCGCCGAAGCGGAACTGCAGCTCGCGCATGAAGTCGAGCACAGGCTGCGCGCCGAGACTAAACGGCTCGCCGTGACAAAAGAGCGGCTTGCAACAGCGCAACAGGCTGAATGACCTTTTCTTCGGTTTTATTCCACTGGTGGCAGCAATCAATCTTCCAGCAAGGCATTCCGCAACGTGTCGATTTGCTCGGGATGGTCGAGAGCCGGGCCGCTGATCCAGAACACATCCTCGGCACGGCTGCCCAGCGTATTGATCTTGGCGCGGTGCAGGCGGATGTCGTGCCGGTCGAGGATCAGCGCGATGCGCGCCAATAGTCCCGGCCTGTCACCCGCGATCAGCGACAGCACGTACATGCCCTTGTGGTCGGGTTTGATCTCGGCCTGGGTGCTGATCGGAAAGTGTTTGAGTTGGCGGCTGATGCGTCCAGAGGTGGCGGGGGCGATCGGTTTGGCCTGTACGATCTGCTGTGCCAGTTCGAATTCGATGTAGTTCATGATGTCGCGATATACCGTGCTGCTGCGCACCGCTTCCATGATCTGGAAGCTGTTCAACGCGTAGCCGTGCCGGGTGGTATGGATCTTGGCCTCGACGATGGTGTAATTCATGCGAGCGAAAAAATCGCAGATGCGCGCGAACAATCCGCGCTGATCCTGGCAATACACCATCACTTGCAAACCTTCCCCGGCGCGGCTCAAGCGCGCCTTTACGATAGGAGTGGCATGATTCACCTTGAATGCCAGCAAGCGGGTATGCCAGGCGATTTCCTGCGGTTCGTGATCCAGAAAGTAGATGTCGTCGAGCTGGGCCCATAACAGTTGGTAGGAGTCCGGTGACAGCGCATACAGGTTCAGGGCGTTGGCTGATTCGCGGCGGATATCGCCGAGCCGGTCGGTAACCCGGCCATCGCTCAGGTAACGGCGCGCCAGGTGGAACAGGTCTTCCATCAGCTTGGCTTTCCATGCGTTCCACACTTTAGGGCTGGTGCCGCGCACGTCTGCCACCGTCAGCAGATACAGCGCGACCAGATAGCGGTCGTTCTTGATCTTGCCGGCGAAACTTGCGATCACCTCCGGGTCGGACAAGTCCTGTTTTTGCGCGGTGGCGGAAAAGCTGAGGTGTTGCTCGACCAGCCAAACGATCAGGTCGGTATCGTAACGGCTGAGCAGATGTTGTGCGCAGAATGCCCGCGCGTCTTTTTTCCCCAGCTGCGAATGGTCGCCGCCGCGTCCCTTGGCGATGTCGTGGAACAGTCCGGCAATATACAGCGCTTCGGTGCGGGCGAATTCGCGGATCAATTTGCTGCATAGCGGGTACTCGTGGGCGAACTCAGGCACGGCGAAGCGGCGCAGGTTGCGCACCACCATCAGGATGTGTTCATCCACCGTGTAGACATGGAACAGGTCATGCTGCATCTGCCCGACGATGCGCCCGAATGCGGGGATATACGCGCCGAGAACGCCGTATTGATTCATGCGCCGCAGCGCGTGTAGTATCCCCTGCGGCTGGCGCAGGATTTCCATGAAGCGCGACCGGTTCAGTGGATTGCGGCGAAATCCCGCATCGATCCGGTTCTGCGCGCGCCACAGTGCGCGCAATGTATTCGCGCTGAGATCGGTCAGTTCCGGATGTTGCTCCATCAGCAGGAAGAGTTCAAAGACCGCCTCGGGAGAGTGCTCGAACAAATGCTCGTCGCGGATATCCAGCAGCGTGCCGATGCTTCTGAATCGCCCGTTCAGCGCATGCTGCGGTGGCGCCTCGCGGAACAGGCGGTCGTGCAGGCTTTGCAACAGGATGGTGTTGAATTGGAGCACCGCACGTTTGGTGCGGTAGTAGCGTTGCATCAGGTGTTCGCTGGCGCGCCGGTTGGTCGATGCGGCGATATGCATTTGCTCGGCGAGCGCGGTTTGGAATTCGAATATCAACCGGTCTTCGCGCCGCTTGGCGAGAAAATGCAAACGTATCCGCAGAGTTTGCAGCAGTGCGTGATGACGGGCGATCTGCCGCGCCTCGGCAATGCTGATCAATCCCGCCCCGGCAAGTTCCGCCCAGCGGGTGCCCAGTCCCGCCGCTAGAGCGATCCAGGTGATGGTTTGCAGGTCGCGCAGACCGCCGGGGCTTTCCTTGAGATTCGGTTCAAGATTGAAGTCGGAATCAAGAAAGCGCGCATGGCGTTTCTGTTGTTCTTGCAGCTTGGCGAGGAAGAATTGTTGCGGATCCATGTATTGGTGCAACACGTTTTTCAATTCGCCGAACAACTTTGCATCGCCAGTGAGCTGGCGCATTTCGAGCAGGTTGGTCTGCACGGTGATGTCGGCGGATTCGTGCAGGCATTGCGCGATGGTGCGGATGCTGTGGCCGACTTCAAGTCCGATGTCCCATAGCAGGGCGACCAGCGTTTGCAGTTTTTGTTGCAGGGCATCGTCCGGTTCAGCATATAGCAGGATCAGCAGATCGATGTCAGATCTGGGATACAACTCGCCGCGCCCGTAGCCGCCCACCGCCACCAACGTGGCCTGCTGTGGCATGGCGAGTTGTTGCCAGACACGGCGCAGATACTTGTCTATCAAACGGCTGTGTGCGCTCAGCAGGCGTGCCGCCTTGCCGTGCTGCAGAAAGCCTTGTTCGAGGACTGACCGGTCATTGCGCAATGATTTGCGCAATTCGTCTACATCACTATAGAGGTGGCGGGGGAGGACAGCCATCGGAAAGGGTCAGCACTTCGTAGCCGGTATCGGTAACGAGTATAGTGTGTTCATATTGCGCCGACAGGCTGTGATCCTTGGTGACCACAGTCCAGCCGTCCCCGAGTTGTTTGATGCCCGCCTTGCCGGCATTGATCATCGGCTCGATGGTGAAGGTCATGCCGGGTTCGAGTTTCAAGCCGGTCCTGGGGTGACCGTAATGCAGCACTTGCGGTTCTTCATGGAAATTCCGGCCGATGCCGTGACCGCAAAATTCGCGCACCACACTGTAACCCAGCGGCTCGACGAAACTCTGGATGGCATGGCCGACATCGCCGAGATACGCACCCGGTCTGACCACGCGGATGCCGCGCCACAGCGACTGGTAGGTGGTCTCGCATAATCGCCGGGCCTGGATCGACGGCTCGCCGACATAGAACATGCGGCTGCTGTCGCCGTGATAGCCGTCCTTGATGACAGTGATGTCCAGATTGACGATGTCACCGTTCCTGAGTGCCTTGTCGCTCGGCACGCCGTGGCATATCTGGTGGTTGATCGAGGTGCAGATCGATTTCGGGTAGGGCCTGTGTCCGCCCGGTGCGTAATTGAGCGGTGCAGGGATGCCTTTTTGCACATTGACGATCAGGTCATGGCAGAGTTGGTCGAGTTCGTTGGTGGTTACTCCCGCCTTGACGAATGGCTCGATGTAATCAAGCACCTCGCTGGTCAAACGGCCGGCGACGCGCATTTTTTCGATTTCTTGCGGGGTTTTGATGGATACGTACATATTTCCTGGAATGTTCTGGAGATGCCCGAGAATATCACGCGACCTCTGTTGATGCCAATGAAGTGCTTGTCCGGCAATGATTCGCCAGGGATCCAAATCCGGGGCGCAACTGAATGATCCGTGCTGATAATTATCAAATAATCGGCGCACCCAAATAAAAAAGGCGCGTTGTGCGCCATTTTTATTTGATCGGAAACGCTATAGATCGCGGGATTTTGCGGGGACGATACGAATTCAGGGAGGGTGCTCAGAGCCCGGAAAGATAATCGGACACCGCCTCGATCTCTGCGTCGGTCATCAGCTTGGCGATATTACCCATCATACCGGCCGGGTCGTTTTTTCGATCCCCCTTGTTGAAGTCGGTCAGTTGCTTCACCAGATAGTCCTTGTGCTGCCCGCCGATCAACGGGAACATCGCATTGTTGGGCGATTTTCCCTTGCCGTTCTCACCGTGGCAGTTGACGCAGCCGTAAACGCCGCTGGCGTCATTGCCCTCGAGGTACAGTTTCTTCCCGGCCGCGCTGCTTCCATCCGATCCCTTCATCTGCTTCTGGCTGGCGAAATAGGCCGTGATGTCGAGCAGGTCCTGATGCTCGGTCACGGTCGCCGCCATGCCGCTCATGGTTGGATCGACACGGGCTTCGGACTGGAAGTCGCGAACCTGTTTTTGCAGGTAGTTGGCATACTGCCCCGCGAGCTTGGGGAAATTCGGTGCGGCGCTGTTGCCGTCCTCGCCATGACATCCCTGGCACAATGCAGACTTGTCCTTGCCGGCAACGGGATCGCCCTTGCCGATACGCTGCTGAATATCTTCCTTGCTATCACCGGCATAAGCGGCAGTTGTCGCGATCAGTGACAGGGATATAACGGCGGCAGTGATTTTCCTGGTGTATGACATGTATCCTCGCTTGCAGTCTATGGTTGTTGATTCCCGCGCGATTGGGCAGTTGATTGCAGCGCGATTGTTTCCGATAACCGTTGCCGCGTCAATGGTGTTTCACTTTTCAAATTGCCTGGCAGGGATTGTCCGGCAGGAACGCCGCCGAAACTCTGTGGCAAGAGCCTTGGCAGCCTGAAATCGGGGATAAGCAAAGTTTCCTGCCGTCAGCAAACCGGCAAACACTGTGAAGCGCGCTGATTGGGCAGTTGCTTTCCGAATAGGGCTGTTTATAGTCCGGAAATGAAATCGGCCACCGCGTCGATCTCGGCATCGTTCATTTTGCCGGTCAACTCGCCCATCGTTCCGGACATGTCCGTGTCGCGCGCACCCGACTTGAAGTCATTCAGCTGTTTCACCAGATAGTCCTTGTGCTGACCGCCGATCACCGGGAATATCGAATTGTATGCGGGTTTTCCCTTGCCGTCCTCGCCGTGGCAATTCAGGCAGCCGTAGTCAACGAATATTTTCTCTCCCGCGTCGTGTTTTATCGGTGTGCCCGACATCTGGTTCTGGCTGGCGAAATAGGCCGCGATGTCGGACAGGTCGCGGCGATCGGTCACGGTCGCCGCCATGTCTGTCATGGTCGGATCCTTGCGGCTGCCGGTCTGAAAGTTGTTGATCTGTCTATAGATGTATTCAGCGTATTGACCTGCCAGCTTTGGGAAGGTGGGCACAGCGCTGTTGCCGTCTTCGCCGTGGCAACCCTGGCACAGGGCCGATTTATCCTTGCCTGCAACCGGATCGCCACCGCCGATACGCCGCTTGATTTGTTCAGCGCTGTCACTGGCATGGGCGGAGGTCGCCGCGAGAAACACCGAGATGAGTGCGGCGATGATGCATTTCCAAGTGTTTGCCATATTCCCCCCACGCGTAGAATTTACTTTGACCCGATTGTTTACCATGGCCGCTGCAACGTCAATTCATTCTTTAGCTCAAGATTATGCAGGGATCAAACTGCAGTCGCATTGCAGACCGGGAGGCAGACACGGATCATCCCATGCGGTGTTTTGGAGAACCGTATTGCCAGGCGGATAGAGGAGCAGGGCGAAAGCCGTGCTTACTGATAGCGCAAGGCTTCGATCGGGTCCATCCGGGCGGCTTTTCGTGCAGGATAAAAGCCGAAGAAGATACCCACCGCTGCCGCGACGCTGAAGGCCACCAACACCGAGCTGCCCGAGATGATGACCATGGTTCCGGTCAGAACATTGGTCAACAGTGCGCCGCCGATTCCCAACAGCAGGCCGATGAAGCAGCCAAGCACAGAGATGATGATGGCTTCCAGCAGGAATTGCAGCATGATGTCTTTCTGGCGCGCACCGATCGCCATGCGGATGCCGATCTCGCGGGTGCGCTCGGTGACGGAAACCAGCATGATGTTCATGATACCGATGCCGCCGACCAGCAGCGAAACCGAGGCGATCGCGCCGAGCAACAACGACATGGTGCGTGTGCTTTCTGCGGCGGAATCGGCTGCCGCGGTGAGGTTGCGCAGGAAGAAGTCACTATCCATGCCTTCGCGTATCCGGTGTCGCTGGCGCAGCAGTTCGGTCATGGATTTTTCCACTGCGGGCATGATTTCCTGTGTCGCGGTCTGCACCATGATCATGCGCACCGAGCCCGGAAACTGGGAGCCGAACACCTGGCGCTGCGCGGTGGTGAGAGGGATGATGATGGAGTCATCCTGATCGCGTCCATCCATGCCCTGGCCCTTGACCGCCAATGTCCCCAGGACGACGAACGGACTTTGCCGGATGCGGAAGGTCTTGCCGAGCGGATCTTCTTCTCCGAACAGGTTTTGCGCGGCCGTCTTGCCGATCAGCGCGACACGTGTGGCAGAGCGCACATCCGAGTCGGTGAAGGCAGTCCCGGACACCACCGGCCAGGAACGCGCGTCCAGATAGCCGGGGGTGGTGCCGATGACGGAGGTGTTCCAGTTGTTCGGGCCATACACGGTTTGCGCATTGCCGGGATGGATCGGCGCGACGGCTTGCACGCCTGGCAGTTCGGCGATGGCGTCCGCATCGTTGATATTCAGCGTATAGCCGCCGCCACTGCCGGAGCGTACTCCGCCTGCGGAGGTGCTGCCGGAAAGCAATATGAACAGATTGCTGCCCATCGCGGCGATGGTTTGCTTGATCGCATATTGCGCTCCTTGTCCGATCGACATCATCAGTACCACCGCGCCGACGCCTATCACCATGCCGAGCATGGTGAGCAGCGTGCGCAGGCGGTTTGCGCCCATGGCGCGCCAGGCTTCGCCGAGCATCGCGAGCATCATGCCGCCACCTCATCATCGAGCAATATCAATCCTGAACCGGCAGCTTCGGTGGCAGGCGGCATTACCCGCACCGGCGCTGCGCGTACCGTGTTCATGCCGCCACCTGTTCATGCGTAATCCGGTCGCTGACAATGCGCCCGTCGTGAAAACGCACCTGGCGATTTGCGTGTGCGGCGATGTCGGCTTCGTGGGTCACCAGCACGATGGTGATGCCCTCGCGGTTCAGCTCCTCAAACAACGTCATGATCTCTTCGCTGGTGTGGCTGTCCAGATTGCCGGTAGGCTCATCGGCGAGTAGCAGGCGGGGGCGATTGACCAGGGCACGCGCGATCGCCACACGTTGCTGCTGGCCTCCGGAGATCTTGTTGGGCATGGATGCCGCATAGCTTCCCAGTCCGACCTTGGCAAGCAGGTCTTGCGCGCGCTGCTGGCGTTCCTCGTGTTCCACGCCGCAATAGATCAGCGGCAGTGCCACATTGTCCAGCAACGACATGCGCTGCAGCAGATTGAAACCCTGGAACACGAAGCCGATGGTGCGATTGCGCAGCAGGGCCAGTTCATCCCTGCCCAACGCCGCGACGCTGCGCCCATCCAGAAAATAGCGGCCGGCACTGGGCTGGTCGAGACAGCCGAGGATATTCATGAAGGTGGATTTTCCCGAACCGGACGGGCCCATGATGGCGACGAACTCGCCGCCTGCGATGCTGAGGTTCACATCCTTGAGCGCGGGAAACAATCCGGCAGAAGTCTCATAAGACTTGTGTAATTCCTCGATGCGAATCAGGGAGTCGCTCATGGATACCTCTAAAAATTCAGAGTTCGCCCAAATGCAAGGCGCGGGGAAAATTTTGCAGCGCCGCATATGGATGATATGTAAGCAAGAAATTTCTCACGCAACGCCGCATAACCAGCCACTTGGTTGCCGTTTTTTAGCAACTTAGTGGAATGGCTAGTAGTTCCATCAGTTGGGATACAACGAAGTTGCTGTGTAGGCTCATATGCGAAGCATGTTATGCAGGAACTAAAATCTGGATTTTTAGCGGTGTCCATCAGAACATTCTCATCGGCGGCCTGCCGCCGGAACTGGTCGATTTGTTCCCTGCCTGTGCTTCACCGACCACCAGTTGGTCCCCCGCCTTGAGTTCTCCGCCGGTAATTTCGGTATTTCGATTGTCGGTGATGCCCAGCGATACGCTGATTGGCTTCAGCTCGTTGTTCTCCAGCATATATACCTTGCCGGAAAAGCCGTCACGCGGGTGCCCGGACACAAGTTTGTCATCTTTTGGTTTTGCGGCATCCCCATTCGTTGCAGCGCCGGGACTACCACCGCTCTTCTGCGTGTCATTCGGTTGCCCGGACAAAAGTTTTCCGTCCCTTTGATTGGCAGCAGGCTTTTGCACCTCGGCATTGGCGGGCTTGAAACGCAGTGCGGCATTGGGAACCAGCAACACATCCTTGCGTTCGACGACGGGGATGCTCACATAAGCAGTCATGCCCGGAAACAATATCTGTCCGGGATTATCCACGTTGATCACCACGTCGTAGGTGACTACATTTGATACGGTGGTGGGGTTCAGGCGTATCAGTTTGACCGCACCTTTGAAATTGCGATTCGGAAAGGCATCCACGGTGAAACGTACTGTCTGGCCCACACGGATGTTGCCGATGTCGGCTTCGGCGAAATTGGCGTCGATCTGCATCCTGGACAGATCCTGTGCGATCTTGAACAGCGTCGGGGTTTGCAGGCTGGCGGCAACGGTTTGGCCCACATCCACCGAACGATCGATCACCACACCGGACACCGGCGAACGGATCACCGAGTAGGCGAGGTTGGCGCGGTCTTTTTCCACGGTCGCCTGAGTCGATTGCAATTGCGCCGCGGCGGATTTCTTGGCTTGAACCGCGCTGTCCAGCTCCTGGCGCGAGACATATTCCTGCGCGAACAGACTGCGCATGCGCTCTTCATTCGCAGTAGCCAATTCCAGCGAGGCTTCCGCGCTTCGCACATTGGCCAGGCTTTGTTTCTGCTGCGCGGCGAGCAGGGCATCATCCAGTTCCAGCAGCACCTGTCCTTTTTCCACCTTGCTGTTGAAATCCACATAGAGTTTCTTCACCGTGCCGGAAACCTGCGTGCCGACGTTGACCAGCGTCACCGGATTGATCGTGCCGTTGGCGGAGACGGCCTGGGCGATATCGCCTTTTTCAACGGCCTGCAACTGGTATTGCAGCTCCGGTGCTGCCATGTAGAGCTGCCGATAGGTGGCGATGCCTGCGGCAACGGCTACGAGGGCGAGGAAGAACAGGGCAATCGGGGAGCGCAATAGTTTTTTCATGGCCGGCTTTTCTATGGGGGCTTTTTTCTATGGTATTTGGCCGGTTCCGCCCGGCAAGGTTTGCAACAAGTTTTCATCCAGATTACCCATTGCGCGGGCAAGCACGGCACGGCTGATGTTCCAGTCGAGCATTGATTGAATGCGTTGCTGGCGTGCGCCGGCCAGCGCGCTTTGCGCATTCAGCACATCCAGTATGCTGCCCACGCCGGCCTTGTAGCGGCCGAGCGCAACGCGTTCCGATTGTTCCGCGCTGTTCAGTAAATCGGCGGTGGTGCGCAATGACTGTGTGGCGGTGATGAGGTTTTGATAGGCCGTCCACACATCCAGCGATACCTGCAAGCGCAAACCTTCCAGTTGTGCGGCTTGCACTTCGACTTGTGCCTCGGCAGCGCGTATCCGGTAAGTCGGCGCATAGCCGGAAAAAATCGGCACGCTCAGATTGACTCCCACCGATGAACCGTGCGAGGGGATGCCCGCACTGTTGGTCTGATTGGTTGAAGCGTTCAGGGAGATCGACGGCTTGCCTGATGCGCGCGCGGCATCCACGTTGGCTTGCGCGGCCTTGACCTGTGCGGCGGCGGCTTGCATATCGGGGCGGCGCAGTCGGGCTTCCTCGATCAGTACGTTCACGTCGCGGTCGAAATTTACGGGAACGACTGCGGTATTCGCAGCTACCAGTGTCACATTCTGGTTGGCATCCAGCCCCAGTATGTTCGCCATGTTGCCTGTTACGTTTTTCAGGTTGCCGTCAGCGGTAATACGATTCAGCGTGGCCTGTGAATAGGCGGTCTGCGCCTGCAGCTTGTCGGCAGGCGTGGCGCTTCCTGTGGCGTAGCGCGCCGCGGCGGCGGAAAAACTTTCTTTCGCGGCGTGTTCAGATTCAAAAGCGGCGGTCAGTGCGGCTTGCGCTGCCTGTGTCTGATAAAAAGACTGCACTGCCAGCAGGAAGACAGTTTGTACCGTGCTGTCCTGCGTGGCATTGGCTGCCGCCAGCAATTGTTGCGCATTTTCCACGCTGGCAGCGCGCGTGCCGAAGTCATACAGCAGATAGGAAAGGGTCAGGCCAAAGCTGCGCAGGCCTGTGCCGGGTGAATTGCGATTTCCGGAAACGCTCAGGCTGCTGCCGGGCAGATAACCCGACTTGCTCACGCCGACCTGTGCCGCCTGCGCGCGTGAACTCGCCCATACCTCACGGGTTTGCGGGTTGTTGCACAACGCGATATTGACCACTTCCAGCAAATCGAGCGCACCCGTCGGCATGGCATCCGCGCAGGGATCGCCAACTGCACCGCCCAGGCGCAACGCAGGCTTGAGTGGCAGAGATTCCTCCGTGCCGAACGGGTCGGAAGTTTCTTTGGCTATTACCCCTCCACTCCAGAGGCAGAGCAGAACACCAAGGGTTGAAAACATTAAGTGAGGGCGCATAAACAAAAAATTGTTTTCTAAACGATCCCAGTATAACTGTCCGTAATTATCCAACAAATGTTTCATTTGTAAGAAATTGTTTGTGCTGCAAGCGGTATAAATACTTGGTGCGACAAACTGTCGCGCGACATCATGTCGCATTCCCAAGTTAATTACTCAATTTTACAATCCGCCCGCTTCAAGTTTTGCTAATAACTATTGCTATGGGGATGGAGAATGAAAGGGAAGCAGATTTTTGCATTAAGTGTGATCGCGCTGGCAGTCAACCAGGCGGTGTATGCCGAGGTGGGCATGTTGCCGGAGGTGAACGTCACCTCCACGACGATTGACGACCGCTTCGATTCCAAGCGCGGTGAAGCCTCGAACATCAATATCATCAGCGGCAAGAAGGTGGATGATGAGCACGGCAAGAACCTCGTGGAAATACTCGAATCCATCCCGGGCGTAACTGCCGAAGTGCAGAGCGGCGATTCGGTGAAGATCATGCTGCGCGGCGTGGAAGCGCAGCGTTACATGGGCGAGAAACCCGGCGTGGCGATCGTGATCGACGGCGTGCCGGTGCAGGAACGCACCGGGCGCGTCAACATCGATCTGGACAACATTGAATCCATCAAGGTCATCAAGGGTGGCGCATCCTATCTGTTCGGCGAGGACGCGTTGTCCGGCGCGGTGATCATCACCACCAAGCGCGGCGCGAAAATGGCGGGCGTGACCGCGAGCGCCGAAGCGGGCAGTTTCAACTACCACAAGGAACTGCTGCGCGCCGGATTTTCAGAGGGTGATTGGGTCGGGCATGTGCAGGCCACCAAACGCGAAACGGATGGCTATCACGACCAGGGCGGCTCCTTTTCGGAATATCTGAACGGCAAGCTGCAATACCTGATCGACGAGAGCAGCGATATCGCCTTCGGTTTTGAAAATTCCAGTCGCGCCAAGGACAGCCACGGCACGGTGAAGGGCGTGACTGCCGCCTGGCTGGACCCGCAGAGCTTCAGCGGCGGCAAGGATTATGCGCGCATGTACGACGTTAATCTGAATAAGGCTAACGTCACCTACGCCAAGGATTTCGGCGCGGGCGGCAACCTGCTGGTGAACACCTATATGTTCAAGGACCACACCTTCAGTTGGCAAAACCCGAACGGTTTTCTGCGGACTACTGCCGGATGTACCGGCGCGACCGTGACTGCCATTGCAGCTTGTAATATGGCCAATCATAACGATATCTACGCTAGCGGTACCGATACCAAGCAGGAACAAAAAGGGCTGAAGGCAGAGTGGCGCAAGGGTGGCGAACAGGTCGGCCTGATGGGGGGGCTGGATTTGCAGGCTTTTTCGGACAGGGCGGTTACGCGTAATTTGTTCAGCTATACCACGCGCGGCACCGCAATTAATCCAGGCAATCCGTTGAATCTTGCTGGAGCCGCCACTGCCGACGGCTTGTCCACTTCAGACACACAAGCGGTATACGGCGAATTCAAGTGGCAGGCGACCGATCCGTTGACTGTGACCCTGAATGCACGTCACGACAATATTGATGCCGGTTATGAGAGTTTTATTCCGCTCACTGCTGCCCAAATCTTGCAAGGCAGAACAACCACCGGCCAAAAGAGTTTTCGCGTCTGGTCGGAACGCGCCGGTGTGAATTACGCGCTGTCGGCGGAACGCGAAATCTACGCGAATATTTCCAGCGGCTTCCGCGTGCCGACTGTCAGCCAGTTGTACGGCAGTACCGTTACGCCGACCGGCACGATACTGGCCAACCCGAATCTGGTTCCGGAAAAATCCTGGAACCAGGAAATCGGCTTGCGCGCCAAGAGCGAACTGTTCGATGTCGCGCTGGATATGGATATGGCGTATTTCCAGATTGACCGCAAGGATTTCATTTTGAATACCGGCGGCCAGTACCAGACCGACCCGGTTGCCGAGCAATTTCAGAATATCGGCGGCGTGCGCAACCGCGGCGTCGAGCTGGGCGTGAAGACGGATTCCAAATTGGCCTGGTCAGGCGATCTGGCCTACACCTATCTGGATGCGAAGTTCACCAAAAACGATTCTTACTGGATGGGTATGGGCTCGCGCACCGTGCCGTTACCGTCGGTGCTGTACAACAATACCGGCAATATCGTGCCGCGCACTCCCAAGCACAAGGCGAACCTGTCTACGCGCTATCGTTATTCTCCGGCCTTGTCTTTCAGCGCCGAGATGAATGCGCAAACCGGAATGTTTGCCGACGAAGTAAATCTGGTCTGGATCGGCGGGCGCACCTTGTTCAACGCCATGGTCAACTATGAACTCAAGACCGAGCGTGGCATGAAGTGGTCAGCATTCGCGCGGATCGACAATCTGTTCGACCGCTTCTACTACACCACCATACGCGGCGGTTCGGACGGCGATGGCAACGGTGTTTACAACGCCGAAGACATGTCCATCACGGTCGACCCTGGGCGCGTGTGGACAGCCGGCTTGACGTTGAATTTCTAGAGGAGAATGGCATGAGGAAAATTTTGCCGAGTGCGATATTTCTGGTGTTGCGCTCCGGAATTAACGGAATAAGTTCAAATGCTCGCAGGTCGGACTTCATGGCCGTAGGGCGGAAGCCCCGCAGGGGCGTTCCGCCATCATCAAACATATGGCGGAACCGCGATGCGTTCCACCCTACGCGGGTTCATGTATTGGCCGCAGCATTTCCATTGTTGTTTGCGTCTTCCGTGTTTGCCGCTGAAAGCGCACCAGCGGCGGCGCAACCTCAGCCAGACATGGCGGTGAATGAACATGCCGGACATGCCGGTGCGGGGATGAACGGTGCGGGCAAGCCTGTGGCATGGACTGCATTTCCCACTTTAAAAACCAGGATGAGCGGCGAAAGCCGTGAGCGCAGGGTGGTCATCGTTGTTCCGCAAGGTATTGTGGCGAACAGTATCGATGCCTACTCCAATAACATCAAGGATGCCAGGGGGCATCGCCAGCTTCCGCTCGACATGGCGGGAGCCAAGCTGGACAAGCCGGAGTCAGGCGGTTTTCATTGGCTGGCGGCGCGCGAGGAGCAAGCCGGCAAGGTGCGGGTAGCTTCCACCGTGTATTTTTTCAGCGATCGCGGCGATCAGAATCCGACCGATATGTTCATGCGGCAAAAACATGAGCTGGAAATCATCCCGCAACCTTACCCGCGCGAGCATTCCCGCTATCGCGCCAACGAAGACTGGAAGTTTCTGGTGCGTTTCAACGGCAAGCCGCTTACGAACCGGACAGTATTCATGGAAACCATGAATGGCACAAAAGCCGAGCTGGTGAGCGATGCGCAGGGCGTGGTTATGCTGCACGTCCCGGGTGATTTCAAGGCTGCGAAAAAAAACGCGGGCGGGCAAAACCAGGGACGGCGCAGCGCGGATTTTGTCCTGGCAACCGAACATGAAGAGGGTGGCAAGACCTATCTGACCGCGTTCAACAGTAGTTACGGTCCGGATGCGTTTGATCAGCGCAGCCTCGCAATGGGGCTTGGGTTCACGTTATTGGGCATGATCGGCGCAGTGCCGCTGTTGCGGCAGCGCAAGGCTAAAAAGAATGCCGCCGACGCCGGGCAAAATACCGATGCTCCCGCAGCGGCTGAAGCCACCAAAAATAAGGATGCCTGACATGTTAAAAGCCATTTTCCCGACGCTGACGCGTTTCCGCTTCACCATCCAGATCCTCATGCTGTTTGTCACCGTGTACGGCGGTGCGCTGCTGGGCACCTACACCGTGGATCGTATTTCACAGGCGTTGCCTTCTCTGGCGTGCGCATTCGACAAGCAGACTGGCGACCACTGCATCCTGATCGTCAACCAGCACCAGCTGCATCACCGCATCGGCGAAGCCTTGGCCAAGGCACAGGAGATCACCTATAAAGTGTTCATCCCGACGCTGATCTCGGTGGCCACCTTCTTCGCGCTGTTCTTTTTCCTCAACAAGGCGTTCTGCGGCTGGGTATGCCCGATGGGCACGGTGCAGGAGGTGGTCTATCGCATCGGCAGAAGACTGGGCAGGCCGCTGAACCGCTTTGACCAGGGCAATGTCGGCAGGGTGCGTCCGGTCAAGTGGCTGATGCTGCTGGTGCTGGTGCTCGGCTTGCCGTTGCTGGCTGGCATGGGGCTCGCATCCGATGAATTGGGCGATCCTTACTGCCAGGTTTGCCCCTCGCGTATCGCAACCACGCTGCTGACCGCCGATGTCGAACAGATCGCCATGCAGACTTCGAGCGGCATTGGTTTCTTTCTTGGTGCGGCCGGCAATGCATTATTCGGCTTCATCATCATCGCCGCATTGGCGGTGCGCCAGCCGTTCTGCCGCATCTGCCCGCTGCTGTCGTGGAATGCACTGTTCCAGAGGCTCTCGCCAATGCAACTGGTGAAGAAGCAGCATGACAAGTGCGACAAGTGCAGTGTCTGCGAAAAAGCCTGCCCGATGGATATTCACGAAATCGGCCGGGAGCATGGCAAGAAGGCATTCCACGAGGATTGCACTATGTGCGGCCGCTGTGTGGAGTACTGCCCGGACGATGACGTGATTCAGATCAAGTTCTTCGGCGTCAAGCTGTTCGGCTCTTCCCGCGACTATTACAAGAAACGCGTGAAGCTGGAAAGCCCGGAAGGCTTGCCAAAAAACAAGGTGATCTGGCTGACCCAGGCGAAGGAAAATCAGCATGGATGAGTTTTTTAATCCGGCATTGATACCTCAGGAAACCACGCTGTTCGCCGTCTGGCTGCTCGGCCTGTCGCTGGGGCTGACTGCCTGCACCGTCACCTGTCTGCCGTTCATGGGCACCTGGGTGCTGGGGCGCGGCGGCTCCCAGATGCAGGCGCTGTACGATACAGCGATGTTCGTAGCCGGTCGCATCATCGCCTATTCCATGCTCGGTGCAATCGCCGGCGGAGCGGGGTTATGGCTATCGGAAGCCATGCGCGGCGGAACCGGCAACGTGGTGATCGGTCTGGCATCCATTGCGGCCGGTGTATGGCTGCTGCGCGCCGACAAGCCGCATTCGCCGTGCGGCGTGGCACGCAATGCGGGCAGCACGCCGCCGTTGCTGATGGGCTTCTCGCTGAGCCTGACTCCGTGCGCGCCGCTGGCTTCGCTGCTGGCAGTGTGCGCCGCAGCGGGCAGCGTCAAACTGGGCATGACCAACGGTATAGTTTTCGGGCTGGGTGCGGCACTGACCCCGTTGCTGATCCTGCTGCCGCTGATCAGCCTGCTCGGCAAGAACCTGCGCGACAACCGCGAGTGGATCACGCGCTGGATACGCTGGGGTGCGGCGGCGGTGTTGATTTTGCTGGGTTTGCGGCGGTTGTTGCTGGTGCTGTGACTTCGCTTTGATCGTTTTGAGTGAGGAGACAAACGCAGGGGATCAGTGTTGTTACTGTCCGGTGCAGTAAAATCAAACTATACCCAAATGGTATGATGGATTCCGGTTTCGCAGAAAATGGGTTTTGAGAAATAAAGTACGGGGCTGTGTACTTTCACTGATTGAAAGGGACATCATGAACAGAAGAGAATTGTTGCTGGGTGGCATGGCATTGGCTGGAGCGGCGGTAGTGGGGCAAGTTCAAGCTGCCGAGCATGAACATCATCACGATATGCAGGAAATGCCGAATCCCAAGATTGCGGAAACTGCTGCCGACTGCATGCAAAAGGGTGAGGTGTGCCTGAATCACTGTCTGGACTTGTGGGCTAAGGGTGAGAAAGACATGGCAGCCTGTGCCAAGAGTGTGAATCAATTGCTGGCAATGTGCGGCGTGCTGCAACAGCTTGCCAACCAGAATTCCAAACACCTGGCAAAACAGGCGGCACTTACGATGCTTGCCTGCAAGGAATGTGAAGATGAGTGCAAGAAATTCGAAAAACATGAAGCGTGCAAGGCATGTGGCGAAAGCTGCAAGGCTTGCTACAAGGAATGCAAGAAGATCGCCATTTGATTAAATGACTACTGTAGCAAAACGGGCTGCATCGATCGGTCCGTTTTAATGCCATGAGCACCTCATATTGCATGCCGATATTTGCAGATTCCAATCCTGTTGACTTGCCATTGCGCAACCGATTGCTGGTCGTGATATTGGTGATTTTCGTGCATGTTTTACTGGTATGGTCATGGGTGACATTGCCGAGCTTTTCCAAGCCGGTGCATCGTGAAATGTCGGTAAGCATGGCGCTGCCCAGTCAGCCGGAACCAAAGCCGGCAGAGGTCAAGCCGGCAGTAAAGCCTAAACCCGTTGAACCGCAGCGAGTGCAACCCACGCCGCAAGTCACGACACAGGAGATGCCCGTGGAAACGCCGCGCCTTCCGGCAGCGGCAAGCAGTGAGCCGCCTCAACCGGCTGCTGCTGCGCCCGGCCTGCCGGATCGCGAGCCGGATTATCAGGCGGCTTATTTGAAAAATCCGCTGCCTGCTTACCCGATGGTGGCGCGGCGCATGGGTTGGCAGGGGAGGGTAGTACTGAATGTTGAGGTACTGGCGAGCGGTTTGCCCGGCCAGATCAAGCTGCATCAAAGCAGCGGGCATGATGTGCTGGATAACGCAGCGATAAAGGTGGTAAGCACTTGGCGGTTTGTTGCGGCACGCCAGGGTGGCCAAGCCGTCACCAAATCGTTTTTGGTTCCGATTCCATTTATCTTGAAAGAAGCAGAATGAATACTTTTTTAGCATCCTCGTCACCGATCATCAACGCCACACTGGGCTTGCTGATCCTGTTTTCCATCATTACCTGGTCGATCATTGCGATCAAGCTGTGGCAGTACTGGCGTGACAGCAAGGATAACCGCGCCTTCAACGAGTCGTTCTGGGCAGCCAAGGAGTGGCAGCAGGCGGCGCGCAGCTGCGAGGAGATGCCGGGCAAGCAGGCGCATCTGGCGCAGGCCGGATTTGCCGAGTTGCGTGCCGCGCAACAACAGAACAACGACATGAAACATCTCGGTTCGCCGCAGGATGGTCTGGAGCGCAGCCTGCGCCAGGCGGTGCAAAACCTGCAACGGCAACTCGAATGCGGCTTGGCGATGCTGGCCAGTATTGGTTCGACCGCTCCGTTTGTCGGGCTGTTCGGCACGGTATGGGGCATCATGCATGCGTTGCAGGGCATCAGTAAAACCGGCTCAGCCAGCCTGGATGTCGTGGCGGGGCCAATTGGCGAGGCATTGATTGCCACTGCCATCGGCATTGCGACCGCATTGCCTGCGGTGCTGGCGTATAACTTCTTCCTGCGGCGGATGCGTTTATCCATCGCCGATCTGGAAAATTTTGCGCATGATTTTTTGCGGCTGGCCGCAAAACACGATTACAAGGTGTAGCCAAAAAGGAATAATCAGATGGCATTCCAGAATAATTCCAATCAGGACATGATGAGCGAGATTAACGTCACCCCGCTGGTGGACGTGATGCTGGTGCTGCTGGTGGTGTTCATCGTTACGGCACCGTTGCTGTCGCAATCTCTGGAAGTGAAGCTGCCCAGGACGGCTGCGGTAGCAGGGCGCATGGACACCAAGCAACAAACGCTTACGATCAGCGCGCAGGGGGAAATCAGCCTGGAAAGTATTTCGATCAGTGACGACGATCTGGCGAAACAACTCGCCGAGTCTGCGGTCGGGAAGGACGATTACGAACTGCACATTCACGCCGACGAGGATGTTCCCTATGGCAGGGTGGCGCAAATCATGGCCATCGCGCAACATGCCGGGGTGAGCAAGCTGTCGTTCATGACGATGGCGGGACAATAGGCAGAGAATTATCGTTCCCACGCATAACCAGCGACTGGGTTGCCGTCTTTGGACAACCCGAGTCGAATGGTCAGTCGCTTCATCAGAGCGTGGGAACGATCAAATGAAAAAAGGCACGCCGAAGCGTGCCTTTTTGTTGCTGCGAATTACCGATTAACGGCTATTACCGTTATTGCCGCGCCCGAGTGCGTAACTTGGACGATCGCTGCCACTGCGGCGTGGCGCACTGGTGCCGCCGCGATTCTGGTTGCCGAAGCTGCGCTCCTGGCTGCGTGGTTGGCCTTGCCCACCAAAACCCTGGCCGCCACCGACACCCGGGGTATGACTCTGGGTGCTGTTGCCGTTTGCCTGACCGTGCCATTGGCCATGACCTTCCTTGCGTCCGGCATGGCTATGACGGCTGTCAGGCGCACTGTGGTGAAAGCCGGCCCCGCCGTTGTTGCCGTTGCCGGCAAAACTGCCGGTGCGGCTGCTGCCGAAGCCGCCGTTGTTACCGCCGCCAAATCCGCCACCGCTAATGCGGCGCGGGCCGCTGTTGCTGCGCGGGCGATCCGAAGACGGGCCGGTGCGCAGTTTGTATTTCGGTTCCAGTCCTTCGATGGTATGCATCTTGATGCTCTGCTCGGTGTAGCGTTCGATGCGCTTCAGCAGTTGCGCATCGCGGTTCGAGGCGAACGAGATGGCGATGCCGGACGAGCCGCCACGACCGGTGCGGCCGATGCGGTGCACATAATCTTCGGCAAACTTGGGCAGGTCGAAGTTGATCACATGCGAGATGCCGCGCACGTCGAGACCGCGTGCCGCCACATCGGTGGCGACCAGGATACGCACGTTGCCATTGCGCATATTGAGCAGGGTGCGGTTGCGTTCGCGCTGGTTCATGTCGCCGTGCAATGCCGCAACGGAATGGCCTTGTGCAGAAAGTTGATCGGCAAGACTGTCCGCGTCGCGCTTTGTGGCGGTGAACACCAGCGCCTGATTCACTCCGACATCGGTCAGCAAGTGGCTGAGCATCTTGTTCTTGTGCGCCACGTCGTCGGCAAACATCATGCGTTGCTCGATGTTCTCGTGTTTGTCTTTTGCAGCCGAGACAGAAATTTTCTTCGGTGTCTTGAGCAGACGCGAGGCCAGATTGCCGACCACGCCATCGAGCGTTGCGGAGAACAGCAGGGTCTGGCGCGTTGCGGGAGTAGCTTTGGCAATGCGTTCCACATCGTCGACAAAACCCATGTCCAGCATGCGATCCGCTTCGTCCAGAATCAGCACTTCCAGACGCGAAAAATCAATGCGGCCGCGTTCCAGATGGTCGATCAAACGGCCCGGTGTGGCGACCAGAATATCCACATGGCTGGACAGCAAACGGTTCTGCACCGGGTAGGGCATGCCGCCCAGAATGCTGATGATCTTGAAGCGCATATTCTTGCCGTACTTGGTCGCGGCATCACAGACTTGTTGCGCCAGTTCGCGGGTCGGTGTCAATACCAGCACGCGCGGGCCTTTGCCGGGCAGTGCGGAAGGTGTGGCCAGGCGGTTCAGTGCGGGCAGGATGAATGCGGCGGTCTTGCCGCTACCGGTCTGCGAGGAGGCCATCAGGTCGTGGCCGGCCATGATTTCGGGAATGGCCTGCGCCTGGATGGCGGTGGGCTCGGTGTAGCCGGTCTCGGCGATCGCCTTGAGAATGGCGGCGTTTAAATTCAGATTTTCAAATGACATCGTGTTTCCTTTAATTATGATCAAAGGGAATCCATTTCGTTATGCAGGGCGCAAGACTGCACCCGGAAAAAATAACCGGATGCCGAATCGAATTCAGCATGACGAACTTATAAAGTTCCCTAGTGTGAGCGCAGGTGGTAAACAGCCCGTAGTACGGGGAGAAAGTTAACCGGCGCATAAAACATCGTTGCTAACCGGAAAACCCGTGAGAATCTTGTGAGGGTTCTTAGACAGGCGCGATTTGCATACGCGCGAGGTAGGGATCGGAGATCCCGTAAGGTCAGAAAACGATGAACCAATGCCGCATCAGTAGCGGCAAGGCGCGCATTATACTGATGGAAAGAATAAAAGCCAGCGAAAGTTTAAGTCAGTGGCTATACAAGGCCTCCGCACAACGTAACGAGCGCAGGTCAGGCGAAGAGAAAGGCGGCAAAAAACCGGAATGTATTCTTGATACATGAGGATTTTGAGCCGCTTTTCGACGAAGTATCACCAAGCGTAGTAGTTGTGAGGTGGGCTGTGATAGAATGCGCCCCCTTTTGACAAGCAAGGCTGTATCCATGTCCCGCCAACTCCGTAATATCGCCATTATCGCCCACGTTGACCACGGCAAGACCACCCTGGTGGACAAGCTGCTGAGTCAGGCGGGTTCGTTTACCGCCCATCAGCATGTTGCCGAGCGCGTCATGGATAACAACGACCTGGAAAAGGAACGAGGCATCACCATTCTGGCGAAGAACTGCGCCGTGTTCTACGAAGGTGTGCACATCAATATCGTGGACACTCCCGGCCATGCCGACTTCGGCGGTGAAGTAGAGCGTGTTTTGGGCATGGTGGACGGTGTGCTGCTGTTGGTGGATGCGGTCGAAGGCCCGATGCCACAAACCCGTTTTGTTACCAAGAAGGCGCTGGCCTTGGGCCTGCGTCCTATCGTGGTGATCAACAAGGTTGACCGTAACGGCGCTCGTCCTGAGTGGGTGATCAACCAGACTTTCGACCTGTTCGACAAGTTGGGCGCGACCGAAGAACAACTGGATTTTCCGGTGGTGTTTGCCTCGGCATTGAACGGCTACGCCATGTTGGAACTGGATAAGCCGAGTACAAATATGTTTCCCTTGCTGGATGCCGTAATCAGGCACGTTCCTGCACCGGAAGCCGACCTGGATGCACCGCTGCAAATACAGATTTCCGCGCTGGATTATTCCAGCTTTGTGGGCCGCATCGGTGTGGGTCGCATACGCCGCGGCAAGATCAAGCCCGGCCAGGATGTGATGGTCATGAATGGAGACAAGGCGCCGAAACGCGCGCGTGTCAACCAGATCATGGGTTTTCGCGGCATCGAGCGCGTGCTGCTGGATGAAGCCGGTGCGGGCGACATCATCCTGGTCAACGGGATCGACGAGATCGGCATTGGCATAACGCTGGCCGACGTGAATAAGCCGGAAGCTTTGCCGATGCCCAAGGTGGATGAACCGACCCTGACCATGAACATGATGGTGAACACTTCACCGTTGTGCGGCAAGGAAGGCAAGTTCATCACCAGCCGCCAGATACGCGACCGCCTGAACAAGGAGTTGCTGGTCAATGTGGCGTTGCGTGTTGATGAAACGGACAACACCGACGTGTTCCTGCTGGCCGGACGCGGCGAATTGCATCTGACGATCTTGCTGGAAACCATGCGCCGTGAAGGTTTTGAGATGGCCGTTGGCAAGCCGCGTGTGGTGTATCGCGACATCGACGGGCAGAAGTGCGAGCCGTTCGAAGTGCTGACCGTGGATGTGGAAGACACCAACCAGGGCGCGGTGATGGAGGAGTTGGGGCGCCGTCGCGGCGACCTGCAAGACATGCAGCCGGACGGACACGGCCGGGTGCGCCTGGAATACCGCGTTCCGGCGCGCGGCTTGATCGGCTTCCAATCCGAGTTCATGACCATGACGCGCGGCACCGGCATCATGGCGCACGTGTTCGATGACTATGCGCCGGTCAAGGCCGAGATGCCGCGCCGCCGCAACGGCGTGCTGATTTCTTCCGAAGCCGGAGAGGCGGTGGCTTATGCCTTGTGGAAGCTGGAGGATCGCGGCCGCATGATCGTTGTTCCCGGCGACAAACTTTACGAGGGCATGATCATCGGCATCCACAGCCGCGACAACGATCTGATCGTGAATCCGATCAAGGGCAAGCAACTGACCAACGTGCGCGCATCCGGCACCGACGAAGCGGTGCGCCTGACCCCGCCGGTGCGCCTGACACTGGAATCGGCAGTGGAGTTTATCGACGATGATGAATTGGTTGAAATCACACCACTATCGATCCGTGTTCGCAAGCGTTTCCTGACCGAAAATGAACGCAAGCGCACAGGGCGCTTGTAATTAGCCGTTGTAGGAGCGCAATTTATTGCGCCCAGATCGCCCAATGAATCGGGCTCCTACACCGGGAGAACGAAGTAAGAGAAACGCCGTGCAGTGCTATACTGCACGGCGTTTTTTATGGTCTGCCGGATAACGAGATATTTCATGACGCAAATAGAACTTATTCTGCTGCTCGTTGCAGCAATCATCATCTTGCAGGTTATCGCTCTGTTACGGGGGCGGGGGGCTGATGTAGCACCGCGTCTGGCACAGCTTCAAACAGATTTACAGCAACATCAACAACAAATCAGCGAGCGCAGCGAGCGAGAATTGCGGGAGCAGGTGCAATCTACAGCTCAAAGTACGCGGCAAGAATTGACCGGAAACTTCGCACAATTTCAGCAAACGTTGGCCGCACAATTAACGAGTGTCGCAACATTACAAAACAATAAAATTGATGGTTTTTCTCAGCAGCTTACAAAGCTGAATGAAGCTAATGCGCAGCAGCTAGAGTCGATGCGGCAAGCAATTACGCTACAAGCGAAAACCGGCAGAGAAGAGCAAGCGATTGCCCTCAAACGCTTTGGCGACACGCTGAACCAAACTTTGACCAACCTGACGGAATCGAATGCACAACGCATGGAAGCAGTGCGTGTGACGCTGGAATCAAAAATCAAAGACTTGCAAACCGACAACGGCACTCGGCTCGAAGAGATGCGTAAAACGGTCGATGAGAAGTTGCACGCGACGCTGGAACAACGACTGGGCGAATCCTTTAAGCTGGTTTCCGACCGCTTGGAAAAAGTGCATCAAGGTTTGGGTGAGATGCAGCAATTGGCGATCGGGGTGGGTGACTTGAAGAGGGTGTTGACCAACGTCAAGACCCGTGGAACTTGGGGTGAGGTACAGTTGGAGATGCTGCTGGAACAAATGCTCACCCCAGAGCAGTATGCAAAAAATGTGGAAACCGTGCCGGGTTCGGGTGAGCGCGTTGAGTTTGCGATCAAGCTACCCGGTGCAGACAATGGCCTGACGCCGATGTGGATGCCGATCGATGCAAAGTTTCCGAAAGAGCAATATGAGCGTTTGGCCGAAGCGGCTGATCGCGCCGATGCGGAAGGAGTCGTGGTTGCTGGCCGCGAGTTGGAGCGCGCTGTGCGTCTTGAGGCCAAGAAGATTGCCGAGAAATATTTATCTCCCCCATTGACTACAGATTTTGCGTTTCTATTTTTGCCGACCGAAGGCTTGTACGCCGAGGTGATGCGCCGTCCTGGGCTTGCCGATGATCTGCAGCGCATGCACCGCGTTACCATTGCTGGCCCTTCTACCTTATCGGCGATCGTGAATAGTTTGCAAATGGGTTTCCGCACTCTTGCTCTTGAAAAACGCTCATCCGAGGTGTGGCAAGTTCTGGGTGCGGTCAAAACCGAATTCGGCAAGTTTGGGGATGTGCTTGCAGCGACTAAGACAACGTTGGAACGCGCCGCAAAAAATATTGATATGGCCGAAACGCGTAGTCGACAAATGGCGCGAAAACTAAAGTCGGTAGAAGCTTTGCCGAGCGAGGAGGCGCAGCGTTTATTAGGGGCGGAAGCCTTTGATGCAAGTGATGAAAATGAGAGTGATCTAGCTTAAACACCTTTAGTCAACCTCAACGTGGATTTCCGGCATTTTCAGGGGTTGTCTCGCCAGGATAGCGGCAGCAGCAACGTGGGAGGGTTCAACTGCTGACATAACCCGGCTCAGGCTGCAATAGGGTTTTTTTTAAAGCCAATGGTCCCCAAAGCAGAATATTCAGGCAAAATACGGGGGTAAGCAGTCCAGGCCTCGCGGAAATAATTCATGTCTCAAACTTTATTGATTGCTTCTTTATGGAAGCAATCTTGATGAAACTGACTATGCGCGCCGTATTGGCAGGCGCGCTGTCGATCATGTCCGCGGCATCCATACTAAGCACCGCAAGCCCGGCCTCGGCCGAGACTGGCACCACACCCCCAACTGCCGGCAACCAGGCGGCTGTCCTGGGCTCAGCCAGCGTAGTGCTGACAGAAACCAATTCGGTATTGAAAGCCAGTGGCAGACTGAGCATCAGCGATGCGGATAGCCCCGGGACCTTCGTGGCACAGAAAAATGTCGCCGGTAGCTACGGCAACTTCAGTATCAACACTGCCGGCGCATGGTCTTATGTGACGAACGATGCCATGGACAGACTCAACGTGGGCCAGAGCGTCAGCGACAATTTCGCAGTGGCCAGTGCAGACGGCACTACCACTTCGGTGCAGGTCACCATCTACGGCAGCAACGACGCTGCCATTCTTGGTGCCGCCAACGTGGTGCTGACAGAAACCAATGAGGCCTTGAGCGCCGCTGGCACACTGAGCATCCGCGACGTGGACAGCGCGGAGACCTTCGTGGCGCAGAGCGATGTCGCCGGCAAGAATGGTACCTTCAACATCGACAGCGCCGGTGCATGGACCTATGTTGCCAACTCCGCCTTCGACAACCTCAACACCGGCCAGAGCGTAGGCGACAGTTTTACCGTAGCCAGTGCAGACGGCACCTCCGCTACGGTGAAAGTCACTATCAAAGGCAGCAACGATGCGGCAATCCTGAGTTCCGCGGGGGTGGTGTTGACTGAAACCAACGAGATTCTGAGTGCCAGTGGCACGCTGACCATCAGCGACCTGGACAACCCCGCGACCTTCGTCGCAAGGAAAAATGCCAAGGGCAACTATGGCACATTCAATATAGATTCTGGGGGAGCATGGGCCTATGCCACGAACGGAGCCCTTGACAAGACCGGCGAGGGTCAGAGCGTCAGTGACAGTTTCAATGTCTCCGGTTCCGACGGCACCCAAACTGCAGTCCAGGTCACCATCACCGGCACCAATGACCCGGCAGTTCTGGGCGCGCCCAGCGTCTCGCTGAAAGAAACGAACGAACCGGTCAAAGCGTCCGGCAGGGTGAGCATCCGTGACGTGGACAGTCCGGAGACCTTCGTGGCACAGAACAATTTCGCCGGTGCGAACGGCACCTTTAACATCGATAGCGCCGGCGCATGGACTTATCTGGCCAACTCGGCCTTTGACGAACTCAATGCGGACCGTAGCGTCAGCGACAGCTTCACGGTGGCCAGTGCGGATGGCACTGCGACCACCGTTAAGATCACCATCAACGGCACTAACGATGCCGCGGTGCTTGGCAATGCCAATGTGGTGTTGACCGAAACCAACGAAGCCCCGAGTACCGGCGGCACGCTGAGCATCAGCGATGTGGACAGCCCCCCGAGCTTTGCGGCGCAGAGCAATGTCGCTGGCAAGAATGGCACCTTCAGCATCGACAGCGCCGGCACATGGAACTATGTGGCCAACTCTGCCTTCGACAATCTCAACGCTGGTCAAAGTGTCAGCGACATTTTCAAGGTGGTCAGCTCGGATGGCACCCCGACTGCGGTGAAAGTGACCATCAACGGCACGAACGATGCAGCAATCCTGGGCACGGCATCGGTAGCGCTCGATGAAACCAACGCCCCGCTGAGCACCACCGGCACGCTGAGCATCAGTGATGTGGACAGCGCGCAGAGCTTTGTGGCAAGGAAAAAGCTCGCAGGCGTCAACGGTACCTTCAGCATCGACACCTCGGGTCGGTGGACCTATGTCGCCAAGTCTGCATTCGACAGCCTCAACGCGGGCCAGAGCGTCAGCGACAGCTTCACGGTGGCCAGTGCGGACGGCACCCCCACCACGGTACAAGTCACCATCAACGGCACTAACGATGCCGCAATCCTCAGTGCCGCCAACATCGTCCTGGTTGAATCCGACTCCCCGCTGAGTGCCGCCGGCACCTTGACTATCAGAGACGTGGACAGCTCCCCGACTTTTGTTGCGGAGAGCCATGTCGCCGGTGCGAACGGCACCTTCAGTATCGACAGCGCCGGCGCCTGGACCTATCTGGCCAATTCCGCGTTTGACAACCTCAACGCGGGCCAGAGCGTCAGCGACAGCTTCACGGTGGCCAGTGCGGACGGCACCCCCACCACGGTGCAGGTCACCATCAACGGCAGCAACGATGCAGCGATCCTGGGCCAGGCTTCGGTTGTCATGGATGAAACCGATGCCCCGTTGAGCACCGCTGGTACCTTGAGCATCAGCGACGCCGACAACCCCCCGACCTTCGTGGCGCAGGACAATGTCGCGGGCAAGAACGGCACCTTCAGTATCGACAGCGCCGGCGCATGGACGTATGCGGCCAAGTCCGCATTTGACATCCTCAGCGCTGACCAGAGCGTCAGCGACAGTTTCAAAGTGTCCAGTGCCGACGGTACCGCCACCTCGGTCCAGATCACGATCAACGGCACCAACGATGCCGCGATCCTGATCCCGGTATCGGTCAACCTTGACGAAACCAACGAACCGCTGAAACCTTCCGGCAAGTTGAGCATCCGCGATGCGGACAGCGCCCCGACCCTGGTGGCACAGAGCAATGTCAGCGGCAAGAATGGCAGCTTCAGTATCGACCCTTCCGGTCTATGGAGTTATGTTGCGAACAGCGCGTTTGACGAGCTCAACGCGGGTCAGAGCGTGAGCGACACATTTACCGTTGCAAGTGCGGATGGGACCACCACTACGGTGCAAGTCACCCTCAACGGCAGCAACGATCCGGCGGTTATGAGTGCGCCCAACGTCTCGCTGACTGAAACCAATGAGGTGCTGAGTACCAGTGGCAAGTTGACCATCAGCGATGTAGACAGTCCAGCGACCTTTGTTGCTCAAAACAAAATCGCCGCGGCCTATGGAACCCTGAGTATCGACACGAACGGTGCTTGGACTTACCTTACCAAAGATGCACTGGATTTTATCGGCGAGGGCAAGAGCGTCAGCGACAACTTCACTGTTGCGAGTGCGGACGGCACCACCACTACGGTGCAGGTCACCATCAACGGCAGCAACGATGCCGCGATCCTGAGTCCGGGGTCGGCCACGCTGGATGAAACCAATGCCCCGTTGAATCCCGGCGGAACACTGGGCATCAGCGACGTGGACAGCCCCCCGACCTTCGTGGCACAGAGCAATGTCAGCGGCAAGAATGGCAGTTTCAGTATCGACCCTTCCGGTCTATGGAGTTATGTTGCGAACAGCGCCTTTGACGAACTCAACGCGGGCCAGAGCGTCAGCGACAGCTTTGCGGTAACCAGCTCGGACGGCACCGCCACTTCGGTGCAAATCACCATCAACGGCAACAATGACGCAGCCGTGCTGAGCGCCCCCAGCGTCGTTTTGACAGAAACCAACGACACGCTGAGTACCGGTGGCACGCTGAGCATCCGCGATCCTGATAGTCCGGAGACCTTCGTGGCACGGAACAAGGTCAGGGGTGAGCACGGCACTTTCAGCATCGGCAGCTCAGGTGTATGGACCTATGTTGCGAACTCCGCTTTCGACTGGCTCAGTGCTGTTCAGAGCATCAGTGACGGTTTCGCGGTGGCCAGTGCGGACGGCACCACCACTACTGTGCGAGTCACCATCAACGGCAGCAACGACCCGGCAAGCCTGGGCGCCGCCAGCGTGACGCTGACAGAAACCAACTCGCCCCGGAGCACCGGCGGCAGCCTGAGCATCATCGATGTCGACAGTCCCATGGCTTTTGTGGCAGAGAGAAATGTCGCCGGTGCCAACGGCACATTCAATATCGACTCCTCGGGTCGGTGGAGCTATGTGGCGAACTCGGCTTTTGACAGCCTCGACGCAGGTCAGAGCATCAGGGACAGCTTCATGGTGGTCAGCAAGGATGGTACAGCCACCTCGGTGCAGGTCACCATCGAAGGCAGTGAAGAGAGCAGATTTAACGGTATCTGGATCGGTGGCAAGATCGGTATCAACAGTTCCAACCTGGACGAGTCAAGCGCCGGGAATGCGGTCACTTACGGTATCGAGGAAGGCAAGACATGGAAGGTGGGCGTCCTGCAACTGGGCGTTTATGGTTCCATGGAATTCAACAATACCGCATCGGGTCCGGTTAACTATAGCAGCCAGGTATTTGGTGCCGGCGCCAAGTTGGGTATTCCAGCCGGAAAATGGCTGCCTTACGGCAAGCTGGGTTACGCCCGCACCAGCGGCAGTGACGCAGCCCTTGACATTGCCGCAAGTCATGTCTATCGCGGCTTGGGAATCGAATACAAATTCGCAGACCAGTGGAGTGTCGCAGGCGAATATACACGCTCAAACGGTGATACCAATGTACTAAATATTGCGAGAAAGCTGAGAAACAAAAACGTCACTATAGGATTGAATTACTATTTTGGACTGCCTACACCGATACCGGCACCCGTCAAGGCGCCGGCCGCAGCCCCGGTCCGGCGAGCCGCTTTGGCGCCACAACCAGCACCCGCTCCGGCTCCCGAACCCGCCCCCGCCGTTTCTGAAGTGTGGAAGACATTGATGGAAGAAAAACCCGTGCGTATCGAGGGCACCAACTTTGTCAGCGGTTCTGCCAAACTGAAGTTGGTGACTGGCATGAAGCTGATGAACGAAGTGGTTGAATTTGCCGGCAAGTATCCCGACGCCAACCTGGAAGTGATTGGATATACCGATAGCACCGGTTCTGAAGCGCTGAACACAAAGCTGTCTTTGGCGCGCGCCAAATCAGTCAAAAAATACCTGGTTGATGCCGGTATCGCAGCTGCCCGCATTACCACCAAAGGTGCGGGCCCCTCCAATCCTGTGGGTGACAACAAGACAGCAGCAGGCCGTGCCCAGAACCGCCGTGCCGAAATCCGATCGGTGATCAAGGAAGAAAAGAAAGTGCGCGTGACCGAGCCGCCCGCGCCCGCTAAATCTTCACCGCCGACTGCACCTGTACCTGCACCGGCTCCGGCTCCGGCTCCGGCTCCGGCTCCGGCATTTGTGCCCGCATTTGGACCGACACCCACTCCCGCACCGGCACCCGTTCCTGAACCCGTTCCGGAACCGGGTGTCCCTGCTCCGGCGTTTGTGCCCGCATTCGGACCGGCACCCGTTCCAGCACCCGATCCGGCGCCTGCCCGGTAGCTGGCAACCAATTGCGGGGGCATACAAGCACAACCATGAAGCTGGCAATCGCGCAAATCAACTGTGTGTTGGGTGATCTGACGGGCAATGTTGCAAAGATATTGCAATGCGCCGAGCAGGCCAGAGTGCGGGGTGCGCAACTGTTGCTGACCCCCGAGCTTGGTCTGTGCGGTTATCCCCCGGAAGACCTGCTGCTGCGTGACGGCTTCTACCGGGCGTGTACACAGGCGCTGCATGATCTCGCCGCAAAAACATCGGGCATCGCCGTGGTGGTTGGACATCCCCATGAGCGGGCCGGGATGCGCTACAACGCGGCCTCGCTGCTTCGGGACGGCATCATTGCCGCGACCTATCTCAAGCATGAACTGCCGAACTATTCGGTGTTCGATGAGGAGCGTTATTTCGATCACGGCAGCGGGCCGTGTGTATTCGAGATCGCCGGGATACGGTTTGCCTTGAATATCTGCGCAGACATCTGGGAGGCCGAGGCGGCGCGGCGCGCGCGTGACGCCGGGGCGCAAGTGCTGCTGGTACTCAACGCATCCCCCTTTGCCACGCACAAGCAGGAATCCCGTCACCATGTCATACGCGAGCGCATCGCGGAAACCGGCCTGGCCGTGGTGTATGCCAACATGGTCGGGGGGCAGGATGAACTGATCTTTGACGGCGCTTCGTTTGCGATGGATAGTCACGGTGTGTTGTCCGCACAGGGCCCGCAGTTTGAAGATGCCTTGTTGATGCTGGAACTTCAGGAAAACTTGCGGCCGGTCGGTGAACAGGTTGCGGCATTGGGTGAGGAGGCCGGCGTCTATCGCGCCTTGTGTCTCGGCGTGCGCGACTACATCACCAAGAACCGCTTTCCCGGCGTGCTGCTGGGAATGTCAGGCGGGATCGATTCCGCATTGACCCTGGCGATCGCGGTGGACGCGCTGGGTGCCGATAAAGTCCACGCGGTGATGATGCCGTCGCCCTATACCGCCCAAATCAGCCTGGACGACTCGCGTGAAATGGTGAATATCCTCGGCGTGCGCTATGACGAATTTCCCATCGAGCCGATGTTCTGCAGCTATTTGACCGCACTGGATACCGCTTTCGCCGGCCGCGCCGTGGACACCACCGAGGAAAACCTGCAGGCGCGCATCCGCGGCACCCTGCTGATGGCCTTGTCCAACAAATTCGGTTCGCTGGTGCTGACCACCGGCAACAAGTCCGAAATGACCGTGGGTTATGCGACGCTGTATGGCGACATGGCGGGCGGTTTCGCGGTATTGAAGGATGTCAGCAAAACGCTGGTGTATCGCCTGGCGCGCTATCGCAACACGCTGGGACAAGCGATCCCCGGGCGCATCATCACCCGCCCGCCCAGCGCCGAACTGCGGGCCGGCCAGACCGACCAGGACAGCCTGCCACCCTATGATGTGCTGGATGCCATCATGGCGTGCTATGTCGAGCAGAACCTCGCGATCCCTGAGATCATCGCGCGCGGCTATGCGGAAGCGGATGTGCGCCGCGTGGTGCAGTTGATCCGCATCAGCGAATACAAGCGCCGCCAATCTGCGGTGGGGCCCCGCATCACTGAACGCAGTTACGGCAAGGACTGGCGCTATCCGATCACGGTGCGTTACCAGGATATGTTTTAAGCACCCCAAGTTTATTCCCTTTAGGCGCGAGTTTTGATACAATGCGCCGCGTTTTGAGATGGGCTTCGAGCCCGTTTTTTATTTGTGGGCCGTGATTTATGGATGTTTTGAAGTTGATTGAGGCAACGGTAAACGGGCTGGGCTATGAGTTGGTGGACATTGAGCGCTCGGGGCGCGGGCTGTTGCGCGTGTTCATCGACCAGCCGGAAGGCATCTCGGTGGAAGATTGCCAAACGGTGAGCAATCAATTGACGCGGCTGTTCCTGGTCGAGAATGTGGATTATGACCGTCTCGAAGTTTCGTCGCCGGGACTGGACAGGCCACTGAAGAAGGAAGCGGACTTTGTGCGTTTTGCCGGGCAGAAGACGCAACTCAGGGTGCGCATGCCGCTGGCGGGGCGCAAGAATTTTTCCGGGGTCATAGTTGGGGTCAGCGACGGGATAGTGCAGTTGGATGTGGAGGGCAGTCCGGTGGAAATCGAGCTGTCGAATTTGGACAAGGCGCGTTTGGTGCCGGATTTGTAGGGGTGGGTTTCAAACCCGCTTTTTGTAGGGGTGGGTTTCAAACCCACCCTGCGTTAGGAGAGTTTAAGCATGAGTCGTGAAATTTTGTTGCTGGTGGATGCATTGTCGCGCGAGAAGAACGTGGACAAGGAGGTCGTGTTCGAATCGCTGGAGTCGGCGCTGGCCTCGGCAACCAAGAAACGTTTTACCGACGAGGCCGACGTGCGTGTCGAGATCGATCGCGACAGCGGCGAATACGAGTCCTTCCGCCGCTGGGAGGTGATGGACGACGAGACCTTCGAGACCCCGGATCTGCACATCAAGCTGGAGGAGGCGCAAAAGCGCGAACCGGATATCCAGATCGGGGAGTTTATCGAGGAACCGCTGGAATCGATCGATTTCGGGCGCATCGGGGCACAAGCCGCCAAGCAGGTCATTTTCCAGAAGATCCGCGATGCCGAGCGCGAGCAGGTGTTGGCCGACTTCATGGAGCGCAAGGAGCATCTGGTGTCAGGCACGGTGAAACGGCTCGAGCGCGGCAACGCGATCATCGAGTTCGGCAAGATCGAAGCCCTGTTGCCGCGCGACCAGATGATCGCCAAGGAAAACCTGCGCGTCGGCGATCGCATCAAGGCGCATCTGCTGCGCGTCGATCGCAGCGCGCGCGGACCGCAGGTGATCCTGTCGCGCACCTCGCCCGAATTGCTGGTCAAACTGTTCGAGCTCGAAGTGCCTGAGATCGAGGAAAAGCTGCTGGAGATCGTCAGTGCCGCACGCGATCCGGGTTCGCGCGCCAAGATCGCGGTGCTGTCGCATGACTCCCGTATCGATCCGATCGGCACCTGTGTCGGGATGCGCGGTTCCCGCGTGCAGGGCGTGACCAACGAACTGGCCGGTGAGCGTGTGGACATCATACTTTGGGCGGAAGATCCGGCCACCTACGTCATCAACGCGCTGGCTCCCGCCGAGGTGAGTAGCATCGTCGTGGATGAGGAAAGGCACAGCATGGATGTGGTGGTCGAGGAAGAAAAACTGGCGCAGGCGATCGGGCGCGGCGGCCAGAACGTTCGTCTGGCGAGTGAATTGACCGGATGGGAACTCAACATCATGACGGTCGAACAATCCAGCGAGAAGCATAGCGAAGAGTTTTCCAAGACACGCGTGATGTTCATGGAAATGCTGGATGTGGACGAGGAGGTCGCCGACATCCTGGTGCAGGAAGGTTTCAATACGCTGGATGAAGTCGCGTATGTGCCGCTGGAGGAAATGCTGGAGATCGAATCGTTCGACGAGGCGACGGTGAACGAATTGCGCGCCCGGGCGCGCAACGCGCTGTTGAACGCGGCGATCGCCAGCGAAGAAATAATCGAGCACGGGATCGGGGATCTGCTCAAGCTGGAAGGCATGGATGAGCAGACTGCACGCACCCTGGCCGGCAAGGGTGTAACGACCCAGGAGCAATTGGCAGATCTGGATGTGGATGAACTGGTGGAGCTGTCCGGTATGGATAGCGAACGTGCCAACACGTTGATCATGACGGCACGCGCACCCTGGTTTGCGTAACAGGGGATTAGAGGATAGTAATGGGAAAATTGAACGTAACGCAGTTTGCGGCTGAACTTGGATTGCCGATCGCCTTGCTGCTTGAGCAGTTGAAGGCGGCCGGGATAGCCAAGGAGCATGAGTCCGATCCGATGTCGGAGAAGGACAAGGCGAAATTGCTGGAGCATTTGCGCCAGGCGCACGGTGCCGAAAAGCCCGCCAGGAAGATCACGCTGATCCGCCGCGAAACCACGGAAATCAAGAAAGCCGACAGCACCGGTCGTGCGCGCACCATCCAGGTGGAAGTGCGCAAACGCAGGGTAGTGGCGCCGGCAGTTCCCGCCGAAGCGCCCGCTCCCGCCGTGCCGGTTGAAGCCGCGGCTGCCCCCAAAAAAGGCAAAGCCACCAAGGTCGTGAATGAACAGGAGCTGGCTACGCGCGAGGAAGAGGCGCGTTTGCAGGCGGAATTGTCGACACGACAGGCAGCCGAAGTGCAAGCCAAGCAGGAGCGCAGCAAACGCAAGACCGCCGTGAAGGCGGTGGAGCCGGAGCCCGCCATAGCAGAGCCGAAAAAGGCTGAAGAAGCAGCGCCGCTTGCGGCAGCCCCGGTGGCCAATCTGGCTGACGGCACGTTGCACAAGCCGACACCGAAGCCGGGCGACAAGATAGTCAAACCGGGCAAGAAACCAAAAACCACAGAGGCCAAGAGCAGTCCGTGGGACGAAAAAGGGCACAAGAAACGCACCCCGGTCAAAACCGGTGAGAAGCCCGGTGTCTGGACCAGCCCGGTTCGCGCGCCGCGCCACGACAAACACGCCAAACATGCTGCCGAACCGGAACACGCATTCTCCCTGCCGACCGAACCTATCGTTCATGAAGTGGCTGTGCCTGAGACTATTACGGTCGCTGAATTGGCACAGAAGATGTCGGTCAAGGCCTCCGAGATCATCAAGGTATTGATGAAAATGGGTTTGATGGTAACCATCAACCAGGTGCTCGACCAGGAAACCGCGATGATTGTGGTGGAAGAAATGGGACACGTCGCCAAGGCCGCCAAACTCGACGATCCGGATGCTTACTTGATGGATACCGAGGCGCATCATGATGTCGTGCTGGAGCCGCGCGCCCCGGTGGTCACCGTGATGGGTCACGTCGACCACGGCAAGACCTCGCTGCTCGATTACATACGCCGCACCCGTGTCGCATCGGGCGAAGCGGGTGGCATCACCCAGCACATCGGCGCGTATCACGTCGATACGCCGCGCGGCATGGTCACCTTCCTCGATACGCCGGGCCACGAGGCATTTACCGCAATGCGTGCACGCGGCGCCAAGGCGACTGACATCGTGATCCTGGTGGTGGCCGCAGATGACGGAGTGATGCCGCAGACAAAAGAAGCGATCGCGCATGCCAGGGCCGCCAACGTGCCGCTGGTGGTGGCTGTGACCAAGGTCGACAAGCCCGAGGCCAACGTTGAGCGGGTCAAGCAGGAACTGGTTGCCGAAGGCGTGACACCGGAAGATTGGGGTGGCGACGCAATGTTCGTCGAGGTTTCCTCCAAGACCGGGCAGGGCATAGACAAATTGCTGGAAGGCGTTCTGCTGCAGGCTGAAGTGCTGGAACTGAAGGCGCCGCGCGACACGCATGCCAAGGGGCTGGTGATCGAGGCGCGCCTGGACAAAGGTAAGGGTCCGGTGGCCACGGTGTTGATCCAGTCCGGCACAATGAAGCGCGGGGATGCGGTGCTGGTCGGATCGGTGTTCGGCCGGGTACGCGCGATGCTGGATGAAACCGGCAAGACCGTCAACGAGGCGGGTCCGTCTATTCCGGTAGAGATACAGGGCTTGTCCGAGGTGCCGATCGCCGGTGAAGAATTGATGGTGCTGGCTGATGAAAAGCGCGCCCGCGAGATCGCCCAGTTCCGCCAAGGGAAGTATCGCGGCGTGAAGCTCGCCAAGCAGCAGGCTGCCAAGCTGGAGAACATGTTCGAGCAGATGGCAGAAGGCGAAGTGGGTATCTTGTCGCTGATCGTGAAATCCGACGTGCAAGGCTCGTCCGAGGCGATCGCGCAATCGCTGCAAAAACTCTCCACTGCCGAGGTCAAGGTCAACCTGATCCACGGCGGGGTGGGCGCGATCACCGAGTCGGATGTCAATCTGGCATTGGCTTCCAAGGCGATCATCATCGGCTTCAACACGCGCGCAGATGCGGCCGCGCGCAAGCTGGCCGAATCATCAGGCGTGGACATCCGCTACTACAACATCATCTACGCGATGGTGGACGAGATCAAGGCGGCGCTGTCCGGCATGCTGGCCCCGGAGAAACGCGAAAGCATCATGGGCACGATTGAAGTGCGCCAGGTGTTCACCGTTTCCAAGGTGGGCACGATCGCCGGCTGTATGGTGCTGGAAGGCGTGATCAAACGCGGCGCGAGGGTGCGCGTGCTGCGCGACAACGTGGTGATCCACGACGGCGAGCTGGATTCGCTGAAACGCTTCAAGGATGACGTGAAAGAAGTGAAGAGCAATTTCGAGTGCGGCCTGTCGGTGAAGAATTTCAACGACCTGGTGGTGGGAGACAAGCTCGAAGCTTACGAAATCGTTGAGGTGGCGCGCGCGCTTTAATTTTGTTTTGGTGCATCTGGCGCAGTAGGGTGGATAAGCACAGCGCATCCACCAACGCACGGTGGATGCGCTGTGCTTATCCACCCCCTGCAACCATCAGTAATATTTCTGACTGCTGAGCAAATAGCCATGGCAAACTTTGCAAGAACCGATCGCATCGCCCAGCAAATGCAGCGTGAAATTGCCGAGCTGGTGCGGCTGCGGATCAACGACCCGCGCGTGCGTCTGGTGACCATCACCGGCGTGGAAGTTGCCGGGGATTATTCCCATGCCAAGGTGTTTTTCACCCGCCTGGATGGCAAGCACGAGGAAGCCCAGCAAGGTCTGGATCACGCGAGCGGTTTCCTGCGCAGCCAGTTGGCGCACAGCATCAAGCTGCGCGTCATGCCGCAACTGCATTTCGTGTTTGACGCATCTGTGGAACGCGGCAGCCATTTGTCGCAACTGATCGATCAGGCCGTGGCCAGCGACAAGCTGCATTCCGATAATCCCAAAAACGACGATTCAGCCACGGATTAACACGGATGTCCACGGATAATCAGCGGGTTTTTCCAGTGTTATTCCGTGTTAATCAGTGGCTAACTGCTTTTCCAAGGATTTTTCATAAATCCTGATGGCACGTACCTTCCGCCCTTTAGACGGCGTGCTGCTATTCGACAAGCCGCTGGAATTAAGCTCCAACATCGCGCTGCAAAAAGTCCGCCGCCTGTTTCAGGCCGAGAAGGCCGGCCACACCGGCACGCTCGATCCCCTTGCCACCGGCCTGCTGCCGATCTGTTTCGGCGAGGCCACCAAGTTCTCCAATGCCCTGCTGGATGCCGACAAGACCTACCGCGCCCTGATGCGACTCGGACAAACCACCAGCACCGGCGATGCCGAAGGCGAGATTCTTAGCGAACATCAGGTCGAAGTTGAACAGGCCGGCGTCGATGCGGTGCTGGCAAGATTCCGCGGCGAGATACAACAGCTACCGCCCATGCACAGCGCGCTCAAGCACCAGGGCAAGCCGCTCTACGTATACATCCGCAACGGTGTAACCATAGAGCGCGAACTGCGCGGTGTGGTGATACACGAACTGCTGCTGAATGCTTTTTCCGGTAACCAGATGGACATCACCGTGCGCTGCAGCAAGGGCACCTATATACGCACGCTGGCCGAAGACATCGGCGCGGCACTCGGCTGCGGTGCGCACCTGATCGGCTTGCGCCGCACCGCGATCGCCCATTTCGATTTGCACGACGCATATACCTGGCAGCAGCTGGAGGCGATGACCGGGGCGGAACGCGAAGCCTGTATCCTGCCGCTGGAATCCCTGATGCCCGACATGCCCAGGCTGCAACTGGATGCCGTGCAGATCAAACGCCTCGCGCAAGGACAGCGCCTGGCGCTGGACACCGGCTTGCCCGATGGCAAGCTCAGACTGCACGGACCACAGGGATTCATCGGGGTAGGGCTGCTGCAGGGCCGGCGCCTGGCGCCTGACCGGTTGTTGTCCGGCGTGGCGAAACAGGCCGCAACCAGTTCTCCGTAGCGACATTTCTGGGGATCACCAGCCATACTGGCGGGAAGCAGCAGGGAGTGCGGGGTTTTCCCTGATCGATGCCGCAGCGCAGGGGCATCGTGGTCCGAGTCCTGTTATTTGGAGTAGTATTAACCAGAGCGAGTTTAAGGGTCATGAGTATGCGTTGGAGTCCGATGGTGATTTTCGTGGTCCTGTTGCTGCAAGGCTGTGCCCAGCCCAAGCAACTGCCCGCGGCCAAGGCTGCACCGCCCAAAGCGGCGGCCATGCAGGTGGTTATCCTGGTCAGCGAAGATATCCCCGCCTATAGCGAAGTGGCCAAGGCGCTCGCCAAACGTTTGGGACAACGCGGCAAAGTCCGCTATCTGAACGGGGGCAGCCAGGTCGAAAACATCAAGTTGCTCGCGGAATACAAAAACGATGAGCACAAACAGTTCGTGAGCATCGGCCTGAATGCCTCGGTCGCCGCAAAATCACTGACGAACAGGCAGGTGGTTTTCTGCCAGGTGTTCAATTATCAGGATTACGCGTTGCTGTCAGCTAGGCATAAAGGGGTGAGCATGATGCCCTCGATGTCCGGGACCTTCAGCGCATGGCGGGCCCTTGCACCTAACACCACCGATATCGGCGTGATCAGCGGTCCGGGGTTCGACGACGTGATACAAACCGCCAGGGCCGCCGCCAGAAGCCATGGCCTCACGCTGCATCACGAAGCCGTGAATTCCGACAAGGAGTATCAGTACGCCTATAAACAGATGTCCAGCAAGGTGCAGGGCTATTGGCTGCTGCCTGACAACCGCGTATTGAGCGGGAACATGTTGCGCGACGTGATGACCTTTAGTGTACGCAACGGCAAACAGGTCGCGGTATTCAGCGAAGAGTTGCTCAATCTCGGCGGCTTGTTCAGCACCGTCGGCGACAATCAGGATATCGCGCAACAGGTGCTGGACCGGCTCGAACAGGCACAAAACAAGGAAGCGATCCCCGGCCCGGATATAGTCCATCCTGACAAATTGAATCTGCGCATCAACTCCGTGATGGCGCAGCGCTTCAATCTGGAAATACCAGAGCGATACAAGAAGTATGCGAATGCCCCCTAGTTATGCCCGATTGCGCGAGCAAGGAATAGCACAGTTGAACCGGTTGCGCGGGCTGCCGGCGGGCATCGGGTTGCGGAAAATCCCGCAAGCCATCACCGCCCGTTTTGCCCGCAACGGTCCAAAGAGCCTGGCTAACCGCATTCTGCTGTTGCAATTGGCCTGGGCGTTCAGCATCTACGTGCTGGTCATTGCGGCACTCTGGTTCGCCACCAATCTGGCCATAGAGAATAGCGTTCGTAATCAGGGAGAAGGCTGGATCGCGAAGCTGGATGAACTGGGTATCCCGATCTATGCCACGGATGACGCTGCCCAACTGAAAGAGGCCATCACCTATCTGCGCAATTTTCCCGAGATCGCGCGCGCGCAATATCTGGATGACGCGGGTACAGAAATTATCGCCGAATACAGGCGCAAGAACAGCGTCATCAATGAGTTTGCCCCGCTGACTGACAGCATCATCAAGCAACTCGGCAGAACCGATGTGGAGCACAAGACTTTGCTGTTTGAGAAAGTCGGCGCTTCGCAGATGCGCGTCAGCGCGCCGATCTGGGTCAAGTCGATCGCCAACGACGGCATGATCGACTACAGCCTGGACAAAAAATCCGGGGAGAAAGTGGAGACCATCGGGTTCATCGATATCGTGATGGACTACAGCAAAGTAACGATGGACCTGAACCGCAATCTGACCTATGCCAGCATGCTCATCGCCGTGATGATGTTCGTGGCGGCATTTGTCGCGCGCATCATGGTGCACTGGGCGCTGCTGCCCTTGTCAGAACTCGAGGAGCCGTTGACGCGCCTGGCCAACGGCGAGACCGATGTCACCGTGAACACCTCCGGCGACAAGGAGATCGCCCGTATCGGCAGCGCATTGAACACCACCATCAGCGCATTGAAGGAGCGTGACGAGGCGTTGCGCCGGCTGGCCAATCATGACCCGCTTACCTGGCTGATGAACCGCAAATATTTTGTCGAGCGGCTGGAGCTGGAAGTCGGGCGGATCGCGCGGGGCGGGGGCAGCGGCGCACTGTTCTTTTTCGATCTGGATCGCTTCAAGAATATCAACGATACCTATGGCCATGCCGCAGGCGATCGCCTGCTGATCCAGATCGCCAATCTGCTGAACCAGCGCATACGCGACAACGACCTGGTCGCCCGCTTTGGCGGGGACGAATTCACCTTGTTTACCTATAACGTTGATCCGAAAAATGTACCTGAGATCGCCGCGTCCTTCATTGCACTGATGCGTGAATTCACTTTCTATGAAGCGGGTGACATGCTTAAAATCTACTTCAGCATCGGCATCACCATCGTCGATGATGGCGGCCGCAATTCACATGAGTATCTCAAGGAGGCGGATACCGCCGTTCACCAGGCCAAAGCGCATGGGCGCAATGGTTTCAGCATCTTTGCGCGCGACACGCAGAGCAGCTCCACGGAAACCGGCGTCGGCTGGCACGAGCGCTTGCAGGAAGCGCTGCTCAAGGAACAATCCATCCTTTATTATCAACCGCTGGCCGGATTGAAAGGCCAGCGCGAATATATCCACGAAGTGCTGTTGCGGCTGCCGGATATCGAGCAACAGGTGATCAGTCCGGGTGCATTTATGTCTGCCGCAGAGCGTTTCGGGCTGATGGCAGAGTTCGATGTTCAAGTGATCAAAAAAGCCGCGCTGGTATTAGCCGCACAGAAAGATCCGCAGGCGGTGTTTTCGGTGAACTTGTCCGAACAGTTTTTCGCGAAAGACAACATTCCAGAGTTCCTTGAGGAAATCATCAGTGCACATCACATTGCGCCGGGGCAGTTCATTTTTGAGCTGTCCGAACGCTACATCGTACGCAACATCGAAAAGCTGCAAGCTATCCTTGCAGTGCTTACGCAACGCGGATTCCGGTTTGCCATCGATGATTTCGGGGCGGGTTTCAGTTCATTCAATTACCTCAAGCACTTTCCGGTGCATTTCCTGAAGATCGACAGTGCGCTGATCGAACACATCACCGAGGACAACATCTCCCGTGTCACCGTGAGTGCCATCGTGCAAGTAGCTGCCGAATTGCACATACAGACCATCGCAAAAGGAGTGGCCGATGCAGCGGGCGTCGATCTATTGCGCGAACTTGGAGTCGATTTTGCGCAGGGAAACCATATTGGTGTCCCTTCTCCGCAGCTCAGGATGGCACCCCAGTGATCAAGGGAGTCTTTGCCGCTCAGTGGCGGGTGTACCCGTCAGGCACTCTATGCCGCCGATAGCGCGGCACTTCCGGCTGCATTATTCGACGGTAAGCGGGGCGGTAATGCACCATGAAGGCGCAATAAAGAAGTAGTGCCCCAGTATATTCAATTTACAAGGCCTGAAGCCGCTTTCCCCGACCCGACTTCAGTGCCGCTGATTGGGCTTGAGCTGTACCCCAAAAAAAGGGTAGAATGCCGCACTTTTTTTAGGAGAGTAAAACCAATGGCAATTACCGCCGCGCAAAAAGCGCAAATCGTTACCGACTTCCAACGCGCCAAGAGCGATACCGGTTCCCCCGAAGTGCAAGTGGCCTTGATCACTGCCCGCATTACTTACCTGACCGAGCATTTCAAGGATAACGTCAAGGATCACCATTCCCGTCGCGGCCTGCTGCGTCTGGTCAGCAGACGCCGCAAGTTGCTCGATTACCTGAAGAGCAAGGACGATGCCGGCTACCGCGCGTTGATCCAGCGCCTGGAAATTCGCAAGTAACAGTTCGTATCCGGCGGGTCGCATATGCGGCCCGTGTTGTTTTTGTCCAGTCACAATCCGTGGCGCGGCGTCGCGTCATGTACTGCATATAACCAGCGATTTGGCTGGCGTCGTTTGCCAGCTTAGTCGAATGGCTAGTTGCTTTATCTAGAGAGGTCTATCTTGAGTCACTATAAGAAAACATTAACTTTCGGCAATCATCAGCTCACTTTGGAAACCGGCGAGATCGCGCGCCAGGCCAGCGGTGCGGTAATGGTCAGCCTGGATGACACCGTGGTGCTGGTTACCGTGGTCGGCAGGAAAGACGCCAAGCCCGAACAGGATTTTTTCCCTCTGACCGTGGATTATCAGGAACGGACTTATGCTGCGGGCAAGATCCCCGGCGGTTTCTTCAAGCGCGAAGGCCGCCCGAGCGAAAAGGAGATACTGACCTCGCGCCTGATCGATCGTCCGCTGCGCCCGCTGTTCCCGGAAAGTTTTTACAACGAAGTGCAGATCGTCGCGACGGTGATGTCTTCGGAAAGCGAGATCGATTCGGATATTCCCGCGATGATAGGCGCGTCCGCCGCGCTGGCAATCTCCGGCATCCCGTTCGACGGTCCGATCGCTGCGGCGCGCGTGGGTTATGCCAACGGCCAGTACCTGCTCAACCCGACCGCAACCGAACTCAAGACTTCGCAACTGGATCTGGTGGTCGCCGGTACCGATCGTGCGGTGCAGATGGTGGAATCCGAAGCGCAGCAGTTGTCCGAAGAGATCATGCTGGGCGCGGTGATGTTCGGTCACGAGCAGATGCAGGTGGTGATCCAGGCCATCAACGAAATGGCCGATGCAGTCGGCGCCCCGGCCTGGGATTGGATCGCGCCAGCCAGGGATGAAGTGCTGGTTGCGCAGATTGCCAATCTTGCCGAAACTGAACTCGGCAAAGCCTATGCGATCCGTTCCAAGCAGGCCCGCACCGATGCGGTGAACGCTTTACGCGACAAGGTGATGGCGGCGATGACTTCGGAAGTGCTTGCCAGTCAAAAGAACCACGTCAATGACCTGTTCAGCGCGCTGGAAGCCAAGATCGTGCGCGGCCAGATCCTCAGCGGCGAGCCGCGCATCGACGGCCGCGATACCCGCACCGTGCGCCCGATCACGATCCGCAACGGCGTATTGCCGCGCGCCCACGGTTCTGCCTTGTTCACGCGCGGCGAGACCCAGGCCATCGTGGTGGCGACACTGGGCAGCATGCGCGATTCGCAAAAGATCGATGCGCTGCAGGGCGAATACACCGACCGCTTTATGCTGCATTACAATTTTCCCCCTTATGCCACCGGCGAGACCGGCCGCGTGGGTACGCCCAAGCGCCGCGAGATCGGCCATGGCCGTCTGGCCAAGCGCGCGCTGGTCGCGGTGTTGCCCAGCGAAGAGGATTTCGGCTATGCGATGCGCGTGGTATCCGAGATCACCGAATCCAACGGTTCCAGCTCGATGGCATCGGTGTGCGGCGGCTGCCTGTCGCTGATGGATGCAGGTGTACCGCTCAAGGCGCATGTGGCCGGTATCGCGATGGGTCTGATCAAGGAAGGCAACCGTTTTGCGGTGCTGACCGACATCCTCGGCGATGAGGATCATCTGGGCGACATGGACTTCAAGGTGGCCGGTTCCGAAACCGGGATCACCGCTCTGCAAATGGACATCAAGATCAACGGCATCACCCGCGACATCATGCAGGCCGCGTTGACCCAGGCCCGCGAAGGTCGTATGCACATTCTGGGTCTGATGAAACAGGCGATGCCGCAGGCACGTATCGAAGTGTCCGATTTTGCACCGCGCATGATCAAGATGAAGATCAACCCGGACAAGATCCGCGATGTGATCGGCAAGGGCGGGGCGGTGATACGCGCCCTGACCGAAGAGACCGGCACCACGATAGACATCGATGACAGCGGCAACGTCACCATTTCCTGCGTCAACGGCGAAGCCGGTGAATTGGCCAGGAAGCGCATCGAAGACATCGTCGCTGATGTGGAGGTCGGCAAGATATATGAAGGCCCGGTGGTCAAACTGCTCGACTTCGGTGCACTGGTGAACGTGTTGCCGGGCAAGGACGGCTTGCTGCACATTTCCCAGATCGCCCACGAACGCGTCAGCGCCGTGTCAGACCACCTCAAGGAAGGTCAGATCGTGCGCGTGAAGGTGCTGGAAGTGGACGACAAGGGCCGCATGAAGCTGAGCATGAAGGTGCTTTTGCCGCTTTCGGAGGCTGCTGCAGCCCACGCTTCAGAATAAGTTGTTTGGTTATGAAAAAGCCCCGCCAGTCTTGGCGGGGCTTTTTTATTCAATCGACCGAGGTAGAGTTGTAGGGTGGGCAGAGCCCACGCGGATGCTTTGGTGGGCTCTGCCCACCCTACAAAAAATTACTTGGCGACTTGCCGTTCGCGTATCTCGTCCAGGGTCTTGCAGTCGATGCACAGCGTAGCCGTGGGCCTGGCTTCAAGACGGCTCAGGCCGATCTCGACGCCGCAATTGTCACAGTAGCCGTACTCCCCGGCATCGATCTTGGCGAGCATCTCGTTGATCTTTTTGATTAACTTGCGCTCGCGGTCGCGGTTGCGCAGCTCCAGGCCCATGTCCGATTCCTGCGTGGCGCGGTCATTCGGGTCGGCAAACACAGTCGCCTCGTCCTGCATGGTATGCACGGTGCGATCGATGTCCTTGCCCAGGCCGGCCTTGATTTCATTCATGATCTGGCGGAAATGGTCGAGCTGTTTGGGGTTCATGTAGGCCTCGCCCTTCTTGGGTTTGTAAGGGGCGATGGGTTTGTCTGTCTGTACCGGCATTGCACTTCTCCAACGGGGATAAAAATAAAGTCCGCTTTAATACCAGAAAGCGGGTTGCTAGGCAACTAAATTAACTTGTCGCCAGCAGCAGAAACAGGCTCGGATGCTTGTTAAGTTGCGGGACAGGCTGGGATTTCCATAATTCGATGGTGCGCGTCTGTATTTGTTCGCCGGGCAGGGTGATGTCGGTGGCGACGCACAGCAGGGTGTGCGGGCGGCAATGGGTGAGCAGCGCATTGAACAGCTTTTCATTGCGGTACGGGGTTTCGATGAACAGCTGGGTTTGTTTGCGTTTTGCCGATTCGGCTTCCAGCGCTACTATCGCCTTGTTTCTTTCCGCTTCGGCTATCGGCAGGTAACCGTGGAAGGCGAAGCACTGCCCATTCAGGCCGGAAGCCATCAAGGCCAGCAAAATGGAGGAGGGGCCGACCAGCGGCACGACGCGGATACCGTTGCGGTGCGCCAGCAGGACCAGATCCGCACCCGGATCGGCGATGCCCGGGCAACCGGCTTCGGAAATGATGCCGACATCGTGCCCGGCCAGTAACGGCGCTAGCAGATCGGGCATTTCTTTGGGATCGGTGTGCTCGTTGAGGCTGGCGAAATGCAAAGACTGGATAGGCTGTTCGGGTTTAAGCGCGGCGAGGAATTGCCGTGCGGTCTTGGGTTGCTCAACCACAAAATGAAGCAACTTGCGCGCCACGGCTATGACGTGCTGCGGCAAGACCTGCTCGGCGGGCGTATCGCCCAGCGTGCAGGGAATCAGGTAAAGGATGCCGGTTGTCATGGTTTAACGTGAAACTCGCGTGGCGATTCGTTTGCCTGGCTCCGCCCCCTCGCTTCGCTCTCCCCGCTTGCGGGAGGGGAGAACGAAGCGAGGGGCCGGGGTGAGGGAATGGACATGGTAAGTTTCATTTTCGGGGGTGGCTACTTGCCATGTCCGTTAGAACAAGCGTACGTTCTCGCGGCGCAGCATTCCAACCAGCAGGATCAGCGGCAGGCCGATCAGCGCGGTCGGGTCGTCGCCGGTCATTTGGCTCATCAACGCGACGCCCAGCCCTTCGGATTTCGCGCTGCCGGCGCAGTGATAAGGCTGCTCCCTGAGCAGATAGCCATCGATCTCTGCATCGCTCAGGTCCCGCAACGTGACGAAGTTTTCCGCAACCCCGGTCTGCATAAGGCCGGTCTTGCTGTTCAACAGTGCCAGCGCGGTATGGAAGTGGGTGGTTTTGCCGCGCATCGCGCGCAACTGCCGGACCGCATTGTCGTGGGTGAGCGGCTTGCCGAGTTGCCGGCCTTCCAGCAGGGCGACCTGGTCGGAGCCGATGATCAGGGCGTCGGGATAACTCACAGCCACGACACGGGCCTTCTGCTGCGCGAGGCGCATCGAGGTCGCGCGCGCGGATTCATCCGGCAAGGGGGTTTCATCCACATCGGGCGCCAGTGTCTCGAACGGGAGTTGTAGCCGTTTCAGGAGTTCGCTGCGGTAGATGGAGCTGGAGGCTAAAACAAGCAACTGAGAATTCAACGATATTCCTTGAGAATTTTGACAGGGAGCGGCGAAAAATATATCATGCGCGCCTCATGTACGCACGGCCTTTCATCGATAGCCTGGATTTTGCTGGTAACGGGCGGGAAATCGGCGGTGAAGTGCCGGTTGCCGAACTGCCGCGTTTGCAGGAAGTGCTGGAAAGCCCGCAGGGAATTCTGAGCTACACAGTGCGCGGCGGTGTGGACAAGCTGGGTAGCCATTTTCTCGACGTAAGCGTGACCGGACGCTGCCGGGTGCGCTGTCAGCGTTGCCTGGAGGGCATGGATTATCCGGTGCGGCTGGATACGCGCTTGCTGCTGCGTGACCAGGCAAGTCTGGATGCGCTGGACGACGACGAAGAGGAGTTCGACAGCATTTTGGCCGATGTGCAGTTGGACGTGCTGAATTTGCTGGAAGACGAGATTTTGTTAAGCCTGCCTTTCGCGCCCAAGCATGAACCGGGTGCTTGTCAGGCGGCAGGTGGCGAAAGCAGGCATGGGGAGGAGCGTCATCCCTTTGCAGCTTTGGCAAAATTGAAACGTAATTAAATTGAAATTGTTTTTTTAGGAGTAGTTATCATGGCAGTACAACAGAATAAAAAGTCCCCTTCCAAGCGTGGCATGCACCGTGCCCACGATTTTTTGGTCAACCCGGCAACGGCGATCGAGCCAACCACGGGTGAAACCCATTTGCGTCACCATATCAGCCCAACCGGCTTTTACCGTGGCAAAAAGGTAGTCAAGACCAAAGGCGAGTAAGCCCTTGAAGTGACGCAGCCGGTCGTGATGGCCGGCTGCGTTTTCATTTCTGTTTCTGCTTTCTTTTCTTCCTAGGAATCGCTTAGTGGATGTCACATTAGCTATAGATGCGATGGGAGGCGACCACGGCACGACGGTCACCATTCCTGCCGCAGTTGAATATCTGAAGCACTACCCTGACGATACCATCGTTCTGGTCGGTATCCCCGATGCCATTGAAACCGAGTTGCTTGCCCTGGGAGTCCAGGCCGGCGTACATTTGCGCATTCATCCCGCCACCGAAGTGGTGGGCATGGACGAGCAGCCGCAGTCCGCGCTGCGCGGCAAAAAGGATTCCTCGATGCGCGTCAGCATCAATCTGGTCAAAAACGGCGAGGCGCTGGCCTGCGTGAGCGCCGGCAATACCGGCGCGCTGATGGCGACCGCGCGTTATGTATTGAAAACCATACCCGGCATCGACCGTCCCGCGATCGCCTCCTATCTGCCGACCAAGAAAGGCCAGGTCTGCATGCTCGATCTTGGCGCCAACACCGATTGCAGCGCCGAGCATCTGCTGCAATTCGCGCTGATGGGTTCGACACTGGTTACCGCGTTGGAGCATAAACCCAATCCGAGCATCGGCCTGTTGAATATCGGCAGCGAGGACATCAAGGGTAATGAGGTAGTCAAGCAGGCCGCAGAGTTGCTGCGCGCCAGCGACCTGAATTTCTACGGCAACATCGAGGGCGACGATATCTTCAAGGGCGTCACGGATGTGGTAGTGTGCGATGGATTCGTCGGCAACGTCGCGCTGAAAACCGCGGAAGGGGTGGCGAAAATGATGGGCGGCTTCCTGCGCGAAGGTTTCAGTCAAAATATCTACACCAAATTCGCTGCGCTGTTGTCCATGCCGGTACTCAATGCGTTCAAGCACAGGCTGGATCACCGCCGCTACAATGGCGCGAGTTTTCTCGGTTTGAAAGGCATCGTGGTGAAGAGTCACGGCTCTGCGGATGTGTACGCCTTCCGCTGCGCCATCGAGCGCGCCGCCGAGGAAGCGCGCGAGGGGATGCTGCAGCACATCAGCGAACATATCGAGAAGTGGCACCACCAGCGCCAGATCACAGAGCAGGGCCAAGCCACAGTGCAAGGCCAAGTCACAGAGCAGGGAGAGTCCTGATGTATTCCAAGATCATAGGCACCGGCAGTTACCTTCCCAGCAAAACGCTGACCAATCACGATCTGGAAAAGATCGTCGAGACTTCGCACGACTGGATTGTGTCGCGTAGCGGTATCCATGAGCGGCATATCGCTGCAGACGGGGAAATGACCAGCGATCTCGCCATGCAAGCCAGTCTGCGCGCCATTGCGGCAGCGGGTATCAAGGCAGAAGATATCGATCTGGTGATCGTCGCGACCACTACGCCAGATCATATCTTCCCCAGTACCGCCTGCATCCTGCAGGACAAGCTCGGCATCAGGAATCGCTGTGCGGCATTCGACATGCAGGCAGTGTGCGGCGGATTCGTCTATGCGCTGAACACCGCCGACCTGTACATCCGCGGCGGACAGGCCAGAACTGTTTTGGTGGTCGGCGCGGAAGTGTTGTCGCGCATCCTGGATTGGAACGACCGCACCACTTGCGTGTTGTTCGGCGACGGCGCCGGCGCCGTGGTGTTACAGGCCAGCGCATCACCCGGCATCATCTCCAGCAAACTGCACGCCGACGGCAGCCATCGCGGCATGTTGATGGCTGAGGGAAACGTTCGCAACGGCGAAGTACAAGGCGATCCGTTCATCACGATGGATGGTCAGGGGGTGTTCAAGTTCGCCGTCAAAGTGTTGAGCGAAGTGGTCGAGGAAGTGCTGGAAGAAAACCAACTGACCGGTTCGGACATCAGCTGGCTGGTGCCGCACCAGGCCAACATCCGCATCATGGAAGCCACCGCCAGGAAGCTCGGCTTGAGCATGGATAACGTGATCGTCACCGTCGCCACCCACGGCAATACTTCGGCTGCCTCGATACCGTTGGCGCTGGATACCGCGGTGCGCGATGGCCGCATCAAGGCCGGCCAGAATATTATATTGGAGGCCGTAGGCGGTGGGTTCACCTGGGGTGCTGTTCTCATCAAGTGGTAGGTTCGGTGGTAACTATGACTAGATTTGCATTTGTATTTCCCGGCCAGGGCTCGCAATCGCGCGGCATGATGAACGGTTACGCCGATCTTCCGGCGGTGCGCAACACCTTCGCCGAGGCCTCCGATATTTTGCAGCAGGACTTGTGGCAACTGGTCACCGATGGCAGTGATGCTGAACTGAACGCCACGGTGAATACGCAGCCCATCATGCTCGCCGCCGGCGTGGCGGTGTATCGCGCCTGGCAGTCGCAAAACGGCGCGATGCCGGTAATCATGGCCGGACACAGCCTGGGTGAATACACCGCACTGGTCGCTGCCGGTGCGCTGAGCTTTGCCGATGCATTGCCGCTGGTGCGCTATCGCGCACAATGCATGCAGCAGGCCGTTCCGGAAGGGGTGGGCGGCATCGCGGCGATACTTGGGCTGGAGGACGACGCGGTGCGTGCCGTGTGCGCGGAAGGCGCACAGGGCGAAGTGCTGGAAGCGGTGAACTACAATTCGCCGGGCCAGGTGGTGATCGCGGGCAATCGTGCCGCTGTGGAACGCGGCATGGAACTGGCCAAGGCCAAAGGCGCAAAACGCGCGATCATGCTGCCGATGAGCGTGCCTTCGCATTGCAGTTTGTTGCGGGGTGCGGCAGAACAATTGCGCGACTATTTGAAGAGCGTCGCCGTGCAGGCACCGCTCATCCCCGTGCTGCACAATGCCGATGTGAAAAGCCATTCGGACGGCGCGGCGATCAAGGATGCGCTGGTGCGCCAGTTGTATTCGCCGGTGCGCTGGGTCGAAACGGTGCTGGAATTCGGCAAGCAGGGCATCACCCACAACGTCGAATGCGCGCCTGGAAAAGTATTGGCAGGCTTGAACAAACGTATCGATACCAACCAGCAGGCTTCGGCTATCAACGACGGCGCTGCGCTGACGCTGGCCTTGACTTCACTCGCTTAAGGAGACATGGGATGACCCTGCAAGGACAGATCGCACTGGTGACCGGAGCCAGTCGCGGAATCGGACAAGCCATCGCGCTGGAACTGGGCTCCCAGGGCGCGACGGTGATCGGCACGGCCACCAACGACACAGGCGCGCAAGCGATCAGCGCCTACCTGGATGCGGCGGGCATCAAGGGCGCCGGAATGGCAATGAACGTCAATGACACCGCGCAGACCGAACAAGTACTGGGCGAACTGCGCAAGCGATTCGGCGAGATATCGATACTGGTGAACAACGCCGGTATCACCCGCGACAACCTGCTGGCGCGCATGACCGAGGAGGAATGGGACGACGTGCTGGCGACCAATCTCAAGTCGGTGTTCCGTCTCAGCCGCGCAGTGCTGCGCGCGATGATGAAAGCCAGAGGCGGGCGCATCATCAGCATCTCATCGGTGGTCGGCAGTATGGGCAATCCCGGGCAGGCCAACTACGCGGCTTCCAAGGCTGGCATGATCGGTTTCACCAAATCGCTGGCGCAGGAGATCGGCAGCCGCAACATCACCGTGAACTGCGTAGCGCCCGGCTTCATCGACACCGACATGACCCAGGGCCTGGGAGAAGAGCAGCGCGCCAAACTGGTCGAGCACGTGCCGCTGAAACGTCTCGGCCTGCCTGCCGACATCGCCGCTGCCGTGGCTTTTCTGGCCGGGCCGGGTGCGGGCTACATCACCGGGGTCACCCTGCATGTGAATGGCGGGATGTACATGGAGTAGTGCGGTACCGTATCACCTTTACCTCAACGTATTGCATAAGGATCGCACATGGCCAAAACAAACTACTCTTTCGAAAAACGCCAGAAAGAGATCGCCAAGAAAAAGAAGCAGGAAGAGAAGCGTCAGCGCAAGATCGCGCCCAAGGACGAACAGCCCCAGGAGGATCTGCCCAAACCTGCTGCTGACGAGAATACCCTGGCCTGATCCGGCCGGGCAGATGGAAATCTGCCATCCTTGCTTGCCTGTCCCGGGCAGGCACAAAGCATTTCCCCTGCGCCCGATAAGTCAGTAGACTTTGGCCTGATTCGACACGAGGGTTCTGTATGGGCAAGGAAATCCTGTCTGCCTCACGCTCCGGACAAAACAAGCTCACGCTGGCTGGAGTATTGCCGTGGTTGCTGCAGGACGGCATGGTGTCGCCTGCGGAGGCGGAGAAGCTTGCCAATAATCACAAGGCTGACCATGCCCACCCTCTGCTGGTGATCGGCGAACAAAAGTGGCGCAGCCTGCTGCCGCAAGGCAAGGTTCTCAGTGTCGAGCAACTCACCGAGTGGTTGGCGGCGCGTATCGGCATGCCGTATTTCCACATCGATCCGCTGAAGCTGAATTTCGGCGGCATCGCCAGTGTCGTTTCCAAGTCCTACGCCGAGCGGCTCAAGATCATGCCGGTCAAGGTCGACACGCATGAGGTGACCATCGCCACCGCCAAGCCGTTCGTTACCGATTGGGTGGCGGATCTGGAGCGCATCCTCAACCTGAAGATCAAGCTGGTGCTGGCCAGCCCGCTCGATATCAATCATTACTTGCCGGAAATCTACAGTCTTGCCGATTCGGTGCAACTCGCCAACATGGCCAGGACAGGGCAGGCTATCGGCGTGCAGAACTTCGAGCAGTTGGTCGAGCTGGGCAAGAACAAGAATCTGGATGCCAACGAACAGCACATCGTCACTCTGGTGGACTGGCTGTTCAAATATGCATTCGAGCAACGCGCCAGCGACATCCATCTGGAACCGCGCCGCGACATCGGCATGGTGCGCTTCCGCATCGACGGGGTGTTACATCAGGTCTACCAGCTTCCCGCCACGGTGACGAGTGCCATCACCAACCGCATCAAGCTGTTGGGACGCATGGACATGGTGGAGAAGCGCAGACCGCAGGATGGCCGCATCAAGACGGTGAGCGACGATGGCGCTGAGATCGAGCTGCGACTTTCCACCATGCCGACTGCCTTTGGCGAGAAACTCGTGATGCGGATCTTTGATCCTGAGATTCTGATCAAGAATTTTTCCGATCTCGGCTTTACGCACGAGCAGACCGTGCTGTGGAGCGACTGGACCCGCCAGCCCAACGGCATCATCCTGGTGACCGGACCGACCGGTTCCGGCAAGACCACCACGCTGTATTCCACATTGAAGCAGATCGCCACATCGGAGGTGAATGTCTGCACGGTGGAAGACCCGATCGAAATGATCGAACCAGCGTTCAACCAGATGCAGGTACAGCACAACATCGGCCTGAACTTCGCCGACGGCATACGCACCTTGTTGCGGCAGGACCCGGACATCATCATGGTCGGCGAGATACGCGACCTGGAAACCGCCGAGTTGGCGATACAGGCGGCACTCACCGGTCATCTGGTGTTGTCATCACTGCACACCAACGACGCACCCTCCGCCATCACGCGCATGCTTGAACTCGGTGTGCCCGCCTATCTGCTCAACTCGACCCTGTTGGGCGTGATGGCGCAACGGCTGGCGCGCACCCTGTGCCCGCATTGCAAGGCCAAGGGCGAGATCAGCGAGGAGACTTGGCAGGAGCTGGTCAGCCCGTGGAAAGCCGCCAGGCCCGCGCAGGTCAACGTTGCAACCGGTTGCCTCGAATGCCGCATGACCGGTTACCGCGGGCGTACCGGCATCTATGAGATGCTGCCGCTCAGCACGGAAATGAAAAAACTGGTGGTCAAGGATGCAGATCTGGCCAAGATCAAGGCGCTGGCTCAACATGAGGGCATGAAACCGCTGCGCCTGAGCGGAGCCGAGAAAGTGGTTGCCGGGCTGACCACGGCGGAGGAGATCATCAAGATCGCGCCGCCGCTGGAATAGTCCAGGCAAGCACGACCGGGTGGCATGGCCTACAATTGACTCCGATGCTTTGTTTTTGCCGTATCGGCTCCATTCGCCGGCTTGATCGGAAACTCAGGGTTTGTGCGCACAATTTATCGGGGAAATCATGCTGAAATTCATTTTTTCTGTGAAGACCCGGGATGGGCAAAAAGTCGAAACTGTCCAGATCCAGGCTTGGGATCAGACGGGTGCGGAACGCAAACTGCGCCAGATGTACCACCATTGTGAAGTCACGCAGTGCAGGATCATCACCCCCGACGATACATCCTGCCAGTCGGTGGATATAGAAGACGTGTTGTCGCTGATCGTCAAACAAGGTTGAGTCGACTGCGGCTCGTTGGCATCTTCCCCGAATCGCGGCGGGCTATTTGATGAACCCGTCGGCAAGTAATTCATCGAGCAGGGCATCGTAGTCGTGCGCGCCGCGACTGCCGGGAGCGTGCTCAAAGATGGTTTTGTTCATTGCCGGACTTTCCGCCAGACTGACGTTTTCTGAGATGATGGTCCGGCAAACATCCGCGCCGAATTCCGTTTGCGCAATGTTCAGGATATCTTTCGCCATGCTCCGCCGTGAATCAAAACGGGTGAGCAGATAGCGCCGGTTGACTCGATGCTTCAGAACTTGCTCCAGCGCCTTCAGGGTCCTTACGATCTGGAAGGCACCGTTGATCGACAGATAGTCGGTCGAGATCGGAACGATGACACCATCGCAGGCAAATATCGCATTCAGTGAAAGGACGCCGACCAGCGGGCTGCAGTCGATTATCCAGGGGGTGTTCTCGGCGCTCTTTTTTTCCGTCTGCAAACTGGTGTTGAGCTTGTTGATCGCGTTGTAGCCTTTGCCAAACAGCGCGTCCACCTTGTACAACTCGACGTGTGAAGGAATGATGCCGATCCCGCTGGCTGACTTGCATACCAGTTCACGCAGCGGGCGATTGTGCTGAAACAGGCTGTAGATGCTGTCCTCACTGGAATGTCCGGTAGCGCCGGTAATGGTGCTCAACTGCGCCTGGGGATCAAGGTCGATACCGACAGTCGGGCGCCCACGACGAACCAGCGCGGCGGCCAGGTTAAGCACTGTGGTGGTTTTTCCTACCCCGCCCTTCTGGTTGAATACTGCGACAACAGTCATAATTCAGCCCGCGCCGGGGTCGATTTCCTCGTCTTCATCGGGAACATTCTAACAGACTGAAAGTGCACGCCAATTTTGCAGGCTACAAGTTGTTTGGTATTTCGGGCAATTTTGATACAATGCGCGGGCTTTTTTGAACTTTAATCAAGGGTAGGAGAGATATATGTCAATTGAACAACGTGTTAAAAAAATCGTTGCCGAGCAGCTGGGCGTGAACGAGTCTGAAGTCAAGAACGAATCCTCTTTCGTGAACGATCTGGGTGCGGATTCTCTGGATACCGTCGAGCTGGTGATGGCTTTGGAAGAAGAGTTCGAGTGCGACATCCCTGATGAAGACGCAGAAAAGATCACCACCGTACAGCAAGCCCTGGACTACGTCCTGGCGCATCAAAAGTAATTACCTTCTTTTACTGTTTGCCCATCCTTTTTGTTTGGCGGAGTCAGTTTGTCTAAACGTAGAGTCGTCATAACCGGGCTGGGGATCATCTCCCCGGTCGGGATAGGTATTCCCGCGGTCTGGCAGAACATCGTCGCGGGGAAGTCCGGTATCACCAGGATCACGCACTTCGATGCCGGTTCGATGGCGGCGCAAATCGCCGGCGAAGTGAAGGATTTCGATGCCGCGCAATATCTTTCCGCCAAGGATGCGCGCCGCATGGACAGGTTCATCCATTTCGGTCTGGTGGCCGGCATGGAGGCGTTCAAGGATTGCGGACTGGTAGTCAACGAGCAGAATGCCGAACGCATCGGCGTGAACATCGGTTCGGGCATCGGCGGTCTGCCGATGATCGAGGAAACGCATAACGATTACCTGGCTGCAGGGCCGCGCAAGATCTCGCCGTTCTTCATTCCCGGCACCATCATCAATATGATCTCCGGCAACCTGTCGGTGATGTACGGATTGAAGGGGCCGAACCTGGCGATGGTCTCTGCCTGTACCACCGGTACGCATTGCATCGGCGAATCGGCACGCATCATCGAGTATGGCGATGCGGACGTGATGATCGCCGGTGGTTCAGAGGCTGCCATATGCGCCCTGGCGGTGGGTGGATTTTCATCGGCTCGCGCACTCAGCACGCGCAATGATGATCCGGCCACTTCCAGCCGTCCCTGGGACAAGGACAGGGATGGTTTCGTGATAGGCGAAGGTGCGGGCGTGATGGTTCTGGAAGAATACCAGCATGCGAAGGCGCGCGGAGCCAGGATTTATGCGGAACTGGCCGGCTACGGCATGAGCGGTGACGCTTACCATATCACTGCTCCGAATACCGATGGACCCAGGCGCAGCATGTTGAACGCGTTGCGCAACGCCGGGCTGAACCCGCAGGATGTGCAGTACGTCAATGCGCACGGCACCTCGACCCCGCTGGGCGACAAGAACGAGACCGAGGCGATCAAGTTGGCATTTGGCGATCACGCTAGCAAGCTGGTGGTGAATTCAACCAAATCGATGACCGGTCATCTGCTGGGTGGGTGGCGCGGGCGGCGTCGAATCGGTGTTCTGCGCTTTGGCAGTGCACCACCAGATCTCGCCGCCGACCATCAACATCTTCGAACAAGACCCGGAATGTGATCTGGACTACTGCGCGAATGTCGCACGCGACATGAAGATCAACATCGCCGTGAACAACAACTTCGGCTTTGGCGGGACTAACGGCACGCTGGTGTTCCGCAAAGTCTAGCTCCTCGATTGACGATGCTGGTCAATGGCAAGCATGGCAATTTGAGGGAGCCTCTAAAAATTCAGAGTTCGCCCAAATGCAAGGCGCGGAAAAAATTTCGCAGCGCCGCATATGGGTTATATGTAAGCAAGAAATTTTTCCCGCAACGCAGCAGTTGAGATGAAATCTGGGTTTTTAGAGGTTCCCTTGATCAGTATCCGTGATCGCGGTCTGTTGTACGGTGATGGGGTGTTTCGTACCCTGCGCGCATCCGGCGGCCACGCATTGCACTGGCCGCTGCACTATCAAAAACTCCGGCACGATTGCACCACGCTGGGCATTGCTTGCCCTGATCCCGGGTTGCTTTCCGCCGAGTTGAACGGCTTGCTTGAGCGGCACCCGGACGGCGTGATCAAGCTGATCGTCACGCGGGGACAGGGAATGCGGGGTTACGCACCGCCAGCACACGCTGAACCGACACACCTCTGGGATGTTTCCCCATTGCCCGACTATCCGGCCGGCTGGGCAATTAGCGGAATCAAGTCGCGCTTATGTCAATTGCGCCTGGGTCAACAGCCGCGTCTGGCAGGAGTCAAGCACCTCAACCGTCTGGAGAACGTGCTGGCGGCAGGCGAATGCAACGATGCGGGCATCGCGGAAGGACTGCTGATGGATGCGGCGGGCAATGTCATCGCGGGCACCCGCAGCAATTTGTTTGTGGTCACGCAAGGCAAACTGATCACCCCGGATCTGTCGCGCTGCGGCGTGGCAGGAGTGCAGCGTGACCGCGTGATGGCCTGGGCGGCAAGGCAGGACATTCCGTTGCAAGTGCGCGATGTCAGCCTGGAAGAGGTCCTGCATGCCGACGAGTTGTTCGTGGTGAACAGCATCATGGTCCTGTGGCCGCTGCGCGAACTGGAGCAACATCGCTGGAGCGGCTTTCCGATCGCTATGCGGATTCGCCAGAACCTTGAAGGAACAGACGCATGACTCATAGAACAGGCAGATTGCACGGCGGATTCGGGATAGCAAAAAGGATAGTCACGCTGGTGATTTTGCTGGTGCTGCTCGCCGCGGCCGGACTGGGCTACTATGCATTTCAGCCGCTGCCGTTGCCCGCCACCCCGTTTGAATTCGACTTGAAGCAGGGTGACAGCCTTAAGCGCACGGCGCGGGAAATGCAGCAAGCCGGATTGCTGGACCGGCAATGGCCGTTTGTATTGCTCGCCAGAACGCTCGGCAAATCCATGCAACTCAAGGCAGGCAACTACGAGTTGAAACATCCGGTCTCGCCGCTGGAGCTGCTGGAAATCATCAGCAAAGGCGAGTTCAGCCAGCGCAGGATCAGTATCATCGAGGGCTGGACGTTCAGGCAATTTCGGGCCGTTCTGAATGCCAACCGGTATATTGCGCACGATACGGTAGCCTTGTCGGACCGGGAGATCCTGCAACGCATCGGCGCGGTGGAAAACCATCCCGAGGGTCTGTTTTTCCCCGATACCTACAATTTTGTCTCGGGCAGCAGCGATGTGGCGATACTCAGGATCGCTTACCACACGATGCAACAGCGCCTGCAGGAGGCGTGGGCGACACGCGATGTGACTTTGCCGCTGAAGACGCCGTATCAGGCCCTGATCCTGGCTTCCATCGTCGAGAAGGAGACCGGTACTGCAAGCGACCGCAGCATGATCGCCGGAGTGTTCATGAATCGGCTGCGCAAGAACATGATGCTGCAAACCGACCCGACCGTGATCTACGGCATCGGTGTAACATTCGATGGCAATCTGCGCAGGCGCGATCTGCTTGCCGACACTTTTTACAATACCTACCGCCGCCGCGGCTTGACCCCCACGCCGATCGCCCTGCCGGGCATGGCTTCGTTGCATGCCACTTTGCATCCGGCACAGACCGACGCGCTATACTTCGTGGCGCGCGGCGATGGCAGCTCGCATTTTTCCAGCACTTTGACAGCGCACAACCGTGCAGTGGGCCAGTACCAGAAATAACAATTCGCCCGAAATTCGTTTTGCGAAATGAAGCGCAAGGAGCCGCGCAACGAATGACGAGACAACACGCTGTATAGCTGCTTGTTGCGGCGTAAACCAACCTTCAGGTTATGTTGAAGGCACATATCGATTTGATAGACGAGGAATGGGTGAGTACGCGACACAGCGCTTCGCTCGAAAAACGGATTTATGAGCAAATTCATCACGTTTGAAGGTGTAGATGGTGCCGGCAAGAGTACCCATCTTGCGTGGTTCGCCGAAGCGCTGCGCCAGCGTGGCCACGATGTGGTGGTCACGCGCGAACCGGGTGGCACGCCGCTCGGAGAGCGGTTGCGCGAGATATTGCTGACCCAGACCATGAGCATCGGTACCGAGGCATTGCTGATGTTTGCGGCCCGCATGGAGCATATCGAGCAAATCATCAGGCCCGCGTTGCGCGCCGGCAAGTGGGTGATCTCAGACCGTTTCAGCGATGCCAGCTTCGCCTATCAGGGCGGCGGCAGGGCCTTGGACTGGAACAAGCTGACGCAACTCGAGCAATGGGTCCATGGCGATCTGCAACCCGACCTGACGCTGTTTTTCGACGTTCCGGTCGAGGTCGCGCGGCAGCGCCTGATGATGTCCGGTAAAACAGGGCCGAACAATGTCTCGCTGGATCGCTTCGAACAGGAACAGTCTGATTTCTTCGAGCGAGTGCGGGCCGGATATCACCGGCGCGTCCGGGAGAAGCCGCAACGCTTTGCCGTGATCGACGCGGCGCAGTCTCTGGAATCAGTTAAACATAAACTTGAAGTAATAATCACATCGCTTTGATATGAAACATATTTATCCATGGCAAAAACACGACTTGGCGCGCTTGCAAGAGCTGCGCAAGCGCCCGCCGCACGGCCTGCTGTTCAAGGGAAGCAAGGGCATCGGCAAGTTCGACCTGGCGATGAATTTCGCCCAGAGCTTGTTGTGCCAGCATCCGGATGAAGCTGATGTTGCCTGCGGTGTATGCCCATCCTGCCACTGGTTCGAACAAGGGTCGCACCCTGACTTTCGGTTGCTGCAACCCGAGGTGTTGAGCCTGGATGGTGAAGAGACCGAATCCGGCAAGAAACCCAGTAAGCAGATATCCGTCGATCAGGTGCGCGGCCTGGCCGACTTTGTCGGCATGTCCGCGCACCAGGGCGGCAGGCGCGTGGTGGTGATACATCCCGCCGAGGCGATGAACACCAATGCCGCGAACGCCTTGTTGAAAAATCTCGAGGAACCGCCGCCGGGGCTGCTGTTCATCCTGATATCGCACAAGCCGCAGCAATTGTTGCCGACCATACTGAGCCGTTGCTTGTCCTTCGCGGTCTCTGCCCCGGATGCTGCCAGTGCCACGCGCTGGCTGAAGGAGCAGGGCGTAAAAAGCCCCGCCGAAGCACTTGCAGCGTCCGGTTTCGCGCCGCTGCTGGCCGTTCAACCGGACCAGCAATTGGGCAGCGAAGCACGCGAAAAATTGCTGCGCGCCGTGCGCCAACCTGCCGGACTGGATGTGTTCGCGCTGGCCGAGGCGCTGCAAAAAACCGAACAAGTGCTGGTCGTGCAGTGGCTGCAACAGTGGTGTTATGACCTGAGTGCCATGAAACTGGCGGGCAAGCTGCGTTATCACCCCGGCGAGGAAGCCACCATCAAGAAACTGGTCGGGCCTGTCGCACCGTTGAATCTGGCGCGCCTGCAAAAGCATTTGCTGACCGCGAAGCGCGAGGCGCAGCATACGCTCAATCCCAAGCTGTTCTTTGAATCCCTGCTGTTTGCCTATCGTCAGTTGATGCTCGAATAACCAGAGATTCCCCCAATGCCTTTCGTCGATTCACACTGCCATATCAATTTCCCCGAGCTTGCCGCGAACATGAGCGACGTGCTGGCGCAAATGCGCCACAACGAAGTGATCAGCGCACTGTGCGTATCGGTCAACCTGGCCGATTTCCCGCAGGTCCTGGCGCTGGCCGAGCAGCACCCCCACATCTACGCATCGGTGGGAGTACACCCAGATTATGAAGGAGTCGAAGAGCCGGATGTCGCCCGCCTGGTCGAGTTGGCGCAGCATCCCAAGGTCATCGCCATCGGCGAAACCGGCCTGGATTATTTTCGTCTCAAGGGCGACCTGGAGTGGCAACGTGAGCGTTTTCGTACCCATATCCGCGCGTCTCGCGAGAGCGGCAAACCGCTCATCATCCACACCCGCGAGGCGGCGGCCGACACGCTGCGCATCATGGCCGAGGAAAAGGCTGCCGAAGCGAGCGGCGTGATGCATTGCTTCACCGAGACCTGGGAAGTGGCCGAAGCCGCGCTGGCGATGGGTTTTTACATCTCCTTTTCCGGCATTGTCACGTTCAAGAACGCCAAACAGCTCAAGGAAGTGGCCCAGCGCGTGCCGCTGGAGCGCATCCTGATTGAAACCGATGCGCCGTATCTGGCCCCTGTGCCGCATCGCGGCAAGCTCAACCAGCCGGCTTATGTGAAGCATGTTGCCGAGGAGATCGCCATGCTGCGCGGCATCAGCCCGGACGAAGTGGGGCGGAGCACCACGGAGAATTTTGCGCGCCTATTCAAGCCGGGGAATATTGTCCAGTGATTTCTGCAAGCGAAATTATTGACAGGGATTCGAATATCCCTATAATGCGCAACTCGTTTTGCGGGAGTAGCTCAGTTGGTAGAGCGCAACCTTGCCAAGGTTGAGGTCGAGAGTTCGAGACTCTTCTCCCGCTCCAAATACAAAACCGTGTGTCCCGGCACCGGTCTGAGGGAAAGCATTCTGGCTTTCCCTCACTCATTTCCGGCTGTTGATTCGCAGCACGGCGAGATAGCAAAATGGTTATGCAGCGGATTGCAAATCCGCCCATCCCAGTTCGATTCTGGGTCTCGCCTCCAAATACCCGCCCGGGTGGTGAAATTGGTAGACACAACGGACTTAAAATCCGTCGCTCGAATAAAATCGGCGTACCGGTTCGATTCCGGTTCCGGGCACCATCAGCTTCGCCAGACAAGTCCGATAAAACCTGTAAAACGCAGCGATAACACAATGGCAAGCGTTTTGATGCCCCGGATTGCCCGATAGTCTATTGCAATCCAGTGCAATTTACGGGCATGATACCCGGCATCCGAGGCGGGATTGCTAGTTATGTGATTCTGAATGTCCAGGCAAACCTCTGTTGAGTTGCGTTACGAGTGTGATGAACACTTAGAAGATCAATCGGATGCAGATTTAATATCGCCTTCATGGAGTCGCTAGCAGCTACGTCGGCAGTCCAGCAATACAGCAACGAACCCCAAAAGATCAAACCCGCCAAACTGGACAATTCGGTTATGAAATCTGCCCCGCACAAGAAAACCAATCCCAGCGCTCAAGAGATCAATACACTAGTGCCATGTAACATTATTTATTTCGCATCGTAGAGCCCTGTGGCATACTGGTGAAACCCTTAATCAAAGGAGGTCACCATGTCACCGAGATACCGGGTAACACTTACCGAGCAAGAGCGCAGCGAACTTGATACA
>JBGSKJ010000124.1:0-2001 GCA_041741275.1 Gallionella sp.
TGTATCAAGTTCGCTGCGCTCTTGCTCGGTAAGTGTTACCCGGTATCTCGGTGACATGGTGACCTCCTTTGATTAAGGGTTTCACCAGTATGCCACAGGGCTCTACGATGCGAAATAAATAATGTTACATGGCACTAGTGCCAACCCGGTTAATCCCGGCTTGGTCCGTAATTTACAGCCACGACATTGACATTTTTTTAGCCCGGATCAAACCACGACCATGAGCAAACCTGAAACCAGTATTGATCCCGCCCTGAACGCAAATGACTGGGGTTCACGCAGCCACATACATACACTCTTGCTGATGGCACTGACCGTCCTCGGGATTTATTTGTGTTACCGGTTGGCCGTACCATTCCTTCCGGCGCTCACCTGGGCGCTGGCGCTGGCGATCCTGTTTGCCCCGCTCTATCGGTGGATCGCGTCGAAAGTGAAATACCCCAGCCTGGCCGCCGCGATCTGCGTTCTGGCGGCCGGTGTGATCGTGCTGGTGCCGGCGACTTTGGTGGCGGAGCGGATAATTGGCGAAGCCGCCAGTGGCGCGCAAACCATCAAGGCCATGGTCGTATCCGGCGAATGGCGCCGCTCCCTGGAAGGCCACCCGTACATTGCACCCGCCGCCAATTGGATCGAGCGGAAGTTCGATCTGCAGGGAATAGTCGATAACGCCACCTCATGGCTGACCGGCACCGCCGCTTCTTTCGTCCGGGGATCCGCGTTGCAGCTGATCGGCATTGTCCTGACCTTTTACATGTTTTTCTATTTCCTGCGCGACCGTGGCGCGGGGCTCGCGGCGCTCAGGTTCCTGTCGCCGCTCTCGGAGGCGGACATGAACCGGATGTTTGACGGCATCAATGATACCGTTCATGCGACCATCTACGGTACGCTGTCCGTTGCCGTTGTGCAGGGCACCCTGGGCGGGTTGATGTTCTGGTGGCTGGGCTTGCCTGCGCCATTATTGTGGGGAATGATAATGGCGCTGCTTGCCGTGGTGCCGGTGCTGGGCGCCTTTATCGTCTGGATCCCGGCGGCCATCTTTTTGTTTTTGGGAGGCAACGAAGGGAAAGCCCTGGTGCTTACCCTTTGGGGCACGATCGTGGTCGGGGGAATCGACAACTTGCTTTACCCGATGCTGGTTGGCAGCCGGTTGAAGATACACACTGTCATCGCGTTTGTTTCCCTGGTTGGCGGACTGCTTGTATTCGGTCCGTCCGGACTGATCCTGGGTCCCGTGATATTCACTGTCACCCGATTGCTGCTGGAGATATGGAGCAGTCAGAACGCGGCTGAACAGGCCAAAGACAAGGCCGGGTAAAACCGAACCCGACTTGCCGCATCAGAATGCAAAGGTGATGCTGATGTCGGGATAGGTTGAACTGCATGCACGGTAAACCGTCTCCCGGCAATCAAGGTAGGCCTCGTGGACAAGGCCGGCACTGACAAAGGCATTGGCGCCGGAAGCGAAATAGATCCCGGCGCGTTCGCCGACCGAATTGATACCGGGCAGCCCTTCGACAGCGGTGTGCCGATAAAACCCGCCGACATACGGCTGCACCGAAGATGCCCGAAAGAAAACGTATTGCGCAAAAGGCGCGTACTTGGTGATACCGGGACCGCCCCCCGACCAATTCTCGAAGGACAACCCCACACCCAGCCCATCGACCACGTAATGGGTCGCGCTCGCCCCGATGACGAAATAATTATTGTCGAAGGCATAACCATTCCCTGCCACCAGCGAAAAATGGGTGCGCCCCTGCCCGAACGTCCCGCCCTCCCCCGCGGCAAGTGCCGGAACAGCCGGCCATACCAGCAGCATCGTTACCAGTAACCTGTTCATTGACACGCCTCCTTTGCCGACACGAAAGCGGGGAAATTTCGCACATGGCCTGTAGGCGCTCTGTGGCACGTTTGAGCATTTTGGCGTTTCCGCATCACTCGCTCTGTAGTTGCTCTGTGGATGCTCTGAAAGGTTGGGCGGTCACCCTGGTTTATTCAGGCGCG
>JBGSKJ010000125.1:0-1667 GCA_041741275.1 Gallionella sp.
TGTATCAAGTTCGCTGCGCTCTTGCTCGGTAAGTGTTACCCGGTATCTCGGTGACATGGTGACCTCCTTTGATTAAGGGTTTCACCAGTATGCCACAGGGCTCTACGATGCGAAATAAATAATGTTACATGGCACTAGTAGTTTTACCAGCGAACGACGAGACAACACGCCGCACAGCGGCTTGTTGCGGCGCAAACTAACCTTCAGGTTATGTTGAAGCCACATATCAGATTGATAGGCGAGGAGTGAGCGAGCACGCGACGCCGCGATTCGCCCGAAGCGATTTAAGCAGGCAATCCGCATAGCGGATGCTCGCAAAAACGGATTTATAGAGGTTCCCTATTGGGAATGGCAGGTCGTGCACAACGCACTGCCGGCATTCGTGACACGCAAGTGCATATCCGGCGGAGCATTGGCAGGACGCGGCGTAGTGCCATGTTCTATATGGCAAGTGGCGCATTCGATGGTCGCTGCACCGTTCACGCTGTATAGCTGCACTTCGTTGCTGTCGGGCTGGCCGTTGCCGTTCCGGTCGAAGAAAGTGACATCCCCACTCTGGCCATTCGGCGCATTGAAATTATCATTGGCTGTCACACCAAACGGGTAAGCGATACCGGACGGATGGTGCGGTTTGGTCTGCGCATAAATCAGGCTGAAGTCATTGACCCCGATGCCGCCCGTGATGTCGTGGCAATCCAGGCAGGCAAAATTCTGCGCACGGGCCGGGCCGGACATCCCCGGCAGCAGCAACAGCAACATCGGTAAAAACATTGACAGTCTGGTCATCGCTCATCCCTCCCGAATCTGGTTTGCTTACACGATATCCTTACAGGATCTGCGCCGCTTCCTCGAACCGCAGACGCGGACTGCGCGGGAACAGCTTGCCGCTATCGCCGTAGCCGAGGTTGATCAGGAAGTTCGATTTGACCTTGCCGCCCGGGAAGAATTCCCTGTCCACTTTTGCGTTGTCGAAGCCTGACATCGGCCCCGCGTCGAGCCCCATCGCGCGCGCGGCGAGCAGCAGATAAGCGCCCTGCAGCGTACCGTTGCGAAAGGCGGTGGTATCGATCAGCGGCTGGTTGCCGGCGAACCAAGAACGCGCATCGGCGGGCGGGTACAGCACCGGCAGCTTCTCGTAGAATTCCATATCGTAGGCGATGATCGCGGTGACCGGCGCGGCGCGGGTCTTCTCCACGTTGCCCGGCGCCATCGCCGCCAGCAAGCGCTGCTTCGCTGCCGCGCTGCGCACGAACACGATGCGCGCCGGGCAAGAATTGGCGCTGGTCGGCGCCCATTTCATCAGGTCGTAGATCTGGTGCAGCAGCGCATCGCTGACCGGTTTGTCCAGCCAGTGGGTGTGGGTGTGGGCTTCGCGGAACAGGGTATCGAGGCTGCGGTCGTCGAGTTGCATGGTGATTCTCCTTTTTAGAATTTGTAGTTTGTAGGGTGGGCTACGCCCACCATGTCGGGCGTAGCCCGACCTACGACTCAACAATCAAAATCAACTTCGCCGGGGGTAGCCCGGCAGCTAGTACCATGTAACAATTATAATTTCGGATAAAGACGCGTCAGCTTGGTCCGCGCATCCGAAGTTGTAAATTGCCAGTTAATCTTTTTCAAGCTGTTGTTTCGGTCTTGCTCCCATGCAACCACTTCGGCCTTCATGC
>JBGSKJ010000126.1:0-6920 GCA_041741275.1 Gallionella sp.
CTGCGAAACCTGTGATTATGTGAAGCGCGGAATGCGCGCTAACACTGCCAGTCAGACCCTGGCGCGCGTTCCAATCATCTACTTAACATAATCAACCACTTTGCATAATCGGCCTTATGGAAAGCTTTCCATAAGGCCGACAACCAGACGGGCGCATTGCCCCGCCTGACATTCTGTTCCTGGCGCGATCAACCACTCCCACTCCGCCTCCGGTGCCATGCTGGAATCTTCTGCTTTCTGTCGCCAGATCAGGGAGCAATCTTCAGTGTCACGGGATCAAGCAACAGGTAGCGGGCGTAGCGTCCTTCTTCCCTGCTGCCGTCATCGCTAACGATCATGATTCTTTGTTGGCTATCGATTAGGGCTGGGCTGACTCCTTCGGCGTGCTCGAAGCCTTGCAAGCCGGGAGCGGTGATACGGTGAGCCGGCTCACCTGGCTGACCGTTCCAGAACCAGAGTTGGAAGTGAACCTCCCCGCGCGCAACCGGGCCCCCGATGACAATATATCCGCCGAGTGAGGGAATGTGGGACATGCCTCGAATCCCGTTCCCGCCCAGATCAAGCGTTTCCAGTTTTACCGCGATCCGTGGCGGCTCGCCTGCTTCAAAGATCGCAGAGGGATTCTCGACGCAAGCGATGACGGCTCGATCGTCGAGCAACGGACTGCGGAAACCGATCAGCAGGCGTTGCTGGTCAGGGCTGATCTCCAGTGCCTCGATATTGAGTCCTCCGCCATTCTTGACGTCGCGTATTTCGGCTGCGCGGGCCAGCACAGGGTGCGTCGCCTGCAAAGCGTGCTTCAGTCCTTTGGCCACCATTGGCGAAACCACGCGATCGTCCTCGAGGCGGAACCGGACCAGTTTGTCACGGGATTTTTTCTCATCACCGTCACCGCTACGCGAATGCGATGTCAGGGCGTAGATATATCCCGCCCGGTCGAGAGCAAGTCCTTCGAGATCATCCAGTTTCCGGAAATCATCACCTGCTTCCAACAGTCCCGGGCTCAGCGGCGCGCTGCTAACGCTCCCATCAGGGTTGATCGTGGCCAGACTGAACGGATGCTTCTTTTCATCCTCGACAACCAGGAAGCGCCCGTCGGGAAGCTGCTGGATGGCGGATGGTTCATAGATGCCGGTCAGGGGCAGGAATATATTGAGGGGAGTCATGACTGTCATTGTCTCCGGCTGCGATTGTTTTGGGCAACCCGGATGCTGATTACCTGCTTGAAAGCCGTTGCCGGCTTGCATCACACCCGGCACAACCCATCTGTGGTTTTTCCGCCAAGCGGTTGGTCAACGTCTGTGCCAGGGGTCAAGGCGCAGGTTCATTGTCATTGGAACTTTCCGCCCGCTGACGATGCGGTGCTTCACATTCCGTTGGGTTGGCAAGGACAAGCCAGCCCACGGCCATCACGGCGGGGACGGCAAGGTACCAAACGGTGCTGCCGGATAGCGCCTCGCCGATGATGGCAATGACCAGGCCGATGAGGATGCATGCCAGCAACCAGACCAGTCTTTTGACTAAGCTGGGTGAGGTAACCGGCGGAGGACCAGACGCTTGCATGTTGTTTGGCTGAACACCCTGGCGCAGTAGAAAAAGTAAATTCATATCGGCATCGTGCCGCGCAGCAAATCGGATATCAAGCCGAAGTTCCGGAGTGGGCACGATCCTGACTGACCGCCCTTATTCTTTTTCCGGGAGGAGTTCATCGCCGGGTGGGTCGCCGGCTGTGGCCGGGGCCTCTGATGAATCGCTGGCGCCGGCGGGTGTGCCTGCCTGTGCCTCTGACAGGATTCTTTCCACTTCCGCTTTGGAATAGGTCCGGCCTTTATTGCCCGGTGAAACTTCCCCCGCGCATTTTGCGATTTGTTGAACGGTTGGCAGATCAAGGCAGTATCTGAGATCGACAGAACTGTCGGCTCCTGCCCGTGCGGATGCACTCGCCAACAACAGCGTTATTGCGAGTAGCGATGCGAATTTGTTCATGTATGTTCTCCTGAAATCCAGGTAATCAGGGGTTGCCCGCGGGTGCAAGAACTGACGGGCGTCGTCAATTTCACTTGGCACCGCGAAGCAGACCGGATAATCCAACAATGGCCGCGACGATCCCACCGATCAGCAACCAGACGGCTTTGTCGCTGGGCGAGCCGGTTAATACCCGCGACACATCGGAGCTGAACGACTCCAAGGCGCTGACGCCCCAGACGATCAGCACGATCCCGGCGACCAACAGTGCAACTGACATAGCTTTGTTCATATGAATACTCCTTGGTGGTGAGCGGCAGCGAATGAATTGGCAAGCAGGGTAAATCTGTCTGAAGTGAAATGCAAATCATTGATGGACGCCGGCGTAACCAGGTAGGGCGGACACGATTTGATGCCCACGCGGATACCAAACCGCGTGGGCAGACGCAAAGCCTGCCTGCCCACCCTGCGATTTTAATCGCGGAACTCCCCTGGCTTAATACCCCAGCGCCCTGGCGCCCTGATAGAACGCAAAGCTCACCAGCCATGCCAGCCCCAGCGACCAGGCGAGCGACAGCGCGGTGAAGCTGGTCTGCTTGGATTCGCTTTGCAGCGTGGCGATGGTGGCCAGACAGGGGGTGTAGAGCAGCGTGAACAGCATGAAGCTGTAGGCTTGCACCCAGTCCAGTTGCTGGCCGATCGCGCCGCCGAGCGCATCGCCGGAGAGTCCGTAGATCACGGCGAGCGCACCGATGACGATCTCCTTGGCGATGAAGCCGAAGATCAGCGCGATGGTGAGTTGTTCGTTGATGCCGACCGGCGCGAAGAACGGGTGCAGCGCGCTGCCTATCATGCCCGCCCAGGTGTCCGCGCTGGCGGGGACGGCGGACAGCGGCAGGTGGGTGAGCAGCCAGACCAGCACCACGCCGGCGACGATGAACTTGGTGGCGCGGCGCAGGAAGTGGCGCACTTCCAGCCAGCCGCGCAGCACCATCTGGCGCAGGGTGGGGAAGCGGTACGGCGGCAGTTCCAGCACGAACGGTTCGTTGTTCTTGAAGCGGCCCTTGAACAGCAGCGCGGTGAGTATCGCGGTGGCGAAGCTGAACAGGTACAGGCTGAACAGCACGACAGGCGCGGCCTGCGCCGAGAACAGCGCGGCGGTGAAGAAGATGAACACCTGCAGCCGCGCCGAGCACAGCGACAGCGGGATCACCAGCATGGTGAGCAAGCGCATCGCGCGCGAGCGCATCACGCGCGTGCCCATCAGCGCGGGCACGTTGCAGCCGAAGCCCATCAGCAGCATGACGAAACCGCGTCCGTCCAGCCCCAGGCGCGACATCAGCGCGTCCATCAGGAACGCGGCGCGCGACAGATAGCCGCTGTCCTCCACCATCGCCATGAACAGGAAGAACAGCACGATGATGGGCACGAACGCCGCGACGGTGGTCACGCCGTTGTAGATGCCATCCAGCAGCAAGCCTTGGGCCGCCTGTGGCAGGCCGCCCAGCAGCGGTTCGAGTGCGGCGCCGCGAAACCAGCTGAGCAAGTCATTGACCACCCCCTGCAACGGACCCCCGAGAAAGAACACGCCCTGGAACAGCAGATACATGACGCCGAAAAAGATCGGCAGCCCCAGCCACGGGTGCAGCATGACGCTGTCCAGTCTTTCGGTGAGCCGGTCCGACAGGCGCGCGGGGATCTGCACGGCGCTCTTCAGCACATGCGCCATTTCGGTTTCGATCTGCTGGTCCTGTTCCAGTTGGGTGCGCAATTCTTCCGCCATGCCGGGCGTGGGGTAGCGCAGGGCCTTGACGACGGCTTGCATCGCTTCCGGATAGCCGCTGCCGTATTTTGCGCTGAGCAGGAAGATCGGCAACTCCAGCAGCGCCGACATCTTTTCCACATCGACGCTGATGCCGAATTTCTTCGCCTCGTCCGACATATTGAGCACCACCACGATGTTCAGGTCGAGTTGCCTGAGTTGCAGCAGCAAACTCATCTGGCGTTCGATCTGCGTGGTGTTGAGGATGACCAGCGCGAGGTCGGGCACGTTGTCGTGCAGGAAGTGGCGCACCACCTGTTCGTCGTCGGAATAGCCGTGCAGGTCGTAGATGCCGGGCAGGTCGATGATTTCCACCATGTCGCCGCCCAGCAGGATCTTGCCGCTGAGCAGTTCGACGGTGATGCCCGGCCAGTTGCCGACCCGCGCCGCGCCGCCAGTCATGCGGTTGAACAGCGTGGACTTGCCGGTGTTGGGCATGCCGAGCAGCGCTATTCGCTTCATGATCTTTTCACGGTGATCTTCGCCGCTTCGACGCGCCGCAGCAGGATGTCGGTGGTGCCGATGCGAACCTGCAGCGGGCCGGAGAAGCTGGCTTTGCGTATCATCTCGATCTGCTTGCCGCTGCGAAAGCCCAGTGCGAGCAGGCGCAGATGCAGCGCTTCTTCGGCGTGTATCGCGACGATGGTGGCGAAGTCGCCGGGATGCAGGGTGGAAAGGGTGATTGCAGACATGACGCCGCCGGGATTCAAGAGTGTGGGATTATTCCACAGTCGGAAGGTTTTTGTCGCATGGCTCTTTGGTACGGGTGGGTATTCGGGTAAAATGCGCGCTTTCGACGAGCATAGAACAACATGATCACAGGCAGCTTGGTAGCGATCGTCACGCCAATGCACCAGGACGGCAGTCTCGACCTGGACGCATTCCGTGGCTTGATCGATTTCCACATCGAACAGGGGACGGATGGCATCGTGGTGGTCGGCACGACCGGCGAATCGCCCACCGTAAACGTGGAAGAACACGAGTTGTTGATCGCCGAGGCGGTAAAGCATGCCGTCGGGCGCATTCCCATCATCGCCGGCACCGGCGCCAATTCGACCAGGGAAGCCATCGAGCTGGCATCATTCTCGAAAAATTCCGGCGCTGACGCTTCGCTGACGGTAGTCCCTTATTACAACAAGCCGACCCAGGAAGGGTTGTATCAGCACTTCAAGGCCATCGCCGAGGCGGTGGACATGCCGCACATCCTGTATAACGTGCCGGGGCGCACTGTTGCCGACATGGGCAACGACACGGTGATGCGGTTGGCGCAGATACCCAACATCGTCGGCATCAAGGACGCGACCGGCAGCATCGAGCGCGGCAGCGATCTGCTGCAGCGCGCGGCTTTGTTGAAGCGCACCCACGGGGATTTTGCGATCTACAGCGGCGACGATGCCAGCACGCTGGCGCTGATGCTGCTCGGCGCGCACGGCACGATCTCGGTGACGGCGAACGTCGCGCCCGAGCTGATGCACCAGATGTGCGCCGCTGCGCTGAACGGCGAAGTCGCCAGGGCGCGCGAGATCAATTTCCGCCTGCTCGGCTTGCACCGCACCCTGTTCGTCGAAGCCAACCCGATCCCGGTGAAATGGGCGGTGGCGCGCATGGGGAAAATAAAAAACATATTGCGCCTGCCGCTCACGCCGCTGTCGCCGGTTGCGCACCCGGTGGTCGAGGCAGCGTTGCGCCAGGCCGGCGTTCTCGCACCGTAGGGGCGCGATAAATCGCGCCCCCACCGGGTTTGTGACTTTTGAAATTGAATCGAATTGGAATTACACATTAATCGTCGGAGAAAGTATCAATGAAAGTTTTGCAAATCGGGATTTCCGGTGTGGTGCTGGTTTCGCTGCTGAGTTGCAGTTCGCTGCAATCGGACAAGCGTATCGATTATCGCGCCGGTGCGACGCAGGTGCGCAAGCTGGAAGTGCCGCCCGACCTGACCTCGCCCAATGCCGATGAACGCTACAAGGTGCCGCAGGCCGATGGCGCAACCCCTGTCCAGAGTACAGTCGAAGGGGTCGCGACCTATTCCGATTACAGCAGAGCCGGTGCTATCCAGGGCCGCGGCGCCGTGATATTGCCCGGGGTGAAGGGCGTGCGTCTGGAGCGGGACGGCGCCCGGCGCTGGCTGGTGGTGAATGAAGAACCGGAGAAGGTCTGGCCTGTGGTCAAGGCGTTCTGGCAGGAAACCGGGCTGATCATCAAGAGCGAAGAACCGGCGGCAGGCGTGATGGAAACAGATTGGGCGGAAAATCGCGCCAAGGTACCGAAGAGCGCGATCCGGAACGCGATCAGCAAGGTGTTCGACAGTGTCTATTCGTCCGGCGAGCGCGACCAGTATCTCACGCGCCTGGAGCGCGGCAAGGATGGGGTGAGCACCGAGGTTTATATCACCCATCATGGCAAGGAGGAGGTGTACTCGGAAGACAGGACCACCTCAAAATGGCAGACGCGCGCCGAAGATCCCGAGATCGAGGCGATCATGTTGCAGCGTCTGATGGTGCGTTTCGGTGTCAGCGAAGCACAGGCGACCAGCGCGGTGGCTGCGACCGGAGTGATGGCTGCGGGCGGCGCGGCAACCGGCAGTGCGCCGGAGCCGGTGGGGACTTCCAGCCTGCGCGAGGTTTCCGGCGGCAACGTCGTCATCGTGGTGAACGATGCGTTCGACAGATCCTGGCGCAGGGCTGGTCTGGCTATCGAGAGCGCCGGTTTGGGAGTAGAGGACAAGGATCGCGAAAAGGGCACTTATTACCTGCGCTCGGTCAAAGTCCAGAGCGGTTGGCTGGAGAAGTTGAAGTTCTGGAAGGACAGCGAACAGGCCGGCAAGGGTTATCGTGTCAACGTCAAGGATGGCGGTGCCGCATGCGAAGTCTCGGTCACCGATCAGGACGGGGCAAGCAACAAGGTGACCAAACAGTTGACCGAGGCGATCTACAAGAACATCAACCAGTAGGGGGCTCTAAAAATCCGGATTTCATCCCAACTGGTGAAGCTACTAGTGCCATGTAACATTATTTATTTCGCATCGTAGAGCCCTGTGGCATACTGGTGAAACCCTTAATCAAAGGAGGTCACCATGTCACCGAGATACCGGGTAACACTTACCGAGCAAGAGCGCAGCGAACTTGATACA
>JBGSKJ010000127.1:0-3658 GCA_041741275.1 Gallionella sp.
TCACCCAACTTCAAGGAGAATGATAATGACACAGCAATATTCCCGTTTCATGCGCTGGACCAGCCGCATGGTTATTGCAAGCATGCTGGCCATGGGTTTGCCGTTGCAACCCGCTTTTGCAGGCATCGTGCCAACTGACCAAGTTGTTTCCCATCAGTTGGCGGGACAGGATCGCGCCAGGATCAGCGCGTTCCTTGACCGCGCGGACGTGCTCGCCCAATTGCAACAGCAGGGTGTCACGGCCGGTGAAGCAAAAGCCCGTGTCAATGCGCTGACCGACGAAGAGGTGAACAAGATCGCCGGGCAATTGGACCAGTTGCCGGCCGGCGGCAGTATCGGGGATATCCTCAGTTTTCTGTTCAGCATTTTTATCGTGTTGCTGATAACCGATATTCTCGGCTTCACCAAAGTCTTCCCGTTCACCCGTTCAGTCAAATGACGATGCTGTCATTCCGGGACACCCCCGCTTGACAGCGGGCGCTGCTCCCGCTGAATGATATTGAAATGTGCGGCGTGGACAGCAGGCTGACGGCGGTGGCACCGCGATAGCCAGCCGGATACTGGCAACGCCGTCCGCTCTGGCGTCTTTGCGCCGCAGGCGCGGGATCCCCTGTCCTGTCAATATCGGCTCTTCATTATCCCGACTTAAGGGTACACTTCACGCGTCCCCGAATGAGGAGAATGAGCATGCAGAACCGGACCCTGTCTGTATCCCAGTCGAATAACAATGACCCGCGACGGCGACTGGTTGCGCGACTCAAGGCGTGCCCGCCGAACGGGGCTGCCATGCTGCTCGCATCGGCAGATGCCGCGCTTGCCTTTGAGGCCCTCGCCGAACTCAATCCTTCATTCACCCAGGACATCCTGGGCGCACTGCCGGATGGGCGACGCCAGGCGATCATCGCCAGCGCCACACCGGAACTCGCGCGCCAGTGGGAGTTCAACCGGTCTTTTGGGGCGGGCACCATCGGGCATTTCATGGAGCCGACGTATGCCATGTTCCGTCCCGGGATGACAGTGGATCAGGCAATCGAAAAACTGCGTGCACTGGTTAAAACCGCGTTCATCACTTACGGTTATGTGACCGATCCGGATCACAAGCTGCTTGGCCTGATCACGATGCGCGACCTGCTGTTTGCCGAGCGGGATGCGCAGCTCGCCGACATCATGCTGCGCGATGTGTTTGTGTTCCGGCCCGGACTGGCCGTGTCGGAAGCAATGAGGCTCTCGCTCAGCCGACATTATCCGGTCTATCCGGTGTGCGACGATCAGGAGAAGTTGCTGGGTCTGGTGCGCGGCCAGGCGATCTTCGAAGCGGAAGCTTTCAAAATCACCGCGCAGGCCGGCAGTATGGTCGGCGTCGACAAGGAGGAGCGCATCTCGACACCGATGCTGCGCAGCTTCATGTTTCGCCATCCGTGGTTGCAGCTCAACCTGTTGACCGCATTTTTGGCGGGCGGCGTGGTGGCGCTGTTCCAGGGGACGATCGACCAGCTTGTCATCCTCGCGATGTTCCTTCCCGTGCTGGCCGGCCAGTCGGGAAACACCGGCTGCCAGGCACTGGCGGTCACGCTGCGGGGGATCACCCTGGGCGAGATAAAACCCGGCGATTCACGCAAGCTGATCACCAAGGAGGGCTTGCTCGGCGCGATGAACGGGGCGCCGGTCGGCATCGTTTCGGGAATCGCGATGTATGTCATTGCAAGCTCGCAGCACTCGACGCATGCGCTGGTGCTGGCCATGGTGGTTTTCCTGGCAATGGTCGGCGCCTGCACCATCAGCGGTATTTCCGGCGCCATCGTCCCGCTTACGCTCAAACGCTTTGGCACCGATCCCGCGACGGCATCGAGCATCTTCCTGACCACCGCCACCGATGTGGTGAGCATGGGCCTGCTGCTCGGGCTGGCCACGATCCTGATACGGTGATCACGCGCAGGATGCAATGCGCTGCGCCGTTCGGCTGCGCTCAGTCCACCCTGCCGCCAGTTGTTTTGCGAACCGAATACCGCAGGCTGGCGGCGGTGAAGGCCAGATAAACGAGATAGCTGGCCAGATACAACAGCGCGGCGCGCTCCAGCGTCATCCCGCCGGCGAACAGCCACAGCAGCAGCGACAACAGCGGGAGCGACAACACCTCTCCCGCCATGATCAAGCGCGTGCGGTGTGCGGCGAACAGGCCGAACAGGAACAGCCACGAGGCGATGCGTATCCAGCTGCCCAGCATGAACAGCGCGGCGGTCATATCGCTGACCACGAAGCGCGCGTCGTACAGCGTTGCCAGCATGGCGCGCTGGTTCAGGTAGATCAGCAGCAACAGACATGCAGCAGGGATCAGCACCATCACACCGGCACGCGTCATCTCTTGCCTGAAGCGCGCCGAGCCGTATGTCGCGCTGAAGCGCGGCAGGAACACCAGCGACAGCACACCTGCTGCCGTGGCAGTGACCCATTCGCCGGAACGCCAAAGTGCCTGCAGGAACCCCACATCACTCCATGACAGCGAGTCTGCCAATGTGCCGCGTATCAGCAGCATCGACACCGGACTCATGATGCCGATGGCCAGACCGACCGGCACGAATCCGGCCAGCTTGCGCACATATTCCCTGCCCCCCGCATGACCTTCGCCAGCCCGCGACAACCTGTCCCCGGACAACCGGCCCCCGGTTAATTTGCGCAGGTAACGCCAGACCAGGCTGCCGATGACAGCCAGCACGAAGAACTGCACCAGCATCAAGCCGCGCAGGGACATCCCGATCCATGTTCCCACCGCCACCAGCAGCAAGACCGTGCTAGTCAGAAGCGCCAGCCCCAGCATTTGCTGCTGCCGGTGCTTGCCCAGCCAATAGGCGTTCAGCGTGGCGGGAATGACCGCGATGCAACCGGATAATGCGGCCAGCACGAACCAGTCCGGTTTGATCTCTCCCCGGATGTGCCCCGCCACCAGCAACACTCCCAGCGCGACGGACAGCGAAGTGCCCAAGCCCAGCTTGAGCGCGGCGTGCAGCAGGTTGCGCTCATCGCGCGGGTCGTGCACCTGAGCGATCAACACCGTCAAGCCCTGCAATACTCCCGCCATTGCCACCGTGCCGACCAGTTCCACCACGGTCTGCAGTTGCGCCCACAGCGCGACCGTGGTTGGGCCGCCGGCCAATGCCAATACCTTGTCCAGCCCCGCCCGCCCAAGGAGGTCGATCAGGATGATGGCAAACGCAGCCAGTACACTTTGAATGGAAGTCAATGCAGCCTCTTGTTCGTTTTACTTGTCCCGCGAGCGGTCAGGCACAAGCTATGTGCGATAACGCACAGTTAGTATGAATTTATTGCGATAGCCTCAAACAATCCGGTGCGGCGTGCTTTCAATGTTTGCTTTGTACCTGTGCTCAGCGGTGTTTGCCGGATATACCAATGTCTTGATGTTCTCACGAATTTCAATTCCGGCTTTTGCGAAGCCAAGGTCGGCACCGGGGAACTTGTAGTCCAGTCTCGAAAAAAACTCGAATTTTTTGAATTGTTAATTTGCCTCACCCAACTTCAAGGAGAATGATAATGACACAGCAATATTCCCGTTTCATGCGCTGGACCAGCCGCATGGTTATTGCAAGCATGCTGGCCATGGGTTTGCCGTTGCAACCCGCTTTTGCAGGCATCGTGCCAACTG
>JBGSKJ010000128.1:0-18345 GCA_041741275.1 Gallionella sp.
GGGCGCGATGAATCGCGCCCCTACATATGGCAAAAAAATTCGTCCCCCAGCAATTCCTGAACCGCGAACTCGGCCAGCTTGAGTTCAATCACCGCGTGCTGGCGCAAGCCGAGGATACGGGCGTTCCGCTGCTGGAGCGTCTGAAATATCTGTGCATCGTCAGCAGCAATCTCGACGAATTTTTCGAGATCCGTGTGGCGGGGCTGAAGGAACAAATCAAGCTCGGCGTCATAGCCACCAGTGCGGACGGCATGTCCGCCCAGCAAACCCTGCAGTTGGTGCGCGAGCAGGCGCATCAACTGATCGAACGGCAGTATCATTTGTTCAACACGGACATCATTCCCTCACTCGCCGTGCAAGGCGTCAAGTTTCTGCGCCGCACCCAATGGACCGCAGCACAGCAGGCTTGGGTCAGGGATTTTTTCTTCCGCGAGGTGATGCCGGTGCTGACTCCGATCGGCCTTGACCCGGCACATCCTTTCCCGCGCGTGATCAACAAGAGCCTGAATTTTGCCGTGGAACTGCAGGGCAAGGATGCTTTCGGGCGCAACTCCACGCGCGCCATTGTGCAGGCCCCGCGCGTGGTGCCGCGCACCATCCTGATGCCGCCGGAGATCAGCGGCTGCGCGCACGGTTTCGTGTTTCTTTCTTCCATCCTGCACGCGCATGTCGGTGAGCTCTTCTCCGGCATGGAAGTGCTCGGCTGTTTTCAGTTCCGCGTGACACGCAACAGCAACCTGTTCGTGGACGAGGAAGAGGTCAAAAACCTGCGACTCAGCCTGCAGGGCGAATTGCCGCAACGCCATTTCGGCAATGCGGTGCGCCTTGAGATCGCCGACAATTGTTCGCCGCAGATCGCGGAGTTATTGCTCAAGGAATTCAATCTTGCGCCGGAAGACCTGTATCGCGTGCACGGCCCGGTGAATCTGGTGCGGCTGATGCGGATCCCTGATCTGGTGGAGCGCGACGACCTGAAGTTTCCGGCTTTCGCGCCCAGTGTGCCGGGTATCTTGCAGAAAAAAGGCGCGGATATGTTCAAGGTGATGCGCAAAAACGATGTGCTGCTGCATCACCCCTACCAATCTTTCAAGCCGGTGATCGATTTCATCCAGCAGGCGGCCAGCGATACCAGCGTGGTCGCCATCAAGCAGACCGTGTATCGCACCGGTGCAGACTCCGCCCTGATGGAAGCTCTGATCGCTGCGGCACAGCGCGGCAAGGAAGTGACGGTCGTGGTGGAGCTGCTGGCCCGCTTCGACGAGGAAGCCAACATCAATTGGGCGAACCGTCTGGAAGAAGTCGGCGCGCATGTGGTGTATGGCGTGGTCGGACACAAGACCCACGCCAAGATGCTGATGGTGGTGCGCCGCGAGGACGGCAAGCTGCGCCGTTATGTGCACCTCGGCACCGGCAACTATCATCCGCGCACCGCCCGGCTGTATACCGATTTCGGCCTGTTCACCTGCAATGAAAAAATCTGTTCGGATGTAAATGAGGTGTTCAGCCAGCTCACCAGTCTCGGCAAGGCGCGCGCGCTGAACCATCTGTGGCAGTCGCCATTTTCGATGCATGCGGAAGTATTGCGCTCCATCCAGAACGAAACGCGTCTCGCCAAATCAGGCAAGCGCGCCCATATCATCGCCAAGATGAACGCGTTGCTGGAACCGGAAACCATCAACTCGCTTTATGAAGCCTCCAGTGCCGGCGTAAAGGTGGATTTGATCGTGCGCGGTGTGTGTGCACTGCGTCCCGGGGTGCCGGGATTATCGGAGAACATCCGGGTGCGTTCGGTGATCGGGCGTTTTCTCGAACACACCCGCATCTTCTACTTCCGCAACGACCTGAAACACGATGTGTACCTCTCCAGCGCGGACTGGATGGACAGGAACTTCTTCCGCCGCATCGAGGTATGTTTTCCGGTTCTCGACAAGAAGCTCAAGAAGCGCGTGATCGACGAGGGGTTGAAGATATATCTGCAGGACAACAGCCAGGCATGGGAAATGGATGGTGCAGGACATTACCGGCACAAGAACACGCGCCGCGCCGCGCCGAGATGCGCCCAACGCGAACTGCTCAAGCAACTTGCCAGTTCGCCTGCCCGGCCGACGCCCTAGTGATCGTTTCTCGATAGCCTGTTCCCGGTATTCGTCGCGCACGGAGGGGTGGGCCAGGATAATCGAATACCATGATCGCAGTGTATGCTGTCAAAATTGCACGCATCGAGCACCGGTCCGACATAGCCACCCATGACAATACGCCATGCTTTATTCCTGACCTTAGCCGTTGGCTGCACCTCATGCGATACCCTGGAACACGGTCGCGGCGGCTTCCAGTTACCCGTCCCGGCATCCGGTGCGCGCATCAGGCCCGGAACATTCGATCTCGGCGATCCGCGCAAGGTCGATGAGCTGACCGGCAAACTCGCGGAGAAGCGCGCCTTGTTCATCGGCGAGGTCCACGACCAGCCGGAACATCATCAAAACCAGTTGCGGCTGATCCAGAATCTTCATGCCCGCTACCCCTATATCGCCATCGGGGTCGAGTATTTCCAGCAACCCTTCCAGTCTCATCTCAACGATTACATCGCCGGGTACATCGACGAAAGGGAGATGCTGATCAGAACCGAATATTTCAAGCGCTGGAAGATAGACTACCGGATGCTGCAGCCTATCCTCGGATTTGCACGGGATAATCACATCCCGGTGCTGGCGTTGAATATCTCCGACGAGATTCACCACAAGGTGTTTAACGGCGGGCTCAACAGCCTGACCCCGGAGGAACGCACCCGCATCCCCGATGACATCCAGCCCATCGGCAACGACTATCGGAACCGGCTCAAAGCGATCTTCAATGTCCATCCGGAAGGCAACACCTTCGACACCTTCGTCGAGGGGCAACAGCTTTGGGACGAGGCAATGGCGGATGTTGCGGCGAATTACCTGAAAGAACATCCGCAGACGCTGCTGGTGGTGCTGACGGGTCTGGGGCATATGATGTACGGCGACGGGATCCCGAGAGCCCTCGATCGCCGCCTTGGCGGCCGTTACAGTGCCGTGGCCATCAACGGCAAACAGTTCGGCGAGTATCCGGGAATTGCCGATTTCATCCTTGCCACACCGGTCGGCACGGGGTTACCGAAGCCGGGCAAGCTGGGGATATCCATCGAGGATGGCAGCAACGGCGTACTCATCACCAATTTGTTATCCGGCAGTGCGGCCAAGTCGGCCGGCATCGATGCCGGGGATCACATCGTTACGCTTGACGGCATCAAAGTCAGCAACATTGCCGAGATGAAAGCCGTGATGTTCGACAAACGACCCGGCGACATACTGCATGTCACGGTGCGCCGCGAACGCCTGCTGGCTGAGGATCAGGAGTTGCTGTTCGAGGTGACGCTGCGCTGAACGCGATCACACGGCAACCGGTCTATCGGGCAACACGGTACCCGGTGATTCATCTGCCAAGCCAGCCTGTCGGAACTGAAATACCTCCCACGTACAGAAGATCAGTGTCAATTGCTAGCGCAACAGGCCGTCGCGCGGCGGCAGCTTGCCGAGCATCACTTCCGTCAGGCTGCCGTCGGCTTGTCGCACAGGCATGGCAAGCGACGAACGCGTCACCGGCCACATGCCCTTGGCGAGATTGGTCAATTCCGCACCTTCGAAAGCGGCATAGCTGAATTTCGAATAGTGCGGCAATTTCCTGGCGAGTATCGGCATCATCGCGGCATCTGGAACGGCGAGCCAGGCTGCGGGTGTTTGCCCGATGCGCGCGGTCAGGGCGAGCGCGTGCCGCATGCGCGCGTACCCGGTGTCCCCGAACCGGACTCCCTGATCCGACAGCGTCGCTCCGTTGAGCGCAAGTGCGGTTTGGAATTCACCGCGCCAGCGGTTTTCCCAGCCGAACAACCAAACCGCGCCAGCGTGCGGTAATGTTTCGATCTCATCGTCCCAGACTATGATGGTGTTGCGCCCGGGTTGCTTTTGCCAATTTTCCGCGCCGGCGCGATATTGCGCGCGCAAGTCCTCCGGCGCCTTGCGCGGCAGCACGATCAGCAACTGTTCCGCACCGAACACCTGCGACAGCGCCGGCGGGATCTCGCTGCTGTCCAGGCGGCGAAACAGGTCGAACTCGGGATCCACATCCACGCGCAACGGCTGCGTGTCGAACGGCAAGCGCCATTCCGCGTGTTTGTCTTTCATCCCTATCACTGTTGAATAGGCCTGGTCTTTCCCTGCCAGCGTGACTGCCAGCGGCAGGTCGAGCGCATAGGCCGGGCCGGGCTGGATTTGCTCGATGGTGATGACCAGTTCAAAGCCCGCGCCGGCGCGGCGCGTCTTGTCGTTATGGACCTGTGCAGATACCAGGCGCAATTGCGGCGCGCCTGCCTGTCGCACCCATTGCGCGAAAAACGGGCCGAGGTCTTTCCCTGCCGCTTGTGAAAATGCTCGTTCGATGTCTGCGAAACTTGCCTGCCTGAACCGAAAATCCCGGTAAAAATTTTGCAGCGCACGCGTGAAATTGTCATCGCCCATCCGTCTGCGCAGCATGTGGAACAGCAGCATGGATTTGTTGTAGCCCACTGCTTCGCTTTGCGCACTGTGGCGCGAGGTGAATTCCGCAAGCGGGAAGTCCCGCGCGGCGGAAACGAAATCGGCGTACTTTTGCAGCGCGGCGCGCCGGTATTCCGCACCGTTGCCTTTTTGTTCCTGCAACAGGTGGTCGGCCAGATACGCGGTCAGCCCTTCCGACCAGTTGCCGCTCCGGTAATCGACATACACGCCGTTGCCCCACCAGTTGTGCAGGATCTCGTGCGGATAGGAAGAATCGACGATGAACGGCAGGCGGATCACCCGGCTGCCCAACAGCGTGAACGATGGCATGCCGTACCCGGTTTCCCAGAAATTCTCCACCAGCGCGAACTTGGCGTAGGGATAGACCCCGATCAACTTCCGGTACATCGCCAGGTAGCGCGCGGTGGCGTCCAGATAGCGCTGCGCGAGTGCCGCATCGTCGTTGCGCAGATACACCAGAGCTTCAATACCGTCTGCGTTATCCCGGTACTCGGTGAACGGTGCGGCGATCAGGTAGATCTCGTCCTGCGGAAGGCTTTCCTGCCAATTCTCCCGTGACCCGTTTGCTGCGATGCGCTTGCCCTGGCTGACCGCCCGCCAGTTTTCCGGCAATGCGACATCGAGCGAGAAGGTCATCATATCCGCGCCCGGAACGTTCTCAAGGCGCGGATACCATCCGCTTGCGCCGCTGAGCACCGCTCCTTCCGCGGCGATGATGCCCGGCGAATTTTCAAAGCTGCGCGCTTCGCGTGCATCCTGCTGCGGCGAATGGAATATTTCGCCGGCATAATCCAGTGTAAAACTGTCTCTGCCTGCCGGGAGCGTGATGCGGTAGTGCCGCAACCATTCCTCCGACGCGCCTCCCACCGCTTCGAGCGCGGCATCCGGCGAGGAGGGATTCAGGTCGCGGTGCAGGGAAAACTCCAGCGTGCGCGGTGAGCCGGATGGCAAAATGACGCGATCCCCAGCTTCCAGTCTGTGCTGTTCGGGGTGGAGTGCGATGCGCAGTTGATGATGCGGCAACGTTTGCGCTTGGCCGGCCAGTCCGGTCAGCAGCAACGGCAGAATGAGCAATGAACGCATCATGTCAAATCGCTGCCGGTATATTTTTCATGGCAAGTTCCGCGTGTGCAGCCATTGGTTTTTCATGCTTGCCATGGTCACTTCGGCGTTCCCGGAGTCCTGTTCGCAGAACTTTTGACGCGCCCCGCCAGGCAAGCCGGTTCATTGCACTCGCCGTAGAGCGTCAGGGTGTGATCGCGCATATTGAAGCCGAGTTTTTCGGCGATCGAACGCTGCCGTTTTTCGATGACCTCATCGTAGAATTCCTCGACCCGCCCGCAGTGTATGCAGACGATGTGATCATGGTGCGGACCGCGCTCCAGCTCGAACACAGCCTGGCCACCCTCAAAGTGGTGCCGGGTGACCAGCCCCGCAGCCTCGAACTGGGTGAGCGCGCGATACACGGTGGCCAGCCCGATCTCCTCGCCGGCCTCAAGCAGCAGGCGGTGGATAGCCTCGGCGGTCAGGTGCTTGTCATGGGCTTTTTCGAGAAGCTCAAGCATCTTGAGGCGTGGAACGGTGACTTTAAGGCCGGCATTGCGCAGATCCTGGCTTTCCATATTGGTCACTCCAAAGTTGGCTGCGGTGAACGCGGTGAGATGCCGGACTGTGCCCATCCACCGCCTATGCAATCTGCACACACTCTGCGTTCCGGCATTATTGCCTGTTGCCAGCATGACTGCGGGTTCTGGCCTTCCGTCCATGCTCACACTTATGACGGCTAGCGGAACCCTGCTGATATTGCCCGGGTAGCGGTGTTTCCGGAATTTGCGACTATCATACACAAATCGCTTGCATTTGAGAATAGTTATCATATAGGATGAGAACTGTTCTCAATACAAAAGCCATGGCAACCGTTTCATTTAAACTGTTGCAAGTTTAATAAACCGCCAGGCTGCCGCCTCGCACAAGGAGTTACAACATGTCAGCCCGATTGATCCGCCTTATCCCCGCAGCCATCGCCGCATCTTTCCTGATGTTGCCGATGCCTGCCGCGCATGCCGATGCAACATCCGAACGGCAAGCCCAAACCGTTCTGCACATGCTCGATTACCTGAGCGTGGATTACGGCGGATCGGTGCTGTTCGGCAAGGTGCTCAACGAGAGCGAATACAAGGAACAAGCTGAATTCGCGGTACAATCGGCAAAACTGTTGGCCAGACTGCCCGACCATCCGCTCCGGGTGACCCTGGTCAAAAATGCCGAGGAACTTGCCCGCAACGTCAACGAGAAAGCCCCTGCCGAACTGGTCAGCGCTTCGGCACAGCAGTTACGCCGGGAAATCATCGCTGCGTACAAGATCCCCGTGTCGCCACGGCAATTCCCGGATTCCCAGCGGGCGGTGGTTTTGTTCCAGCAGTTGTGTGTAAAGTGCCATGGCGCGGATGGGCATGGCGATGGTCCCGAGGGCAAGACACTGGACCAGAAACCCGCCAATTTCCACGATGCGACGCGCATGGGCCAGCGCAGCATCTATGGCCTTTACAATACCATTTCACTGGGTGTCCCCGGCACGGGCATGGTTGGATTTACACTACTGTCCGAAGATGAGCGCTGGGCACTTGCGTTCCTCGCCTCCAATTTACGCACCCCTGCGGAACGTCTGGAACTGGGACGCAAGCTTTGGGAAAAACGCAATTTCAAGGGTGCCGTGCCAAACCTGGTTGCGCTTACCACGCTGACGCCAAATGAGGTAAGCATCAACCACGGCGACAATACCCGGGCGGTTTTCGACTACCTGCGCGCCGAGCCGCAGGCTCTCTTGTCGGCGCGGCACGCCACCCTGATATTCGCCACTGAACAGCTCGACCAGGCGCTGGTTCGCTATCGTGCCGGAGATCAGGCCGGAGCGCAGCGCTTTGCCATCGCGGCCTATCTGGAGGGTTTCGAACCGATGGAGATCAGCCTCAACAACATCAACAGTCAACTGCGCCTCGACATCGAACAGGACATGATGGGAATACGCCAACTCATCTATGGCAACGCTCCCGCTGAAACTTTGGCCATGAAAATCGAACAATCCAAGAAATTGCTCAGCCAAGCCGACGAGTTGCTGAGGGAAGGAAAACTCACGGTCACCGGGGCCTTCGTCAGTTCGCTATTCGTCCTGTTGCGCGAAGGATTGGAAGCGATCCTGGTACTGGCGGCGGTCATCGCTTTCGTGGTGAAGAGCGGACAGCGCAACGCACTGGTCTACATCCATGCCGGATGGGGTGGCGCTCTGCTGCTGGGTGTGTTTACCTGGGCGGCAGCAACCTGGCTGGTGGACATATCGGGTGCCGGCCGGGAAATCACCTCGGGGGTCACCGCGTTATTTGCTTCGGCCATGTTGATCTACGTGGGATTCTGGCTGCACGACAAGACACATGCGCAAGCCTGGCAGAAGTTCCTGAAAGACAAAGTGGGTGCTGCACTGGAAAAGAAAACCCTGTGGGCACTCGCGCTGATCTCCTTTTTCGCCGTGTACCGCGAGATCTTCGAAACCGTGTTGTTCTACCAGGCGCTTTGGGCACAAACCGGCGAGGATACGCGGCCCGCCCTGTGGAGCGGCATGTTGACAGCCGTCCTGACACTGACCGCTGTCGGCTGGGGGTTGTTCCGTTTCGGCATCAGGCTGCCGTTGGGGCCGTTCTTTTCGGCCACGTCGATATTATTGGCGATCATGGCCGTGATTTTCGCCGGTCAGGGCGTCGCCTCGCTGCAGGAAGCGGGCCTTGTCGCGACCAGCCCTGTCAATTTCATCGCACTGCCGATGCTGGGTGTACTCCCGACCACCCAAACGCTGTTGGCCCAGGTGGCGGTCATCGGGATCCTGATTCTGTGTTACCGCATTCCGATCCGGCGCCGGCGCAGCAGCCAGATCGGCAACCCGCCGGCTACGCAAGCCTGATTCCGCAGTCTTCGCAATAGCAGGAGCCTGTGCATGGCTCCTCCGAACAAACGAAACCGGGGGTCAGTGTTTTTTCGGCCGCCCGGTTTTGATCTTTTCCAGCTCACTCAATGCGCGCTTCAATTGCGTGGCATTGAGTTCAGCCAAGACCTTTAGTCCGGCGCGCAACACTTCACTTTTCTTCACATGCATTTTCGCCTTCAGGCAGATCGACTTGATCTCGGCTATCTTCTGATACTCGCTTTGCGGCATCGTGAAGCTGTCGCGCACCACTTTCATTTTGTGTTCCTTTTTTGGCTTTTTCACGGCTGCCCGTGCTGCGTTCTTGACGGATGGCTTGGCCGCCGGCTTGGCGGTTCTATTGGCGGTTCTATTGGCGGGTACCGCAGTGTTTTTCAGCGGCACTTTTTTTGCCGGTGCCTTTGCTTTCTTTTTGGTTGTCATGTCATCTCCCTGGGATTAAAGTGGCGGAAACAGTGTATACGGTATACGCTGGCAAATAAAATGTAATATTCGGGGGCAACGATGGATCTGATACTGTGGCGGCATGCGGAAGCTGCCGATGGCGCGCCCGATCATGCCCGCGAACTCACCGCAAAGGGTAGCAAACAGGCCGCGAAGGTCGCCGCTTTTCTGCATCAGCATCTGCCCGATAACCACCGCATTCTGGTCAGTCCCACGACCCGCACCCAGCAAACCGTTGCCGCCCTTACCGGCCAATTCACGCTGGCTCCCACCATCGCGCCGGGCGCTTCTGCGCTAGCCGTGTTACAGGCAGCACGCTGGCCGGATGCCGGGGGTACGGTGCTAGTGGTCGGGCACCAGCCGACCCTGGGTGAAGTCGCGGCGCAACTGCTGGGCTGCGAGGGCCAATCCCTGAGCATCAGGAAGGGCTCGCTGTGGTGGTTCACCCTGCGCGAAGGCGCTGAACAGGTCAACTTGCGCATGGTCATCACGCCGGAATTTTTATAGGGCTAATTTCGTCTGGGAGAAAATCATGTTTGAATCTGCCGAACTCGGTCACAGCATAGACAAAGTCACCTACGATGAGGAAGTGCCGAAACTGCGAGAGGATCTGCTTAACGCGCAGTTCGATCTGGCGCAGAAGGCCAAATTTCCGGTCATCATTTTAATTGGCGGCGTGGATGGCGCAGGCAAGGGGGAGACGGTCAATCTGCTCAACGCCTGGATGGATCCGCGCCACATCGTCGCACACGCGATGGGCGAACAGTCGGATGAGGAGCGCGAGCGTCCGCCGATGTGGCGGTTCTGGCGGGCGCTGCCCCCCAGGGGAAAGATCGGCGTGTTCTTCGGCTCATGGTACACCGCGCCCATCGTGCAGCGCGTCATGGGCAAGACCAAGGCGTCAGCCCTAAACCAGAGCATAGACGAGATCAACCGCTTCGAGAAAATGCTCACCAACGAGGGCGCGTTGATCATCAAGTTCTGGTTCCATCTCGCCAAGGATGTGCAGCGCAAGCGGCTCAAAAGTCTGGAAAAGGATCCCAGGACGCGTTGGCGCGTCACCGCTCTGGACTGGCAGCGTTTCAAGCTGTATGACAAATTCCGCAAGGTCTCCGAGCACACACTGCGTGCCACCAGTACTGCGGATGCGCCGTGGATCGTGATCGAGGGAACCGATCCGCGCTATCGCAGCCTGACCGCCGGTAAGATATTGCTGGAGGCACTGCGCAAGCGTTTGACTCATCCCGCGCAAGCCGTGCCTGCCAATGCCGCGCCGCTGCAAGTCGCTATCGATCGTTTGAACGTGTTCGACAAACTGGACATGGCGCAGCAGATCGCCAAGAAAAAATTCGATGCCGAACTGGAAAAATATCAGGGCAAGCTCAACCTGCTGACGCGCGACGAGCGTTTCCGCAATATGTCCGTCGTCGCGCTGTTCGAAGGCTCGGATGCAGGCGGCAAGGGTGGCGCCATCCGCCGCATCACCGGCGCACTGGACGCACGCCACTACCGCATCATCCCGGTCGCCGCGCCCACCGAAGAGGAGCGCGCCCAGCCTTATCTGTGGCGCTTCTGGCGGCACATCCCGCGCACCGGACGGGTCACGATCTTCGACCGCTCATGGTACGGGCGGGTGTTGGTCGAGCGTGTCGAGAAATTCTGCTCCGAAGCCGACTGGATGCGCGCCTACGGCGAGATCAACGACTTCGAGGAGCAACTGGTCAGGAACAACACGGTGCTGGTGAAATTCTGGCTGGCCATCACCAAGGACGAGCAGTTGCGGCGTTTCAAGGAACGCGAAAAAACCGGCTTCAAACGCTTCAAGATCACCGCGGAGGATTGGCGCAACCGCAAGAAATGGAGCGCCTATGAAGCCGCCGTGTGCGATATGGTGGACCGCACCAGCACCGGGATCGCACCGTGGACGCTGGTGGAAGCCAACGACAAGAACTTCGCGCGCATCAAGATCCTGAAAACACTATGCCGGCAGATCGAAGCGGCGATGAAGAACAGCGCATAGGGCAGAATTGTGTTAGCTTGAAAGGCGTTTCAAAACTGTTTTAATACAACTTATTTGAATTTGTCTGGCAGAGCGTGCTTTTTTCTTGAATTTCCGGCTTTGCCGGCTTATTGGGCCATAGTGTGTGATTGAGCGGGAAGGCGGCGCCATCACGGGTTGTCGCAGAGATTGACCGGGCGCCATTTTTAATTAACTTTAGGGAGTATTCATGAAAAAAATATTTGTTCTGTTTGCAAGCATGTTGGCGGCAGCGGTATTTGCTCCGCAAGCATCGGCTTTGCCAGCTTTTGCCCGTCAGACCGGCATGGAATGCAAAGCGTGTCACCAGCAGCATTTCCCGGTACTGAACAGCTTCGGTCGCGCTTTCAAGGCCGGCGGATACACGATCATGGGCGCGCAAACGCAAGTGGAGGGCGAGCATCTGTCTATTCCTGCCGTGCTGAACGGTGCGGTGCTGTTGAAGTTGCGCTACCAGAATCAAAAGAACGGCAACAAGGGTATCAACGATGGTACGGGTACCGTGCTTGATGGTACCGGCAACGGACAGTGGCAATTCGGCGACGAATTAAGCATGTTCTTAGGCGGTCGCGTGGCCGACAACGTCGGCTTCATCCTGGAAGGCAACACCGTCTCCGGCGGCAATCTGCTGGCCGGCTTGAGGGTGCCGATCATGTTTGATATGAGCGGCGCCAAGCTGAGTGTCATTCCATTCACTACCGATAGTCTGGGCGTGTCTTACGGCTATGAATTGTCCAGCGCGGGCGTGATGCGCGCGAACCGCTGGGCTGAATCACGCCGCGATATTTCGGCCATCCAGTTTGCCATGGTGGATGGCAACGGCTCCAACGGCAGCTTCGTTAATGCCGCCTCCGGTTTCGCGTTCGTGGCCCAAAACGATTTCGGCTTCATCAACTACACCCGATGGACACCCAACTATGCCCCCGGCGCAGGCGGCCAGGCTACACCGTCTTTCGAAATGAAGTCCAACTACCTGCGTATCGCCGCCACCCCGACTCTGGGCGACTGGGCCTTGGTCGGCGGTGTGGGCATCATGAACGGCACGTCTGAATTGGACGGTGCGGGAAATGGTACTGCCACCGTACCTGGTACCCCCAACAGCGGCCTGGTCAAGACTGAAGCACGCTTTGCCGATTTGCAGGCACACGGCGAGGTCGGCGGCAAACCACTGGGCATTTACCTGACTTATGCCAAGGCACCTGCCGCCGGTGGTACTTGCGGAACAGGCATAGCAGTAGCCAGCGGTTGTAACGCCTACAACAGTGGTGCGTTTGCCAAGAGCGCGGCCACGATCGGCGCCGACTTCAGTGTGGTTCCCGACATCCTGCATCTGGGTGTGAATTATCGTGCCGGTACCCTCAACAGTGACCTCAAGGACAACTCCATCATGGCCCAGGCGATTTACGACTTGTCGCAAAACGTGGCATTGCACGCCATGTACGCAACGCGCAGCGGTTCGGCTTATGACCAGGTTACGCCGAAGCGCGGCAAGAACGAATACTTGTTCATGCTTGAAGCTTCGTGGTAAGCGGCGATCTGGCCGGCGTCTTGTGCCGGCCAATATCCAGCCACCCGGTCAGCGTTGTTTGGTGACGCAGTGGATTGGCTGTAGTTGATTGGCGGCAACAGGGGAGGCTTCGGTCTCCCCTGTTGCATTTCAGGTTTCCTGACTATCTTCCGGCTTAAAATCCGTCGCCAGGGAAAAACTAGCGTGCCGGTTCGATTCCATGCACCAGTCATACGGCTATTGAGACAATTAAGCCTCATGTTCCTCACCGCCTGGACACATACCGCTCTTGCTACGACCATTTACTCGTGAGGCACAGTCACCGTGGCAATGGCGGTGGCTTTATTGCCCGAGGCATCGGTGGCGGAATAGGTGACGGTGTAAATGCGCCCGGCCAGATTGGTTACTGCGCATTTGGCAGCCAGGCTGAATTGCCGGTCGTCAGTGCCTAACTGTGCATTCTGGATGTCTCCGTCTACCAGCGTTTCAGACGCGGTGATGGACTCGAGTTTGATATCGGGCGAGGGATCGTAGTCGTCATTCACCGTGATGGCGGTAGTGATGGACACGAGGTTGCCGTTTGGCGGCGAGAGTGTGGCGGGGCTCAGGCTCACAGTGAGGCTGGGTGGAACTGTGTCGAGTTTCTCCATTACGCCGTTATAATCCCAAGGGACATTACCGTCGCCATACCCAGCCGAGAAATGCCCGGTGAGATATGCTTCGAAATACTTTGGCACGGTGACGCCCAAGCGCATGGTCTGCCCCGGTTGAAGTGGGAGCAGCGGAGACCGGGGACGATACCATTGCAAATAACATCCTGAATGCTCGATTGGAATAATCTGCGCAGTCCAACCCGTTGGCCCGGAAATTAAAGCCGGGTTAATCTTTGGATTGCACATTTCGGAACCCGCCGGCATCACAAAGTTAAGCTCCCCATGAAGCCTATCATAAGGTAAATTCGGGGAGACTTGGTTGGTGTCTAAGCCGATAGCGACCCCTACTACATTGCGGCTACCGTTGTTGGTCACCTCGTGGAGATATACAATATTGCCGCCAATATGCTGGCCGTAGGTTTTAACCACTACCGGCGGCTGTTCCGCCAGCGCGGCATGGTTAAATCCCGCAAACAGAAAAACGATCAACGACAAGAGATAACGGTTTGGCTTGCTGAATTTATTGGTCATGGTTTCGGTCTCCTTAATGCTAGCGTGCATAGAAATGTATCGGGTCATAATTGTCTGTAAACGATCCGCCCCAGTTCAGGTTACAGTTGGTAGGATCATCCAGAAATTGCAGGATGGTTTGCGGCGGGTTGCGTGCGCCCAGCGCTGCTTGCAGAGGGTTAATAGTACGAATTCCGCTGACATCAAAGGCATTGCCTGATGTGTGCTGCGCATCGTTCGGATTGGGCTCAGCAGGCCTTCCGGTTAAGCAATGACTGCGCTGAGTCGATGATTCATCAGGATAACAGACCTCATTTGGCTCGCTCTTGCAGGGACCAGCCTTATCGCAGCCTTTCTCGGCGGCAATCTCGGCACGACGAGCGGCGCAAGCGGTTCGCTTGTCTGGGTCATCTTCTAGACGCACCAATCTTTCCATCTTGTCCCAAATCTCCCTGAAATGCGCCTGATAGGCAACACTGCGGATATCCGACGTAACAACCAAAGGAATAGATGTGCCGGTGACAAGATCGTTAGTACGGGAAAGCTTATCTCTAAAGCAGGCCATCCCGGTTTGCAGATTATTCGTCAACGCGCCACACGCCGCGTCCTTCTGCGCCTGAGTGGAGTTGATGTTCTCCAACACTTGCGCACACGCATCGTTGGTGGGCAGCGGTGTCAGGGCCTTTACTTCAGGGCAGGTGTCAACAGGCACACAGCTTGTTCCTGCCGTGTCGGGCTGGTAATTGGCGTTGCAGGTGCAAGTTGGCGTCCCTGATCCACTTGAATTAACCGGACAGGAATAAGTCTCATGATACCAATAGCCATATAGGACATTAGAAGTAGTATTGTTGTAATGATAAGTTGCATTACAAGTATAACGGGGCAACGTACCCAGTGAGCATGCATTGACTGTATAGCAAACAGGGCAATTTCGATATGAAGCATCATAAGAAGCTTGTCGCCAAATAACCTCTTGCGGTATACACCCAGTGCGGGTAATTCCATGAATATTTTATGCAAGGTATCCGTTATTGCAATAACCGAGATCGGTTGCGGGAATGGAACCGCTGGCATGAGCCGGATTACTCATCGTCACCGGCGAGATCAAGATGATTGAAAGATAGATGGCAAAGAATCGCAAAGCAGGCCGGACAAATCTAATGTCAACTATTTTCGTCGCAGACATAATTTCCCCTTTATTTTTGCGACTTTTTTCGACTTGCTCATATGGTTGTTCGTATTATGTCCAGTGTGCGTGACATAAAGACAAAATTGCCACGTTGCCGCTGACAAACAATATGCCATTTTTAAAATACTAATAAAGTATCTTTAAGCCACGCCCCAGCCGCAACCAGCACCAGGCCGGAGCTATTCGCAGCGCTCGCCCGGCTTCAGTTCAAAGAACCGCGGAAACTCGGTGGGGTGGCCCGCCAGCACCTTTACGCAATCGCCCACCTTGTATTTCCCGTAGCTCATCACCTCGAGGCGCTCGTCGCTGCTCAACGGTTGCACGGTGTAACGATTCGCACCATTGGCGACCTGCGGCAGTTCATTGCGGCTCTCGCGGCCGCCGATCCTGCTGCCCATGCCCAGCATCACCCCGCCGAAGCTGCCGCCCGAGCCGACCCCAACACTCAGGCCGACACCCGCGTGGCTGTCACCGGGCAGGTTCGCTTCCGCCTGTTTGCGCTCCAGTTCGGTGAATTCATGCTTGTCCACCACCGTCGCCAGCCTCACATAGCGCGCATCGTCTTCCAGTTTGGGTGTGCTCTGGCAAGCGGCAAGTATCACCAGCAAGGTCGCGACCGGGAATTTTTTCATCGTTGAACTCCTCACCCGGCTATAACCGGGTTATACCGATACGAACGGACTGATAACTGCCACCCGAAGTTCCGCATCAGGATTTTGGGTGACGGAACCCGGATATCCAGTTTTGACTATCTTCTGAAACTCAAGATCACGACCCCTGCCGCAACCAGCAGGATGCCCAGCCAGTCGCGCAGGCTGGGGCGCTCGTTCAGGAAGATGACCGCGAAGATCGCCACCAGCACCACGCTGAACTTGTCCACCGGCGCGACCTTGGAAGCTTCACCCGATTGCAGCGCGCGAAAGTAGCAGACCCAGGACGCGCCGGTGGCCAACCCGGACAGCGACAGGAACAGCCAGGTCTTTGGATTGAGCGCAAAGGGATCGCTCCACTTTCCGGTGGAATACACAAAACCAGCCAGCACCAAAATTATCACGAAAGTGCGGATCAGCGTGGCGTAATCCGAATCCACACCTTCCAGGCCGATCTTGGCAAAGATGGCCGTCATCGCGGCAAAGACCGCGGAGAGTATTGCCCAGTAGAACCAGCCATGCGCAGATATCATTGGTGCTCCCGATCGATGGTGTTTTACTGAAGTTTCCCGACGGGCTGCACCAGCACCCACGGGCTGACCACCACTGCCCACACCAGCGCATCGGCTTCGAACCATGCCGCTGCCTGCGCGTCCGTGACCTTGCCCAGCTTTCCCGCTTCCAACCAGCGCTGGATCTGCGCGGCATTGTCCTCTGACATCCGGAACGCGACCTCGACCAGATCCAGGTCGGCGCAAACCATCAGTGCCGCGCCTCCGGCAAAAAATCGCTGCAATTCCTTCCAGGCGATCTGCGCGGTTTCCAGATTCAGTTTGGTACGAAATATCTCCGCATGGTCTGGTGTTGCATCCATGTCAGCCGCCGATCTTCCACGTCACATTTTCTCCGGCACGCAACGGCACCAGGCGATGTTCGCCGAAAGCCAGGCTGTCCGGCACCTGCCAGTTTTCCTTGTGCAGCGTGATCTTGTCGGTATTGCGCGGCAAACGATAATAGTCCGCCCCATAGAAACTGGCGAAACCTTCCAGCCTGTCCAGCGCGCCGAGTTGCTCGAACACTTCGGCATAAAGTTCAATGGCAGCGTGAGCGGTATAGATTCCGGCGCAGCCGCAGGCGCTCTCCTTGGTGTGCTGCGCGTGCGGCGCGCTGTCGGTGCCGAGAAAGAATTTCGGATCTCCGCTGATGGCCGCCTTGCCCAGCGCCTCGCGATGCACTTCGCGTTTCAGCACCGGCAGACAGAAATAATGCGGGCGCATCCCGCCCTTGAACATCGCATTGCGGTTGTACAGCAGATGATGCACGGTGATGGTCGCGGCGATATGCTCCGGCGCACCCAGTACGAATTGCACCGCATCGCGGGTGGTGATGTGTTCGAACACCACGCGCAGTTGCGGCAGATCGCGCAACAGCGGGATCATCACCCGCTCGATGAACACCGCCTCGCGGTCGAACACATCCACATTGGGATCGGTCGCCTCACCGTGCACCAGCAGCGGCATGCCGCAACGCTGCATCTCTTCCAGCGCCGGGTATGCCTTGCGCAGGTCGGTCACGCCCGCATCGGAGTTGGTGGTCGCCCCCGCCGGATACAGCTTGACTGCATGCACCATACCGCTTTGTCCGGCGCGCTGTATCTCTTCAGCCGTGGTGTTGTCGGTGAGATACAGCGTCATCAGCGGCTCGAACTTCGCCCCTTCCGGAAGTGCGGCCAGAATGCGCGCCCGGTACGCCTGTGCCTGTGCGGTGGTGGTGATCGGCGGCCTGAGATTGGGCATCACGATCGCGCGGGCGAATTGACGCGCGGTATCTTGCACGATCGACTGCATCAGCGCGCCGTCGCGCAGGTGCAGATGCCAATCGTCGGGGCGGGTCAGGATAAGTCGTTGCATGATGGATTCCGGCAGGAAGTATGGGTGCGGTTGTAATTCCGAGATTGTAATTCAAAGACCGGCGCATTGCCTTTATCTTGCCGGTCACATTAAAGCGGGTTTGTTTGACGATCCGCCAGGCAATATCCACCTGGAAAAAGCAGTTGGTCCACGAATTGGTTTTCGCAGGGATATTGCCTAAGGGCAATAACTCGCAAAGACACGCAATAAATCCAAATGATCCATTAGACAACGAACCCACTGTAGGAGCGAGCTTGCTCGCGAAACACTTCGCCAGCAAGCTGGCTCCTACGATAGGGAAAGCCAGGTTTACCTTGCGCCAGACTTGGAATCACACAGAGCTACGTTGACCGCAAGCAAAAATGCTGGAACACTATGCGTTGTTCCGAAACCGGAAAGCTGCGGCACTTCGATAGTCCATTAACTCCCGACTCTTCCCAACTTTTCAGTTGTCCTCTTCAGTACTCGATTCTGTCCTGATACCGGGCAACCAATTGACCCACCAGCGATGAACATGAAGCCGGCAAGAAACGACCCGTGCAGTTGCGGCAGCGGAAAGAAATACAAGCATTGTTGCGAGGGTAAAGTCGCGCCCCGTTCTGCCGCGCCGTCGCCCGATGAATTCAACCGGCTGGTCGCTTTGTACAATGCCAGGCGTTATGCGGAACTGGAGAGCCAGACGCGCGCGCTGATCGGACGGTTTCCGGATTCCGGTTTTGCCTGGAAGCTGCTGGGGGCGTCCCTGCAGATGCAGGGCAAGAATGCCCTTCAGTCTTTTCAAAAGACCGCAGAGCTGATGCCCGGCGATGCCGAGGCGCATTTCAATCTGGGGGTGGTCCGGAAGAGCCTCGGACTGCTCGACGAGGCGGTGGCGAGCTATCGCCGCGCTTTGCAACT
>JBGSKJ010000129.1:0-26738 GCA_041741275.1 Gallionella sp.
AGAGAACACTACGCCGAACATCGCGGCTGATATTTTGCCGCACCAGGCTTGCCGGGTAGCAGCGATATTTACCGCATGTTGATAGTGTGTGCAGGTGCTAACTCTGGAGGGATCCCTCGCCGGCCGCAACCATAGCGGCAGCACTGCGCCGCAACAGGCCTCGGCGGCGGTCGCTCGGGTGCGTGCCAGACTTGTAGGGGCGTGATTCATCACGCCCTTGTTAGAGTATTTGAAAGTTCAAGGCGCGATGGCGCCGCATAGCCATTCCAAATAACCCATCAAAAATCGATGGGTAAGTGGCTGGTTAAATCGCGCCCCTACAGATAACCTATGGAATAGAATCGAAATTGCAGCCTAGCTGTCAAGCATTTGCTTGAGTTCACCGCTCTGATACATCTCGGTCATGATGTCCGAGCCGCCAACGAATTCGCCCTTGATGTAAAGCTGCGGTACGGTCGGCCAATTGGCATATTCCTTGATGCCCTGACGGATGTCGGCGTCCTGCAACACGTCCACGGTGAACAACTCCTTCACGCCCAGCGCGTTGAGTATGCCCACTGCATTGGCGGAAAAGCCGCACTGCGGGAATTGCGGATTGCCCTTCATGTACAGCACCACCGGATGCGTGGTGACTTGTTCTTTGATGCGTTTTTGGATATCTGCGCTCATCTCGTTATTACCTGAATTAAACAGTCGGGAATTTTATGCCGGTGGCAGTGCCGCGTCAAGCTCAAATACCCGGTACTTAATTCGTGCCGCCACGTCAGAACGTATTCCTGTTGAGTCGTATTCGTAGGGTGGATAAGCGTGGCGCATCCACCGTGCCAGTTCAAAAAGGTGTATGCGCCACGCTTATCCACCCTACATTTTCTCCGAGAAAAAATTTTACCCTGACAAGTACTAAACTCATTCCGCAGTATCAAAACAAATTGCGGTTGAGCAACATATGCACGGTAATACTGGCTGCGTAGCCGAGCGCGATCACCGGCGTCCATTTGAGGTGGCCGAAGAAAGTATAGACACCGCGCGCCTGGCCCATCAGCGCGACACCTGCCGCCGAGCCGATCGACAGCAGCGAGCCGCCGACACCGGCGGTCAGCGTCACCAGCAGCCACTGGCCGACCGACATGTCCGGCATCATGGTCAATACCGCGAACATCACCGGGATGTTGTCGACCACCGCCGAGATCACGCCGACGGCAATGTTGGCATTGGTTGCGCCCCAGTCGCCGTACATCACTTGCGAGATCATGCCGAGATAGCCGATGAAGCCGAGTCCGCCCACGCACATCACCACACCGTAGAAAAAGAACAGCGTGTCCCACTCGGAACGCGCCACTTCGCGGTAAATGTCGAATGCCACGGGGCTGCCGATGTTCTCATCCTCCTCGCTGAGGAACAAATTTCGCTCCTCGACGACTTTCAGGTAATAGGCGTAAAACTTGAGCAGACTCAGGCCGGTGAGCATGCCGATCACCGGCGGTAACTGCAGGACACTATGAAAACTCACCGCCAGCGCAATGGTGAACAGGAACATCGCCACGATAGGGAGAGCACCACATTTCATCGCGACCATTGCACCACCGCTTGCAGGCTTCAGGTTCGGCACCGAGAAATGCATGACGGCCGCAGGAACCAGCCAATTGACCAGCGAGGGAAAGAACAGCGCAAAGAATGACCAGAAATCCACGGCGCCATTGGTCGCCTGAACGTTCTTCTGCCAGACCATCAGCGTGGTGATGTCGCCGAACGGACTGAAAGCGCCCCCGGCGTTGGCGGCAATGACCAGATTGATACAGGACAGCGCGACGAATTTCTTGTTGTCGGCGCCGACCGCCAGGATTACTGCCACCATCAGCAGCGCCGTGGTCAGATTGTCTGCCACTGCCGAGATAAAGAATGCCAGCACCCCGGTCACCCAGAACAGCGCACGGTAGCCAAAACCCTTGCGGATCAGCCACGAGCGTAGCGCCTCAAACACATTGCGCTCATCCATCGCATTGATGAAAGTCATCGCAACCAGCAGGAACAGCATCAACTCAGCGTACTCCTCCAGGTTGTGGCGTAGCGCCATCTCGACCAAGTGCGGAATCTCGTGTGACTGGTAATACCAGGCGATCAGCGCCCAGATTATGCCGGCAGCCAGCATCACCGGCTTGGACTTGCGCAGATGGGTGAATTCTTCGGCCATCACCACCAGATAGGCGACGAAAAACAGCAGCAGTGCGGTGATACCTACCCAAGTATTTGTGAGGTCGAGACGCTCGCCTCCCTCAGATGCGAATGCCATTAGCGGCATGAGCAGCATGGATAAAAACAGACTTGCGCGCTTCATAGATAGCTCTCCGAAAAATCGTTGCGAATATGAACACAGCCATCCTGTCGTCTAAACGTTTGCTCCAGTCTATAAAAAGACGAAGACCGTGACTTAAAATGCCCTGAATTCAATTTTATGACTGTCCACCTCTGCTATAGAACCACTTGAGCAGGAACGGCGGGGCCATGGTAGTCAGCGCGATGACAATCAGCAACGCCGCATACAGCTCACCGCTCAGAATACCCTGGCTGAATCCGAGCTGCGCAAAGATCAAGCCTACTTCACCGCGCGGAATCATCGACAGGCCGATCGCGATCTGGTTACGGCGCGGCTCGCGGATGAAAAAACCCGCTGCGAACTTGCCGAGCAGGGCAACCAGCAGCAGCGCTGCGGCCAACTCCCAGATGAAGGGCGAACCCCAATCTATCACTTTGAGATTGAGCGACACACCTACCATCACAAAAAACATCGGCGAAAAAGTATGGATCAGCGGGCGCATCTGCTCTTCGAGTCGGTGCGCCAGTTTCGGGCTGGGCTTGAATTCAATTGCGGAAGATTTTCCCATCCACAGCCTGAAACCGAAGTGCTGGCTGAACGCCAGTCCGGCCGCGAAGCCACCCATGATCTCAGGCGCACCCACGGCGTGCGCGAGCCACGAGAACAGCAAGATCAGCGACAAAGCCATGGTCAGCAGCAAACCGGGCGTGGCGGCGCGCTGATCAAAATGATCGATTACCATCGAAGCCAGCTTGGCGACGAATGGGGTGAGCAACATGAACAACAGGATATACAAGCCCACTTCGCCCAGTGCATTGAATGAAACCTGTTTCTCCACCGCAAATTGATACAGGAACGCGAGCGTCATCACGCCAAGGATGTCGTCGAGCACAGCCGCCCCAATGACTATCTGCGCTTCATCCGCCTGACGCCTGCCCAAATCATTCAGCACACGCACGGTGATACCGATGCTGGTGGCGGTGAGCGTACCGCCGATGAACAGGGCGGTCAGTTGCGGCAAATCAAACAGCCACGCGCTGACTCCATATCCCAGCAAGAACGGCAGGAGAAATCCCATCATCGCCACAATATAAGGCTTGGCTCCGGAACGAGCCAAACGGCTGAGGTCGGTATCCATGCCAACCTCGAACAACAACAAAATGATACCGATCTCCGCGAGCAATTTCATCGTGGTGTCGGGAGATACCCAGCCAAACAACGATGGCCCGATCAGCAGGCCGGCAATCAGTTCACCGATGACTGTTGGAATGCCGAAACGTGCCGCCGCTTCGGACAGCAAACGTGCCGCTATCAGAATGATAGCGAGGAAGAGAAAAAAGTGATGCAGCTCCATCTATGGCGTTCCGGGTTTGGTATCCCGTGGCTTATTCAATGCAATTGCGTAGAGTCTCTGTGTATATCTTCCGGGATAGGTAATGACCAGAAAGGCGGTCAATGAAATGCTGACCAGCACCACCATATAGGTCACATCCCGTATCACTTCCCCGCCCGGCACGCCGTATTTTAGCGGCAACGTAGCCAACACCGCAGCAGCCAATCCCTTGGGTGCCATCATCGAAGTGATGGCTGTGTCGCGCAGGCTGTAGCTGGCATCGCGAAAGATCAAACCTGTCAGCCCCACCCGCATGACGTATATCATTAACACCATGACAGCCGCCATGATAGCCAGGCTCACCTCGCTGAAGCGAATCGATATGCCCAAGTAAACAAAAAAGTATGTCTTTAACAGAAAGACCGCTTCCCGGTAGAAGGCAAGATCCGTGTCGTTGAGCGGCACGATATTCTGGTCCAATCTCGACAAGCGTTGCAGGCCGAATTTCTCGAAATTTGTCAGCGTGATGCCCAAAGCCAATGCCGCGATCGCACCGGAGAATCCGAGCATCTCGGTCAGTCCATAAACTATGAAAACGTAAGCAAGTGTGGAAGAAATGGTATTCGGGAAATCGCGCACCTTGCCCAATACCAGCAACCAGCCTATACCACCCAGCACACCGATCACAGCCGCGAAAATCAGGGCGGCCATCACGCTACCGACCAGCCTGCCGGGCTCAACACCGCCTTGCGTATGGATCTGCAGCAATGCGAACACACCGACGATACATAGTACGTCTGTCAATGCAGATTCCAGTACCAGAACTGTGGAAGGTTTATCGGCCAATTTCAAAGCATAGACCATCGGAATCACAACTGCCGAGGAAGTGCCGCCCAAGGTGACGCCCAGCAACAGGGAAGACAACATCGGCAATCCGAGTACAAACAGACTGATCGATGCAATGATGGCCACAGTCAGCACAAGACAGGAGATCGACAACAAACCTGTAGTACCCAGCGACTTGCCCAGCACGTTGAGATTCAGCGAAGTACCACCTTCGAACAAAATCACCACCAGTGCAATGGTGGCAATCAGCGACCCAACTCTGCCAAAATCTGCCGGCGTAACCAGCGCAAGCACCGGGCCGATCAGGATGCCAACCAGCATCAGCACTAATACATCAGGTATATTTGTTTTACGAAATTGCAGGGACAGAAAGTGGGCAAAGAACACCATCAAACCTATGACCAAGATGGTAGTGGACATTGAGCACCTCGCTTTAGACAGGCCAGGGATTATACATGCCAGCCATATGGCTCGCGCCGCAAAAATCAGGTGTGGTTAGGAGCCGTCATCAAGTTTTGCCCTGCATGGCGAATTGCCAGGGCAGAGTTACCCTGTTCATTCTGTCCGGAGTGGATGGTCAAATGCGGGTCTGGCGAATCTGATTTTCCAGCAGTATGAAAAATCCGTTGAAGCAATCCTTGATCATGCTTTGCGCGCCAAACCCAACGGCAATACCCAAAGCGCCGGCAGCGCCCAGGATGGGCGCGATGGATATGCCCATCTCGCTCAATATCAACATGCCCGATACCAGTGCAATCACCACCGTAAAAATGTGGCGGAACACGCGCGCGAGTGTTTCGATCCGCTTGTTCTCTTCAGCAGAATCCGAACGGCTGCTCATATAGCTGCGAAATATTCGTATCGTCTTCCGGCCCAGGGCGATGAGCATCCAGGCCATCACAAGAATGACAATGACATGCAATAGCCTGATCGAAAGATATTGCTGAATGAAAAGCGATATGCTGTTCATGGTTAACTCGACTCTCTGTCAGGAAATTGAGGTCGGGTTGTTGCGGCATGACACGTCCTCTGGTTTGACTGCTATTGCCGGCCATGACTGGCGCGGACTTGAAACAGACTTCCCTACAAATCAGACAGGGGCCTGTTCGCCAGTTTGGCGTCTTTGATATGCAACTGCGCGATCACTTTTTCCAGCGACACTTCCAGCTCAAACAGCGCTTCATAGGGAAGCGCTTTCAATGCCTCCGGTAATAGCCCTTCAGATGGGCCGGGTGCCCTGGTCAGCAATTTAGTCGCTTCTTCAGACAGGCGCAAACCGACTCGGCGCTGATCTTCCTTGCTGCGCTCCTTGATGATCAGTTTGCGCGCCACCAGCTTTTCCACCAACTGGCTGCAGGTAGATTGGTGAATGGAAAGGCGTTCTGCCAACTTCGAAATGCCCATGCCGGACATATTATTGATTTCCTGCATGATCCACAGTTGTGATCCGGTCACGCCGCAGGTTTGCTCGATCTCGCGAAAATGCTGGCGCACCGAACCATAGATGATTCGAAATTTCTTCAGCACCGTAACTGAAAGCAGTTTTTTGCTGCGATTGCTCAATTGGCTTTCTCCATGGGTTGTTGTTTCATCAAACAGATTCAACCGGATTATAACTTGCATTATTAATGCACATCAATTATATTTATACCAATGTATTTTGCATCCTGCTTAATAAATCCCACTTAGGAGAACATTCATGAATAGAAATTTATCGATGCTGGTACTCGCGTCCATTGCACTTGCTGCTTGCTCCACGACTCCCAAGGTGGCAACTGTGGAGTCCGCTCCACAGCCAACTTCTGCCGGTAACCCATCAATCGCTGCACCTGCCGAATCAACTGCCATGCGTCCCACCGATGTCAGCTCGGATAATCTAGCGACACAATTGCAGGAGATGAAGCAGAACAGCGTCTACTTTGACTTTGATAGATTTTCAATCAAACCCGGGTTTCGCGAAGTCATTCAGCGTCAGGGAGATTTTCTGAAAGCTCACCCCAATATCTTCCTCACTCTGGAGGGCAATGCCGACGAGCGGGGCAGCGGTGAATATAACCTCGCCCTGGGAGACAAGCGCGCAAACTCTGTACGTAAAGCTCTTGAGTTTATAGGGGTATCCAACAACCGCATAAATGCGGTTAGCTACGGCGAGGAAAGGCCCAGGTTGAACTGCCATGAAGAAAAGTGCTGGATGGAAAACCGTCGCGTTGACTTCACGGGCAAGCAGGACTGACATTGACCCCGCTACTCCCGCTCAGAGACGAACACACGCTCAACATCCTTCTTAATGGCAGGGTCATGCTCTTCGGCGAGGTATTGGCGGACGTGTTTCCTGACAGGACGGTGCTGGGCGGCGCGCCGTTCAACGTGGCATGTCACCTGAAGGCATTTGGGCGCAACCCGGTTTTGCTGTCGCGCGTCGGCGATGACGCCCTGGGCAAAGACGTGCTCGAAGCCATGCAGCGCAAGGGGATGGAAATCACAGGGGTGCAGTTGGACAAGATTCATCCGACCGGCAAAGTGAAAATACATCTGGAGAACGGCGGCCACCGCTTCGAGATACTGTTTGCTCAAGCCTACGATTTCATCCATCCGGCGGTCGCACGCATGGTCCGGCTTCCGCTCTCCCCCGCGCTGGTGTATTTCGGCACGCTGGCGCAGCGGCATGAAGTTTCCCGGCGTGCGCTGAGCACATTGCTGCGCAGCACCAACGCGGCAAAATTTCTGGACATCAATTTGCGCGTACCCTGGTATGACGAACAGACGCTGCATTTGGCCCTGCAATTTGCGGATATTGTGAAGCTGAATGCGGATGAACTGGTTACGCTGGCGGAAATGTTCAAGCTGACCGGTTCAGAACCTCAAGACCATGCACGCCAACTTACCAGCCGCTTCAAACTGGAATTGGTGGTGGTCACCTGCGGGGCGGAAGGCGCGTGGCAGATCGACCATAACGGCAAGATAACCGAAGCCGCCGGCACCCGACAGCCTGTCGCAGTGATTGACACGGTCGGAGCGGGCGACGGCTTTGCCGCCGTGTATATGCTGGGCGCGCTGCGCCGCTGGCAACCGCTCAGGACGCTGGAGCGGGCCAATCAGTTCGCCGCCGCGATTTGCGGCATACGCGGCGCTGTTCCAGACCAAGCTGATTTTTACACACCATTCATCAAGGAGTGGGGTCTGTGAAAAAGCAACCTTCCACACCCAAAAAACCCCTGTACATCGTATTGATCAGTGTGCATGGCCTGATTCGCGGCCACGATCTCGAACTGGGGCGCGATGCGGATACCGGCGGTCAAACCAAGTATGTCGTGGAGCTCGCCCGCGCCCTGGGAGAACGCGAGGATGTCGAAAAAGTGGTGTTGCTGACGCGGCGCGTCCTGGATAGCCAGGTCAGTTCCGATTACGCACAAGTATTCGAACCTTTGTCAGAGAAGGCGAGCATCGTGCGTATCGAATGCGGAGAGCAGAAATATCTGCGCAAGGAAATGTTGTGGGACTCGCTGGAGAATTTTTCTGACAACGTGCTCGCATACCTCAAGTGCCAGGGACGTGTCCCGGATATCATCCATAGCCATTATGCGGATGCCGGCTATGTGGGCTCACGACTTTCCCATCAACTGGGCGTTCCGCTGGTACATACCGGCCATTCGTTAGGCCACAGCAAGCGCAAACAACTGCTGGCGAGCGGCATCAAGCACGCAGGAATCGAAACGACCTACAATATTTCCCGCCGCATCAATGCGGAGGAAACCACGCTGGGCGTTGCCGAGCGCGTCATCACCAGCACTCAGCAGGAAATAGAACAACAATACGGACTGTACGATTTCTACCAGCCGGAACGGATGCGGGTCATTCCCCCCGGCACAGACCTGGAGAAATTCTTCCCGGCACAGGGCGACGAAAAACACAGCGAGATCGCCAGCGAGCTCAAGCGCTTTCTGATTCAACCCAACAAGCCGATCATCCTGGCACTGTCTCGCCCCGACCCAAGAAAGAACATCGTTGCATTGATCGAAGCCTATGGTGAATCGCCGCAATTGCAACAAGCAGCCAATCTGGTGGTCGTAGCCGGCAATCGCAACGACATACAGGATATGGAAATCGGTTCGCGAAACGTTCTGAATGAAATCCTTCTGGCGATCGACAAATACGACCTGTATGGCAAGGTTGCATTTCCGAAGCATCACAAGCCTGAGGAAGTGGCCGTTCTATACCGCCTTGCGGCGGCTTCCCGCGGCGTGTTCGTGAACCCCGCGCTGACTGAACCATTCGGCTTGACGCTGATCGAGGCAGCAGCCTGCGGACTGCCTATCGTGGCGACCGAGGACGGCGGCCCGATCGACATCATCAGTAATTGCCAGAACGGATATCTGATCAACCCGCTCGACAAAGCAGCGATGGCGGAAATTTTACTTCAGGCCCTGACTGACAAGCCGGAATGGCGCCGCCTGGCAAAAAACGGCATCCAGGGTGTGCGCCGCCACTACTCATGGGCGGCCCATGTGGAAAAATATCTCGCAGTGATTCGCCCCTTGGTGGAAAAGACCGAGCCGATATCCAGAATGGCCCTGAGCAGAAAATCCAGCATGTTCCGTGACCGGGCGATCCTGACCAGCCTTGATCTGAACCTGATCGGTGACCGCGAATCGTTGTCGCAGTTGCTGCAAACCATGCAAGCGAATCGCAAGGCGATCATTTTCGGCATTGCTACAGGCCGGCGTCTGGATGACGCACTTGCTACGCTAAGGCTATATAACATCCCCCTGCCAGATTTGCTGATCACCAGCCAGGGCACCGAGATACACTATGCCCCGAATCTGACCAAGGATGCGGTCTGGGAACGCCACATCAATCACCTGTGGAATCCCCAGGGTGTGCGTGACATACTCAAAGAATTTACCGGTCTTCAAATGCAGCGTAAAAACCATCAAAGCAATTTCAAGATCAGCTACTACATCGATCCTGCCGTGGCGGATGTTCAGGAAATCCGCCAAGCTTTGTTGCGCAACGAGCAGGCAGTGAATGTGATATTTTCTTTCGGCCAATTCCTCGACGTGCTACCCGTCAGGGCATCAAAGGGTCTGGCCCTTCGCTGGTGCGCCCAGCAACTCGGCTTCCCGCTGGAAAATACCCTCGTCTCGGGTGTCACCGGCGCCGATGCCGATATGTTGCGCGGCAATACGCTGGGCGTGGTGGTGGATAACCGACATCTCGCCGAATTATCCGACTTATCCAACAGCGAGAATATCTACTTTTCGAAAAAGTCCCATGCAGCCGGCATTCTGGAAGCAATGGATCACTACAATTTTTTTGCAGACGAAAATAGGGGAAACACATCATGAAACCATACCTGCTTTGCACCGACCTCGACCGGACGCTAATCCCGAACGGTACGCAACCAGAATCGCCGAGGGCAGCGGCGCTGTTCAAACGATTGGTGAGCCGCGAGGAAGTGACGCTTGCCTATGTGACCGGCAGACATCGCGCGCTCATTGAACAGGCCATTACAGATTACGACCTCCCGCAACCTGATTTTGTTATCGCCGATGTCGGCACTACAACCTACCAGGTTGACAAGACCGGCTGGCGGCAGTGGGGGGAATGGGAGGTCCAGATTGCGCCGGATTGGCACGGTTTAAGTCGTGACGAACTGCAACACCTGTTGGATGTTTTTCCGGCGCTGCGTTTGCAAGAACGAGAAAAGCAAAGCCGTTACAAACTTAGTTTCTACTTACCGCTTGAAACGCATGTACAAGGGTTAATCGGTGAAATAGACAAGAGACTGAAGTATGCAGATATCAGGGCGAACCTGATCTGGAGCATCGATGAAAATGCCGGCATCGGATTGCTGGATATCCTGCCAGCCAGCGCCAACAAGCTGCATGCCATCCGTTTTCTGATGCAGCAAAAGGGTTTCAATCGCAATAACACAATCTTTGCCGGCGACAGCGGCAACGACCTGGATGTATTGGAAAGCGGTATTCCCGGCGTACTGGTGGCCAATGCCGATACCGAGGTGAAGAGGCTGGTGGAGTCAGCACATCAGGTCACCTTGTACGTGGCACAGGGTGGCTATCTCGGCATGAACGGCAATTACAGCGCGGGCATCCTTGAAGGTGCCGCGCATTATTGGCCGAAGGTTGATAAATGGCTGCGCGAACTGAAGTGAACCGAACAAGGGGTCAGTGATGTACGAACAAGCTTCCCACGCGATGCTGAACGAGATTCTGATCGAGCTGAAACCCGAGATCGGCAATTTCCGGTTACGCCATTTTTATACCCGACTGGGTGCGAATTTTTATGCCATTCATTCCCTGTTCCATCTGCTGTACGGAGATCGTCCCGACTTCAAGGCGCACATGGTTAGTCTGGTGGAAACGCTTGCTGTGCGATACATGGAACGGGCACCCCAATTGCGCAAATCTGATCTGGCGCGCGAAAGAGATTACAACTGGTTCATGAGCCAGAAGTGGGTCGGTATGGCGCTTTACTGCGACCGCTTTGCCGGCGACCTGAAGGGGCTGCGCAGCAAACTGCCCTATCTGCAGGACTTGGGCGTCAACATGCTGCACATCATGCCCATCCTCGACTGCCCCCCCGACCATGCCGACGGCGGTTATGCGGTACGCGACTTTTGCAAAGTCGATGCGCGCTACGGTACAACGGAGGACGTTGAATCGCTGGCGGCGACACTGAAGAAACGCGACATGCTGCTGGTGCTCGACGTCGTGGTAAACCACACTTCAGATGAACACGAATGGGTGCAAAGGGCGCGCAGGGGAGAGAAGCAATATCAGGACTATTACTACATCTTCGATAACCGCGAGATGCCCGACACCTTCGAGGAGACCATGCCGGAGATCTTTCCGGCCACCTCACCCGGCAACTTCACCTGGGATGAAACGATGGGCAAGTGGGTGATGACGGTGTTCAACAATTACCAGTGGGACCTGAACTATCGCAACCCGGCCGTGCTGATTGAGATGATCGACATCATCCTGTTCTGGGCGAACAAGGGTGCGGACATTCTGCGGCTGGATGCGGTGGCCTTTCTGTGGAAAAAGATCGGCAGCACCTGCCAGAATGAGCGCGAGGCGCACTTGCTGTTACAGTTGATGAAGGACTGTTGCCAGGTCACTGCGCCGGGCGTGCTGTTCATCGCCGAGGCCATCGTCGCGCCCAGCGAGATCGCCAAATATTTCGGCGAAGATGCGATCAATGCCAAGGAGTGCGAGATCGCCTACAACGCAACCCTGATGTCCTTGCTGTGGGACGCAGTCGCCACCAAAAATGCAAACCTGCTGAATCTGGGAATCAAGAATTTGCCGAACAAGCTGGAACGGGCGACCTGGCTGAATTATGTGCGTTGCCACGACGACATCGGCTTGGGTTTTGCCGACAACGATGCCCAGCTGTCAGGCTATAACCCGGCCCAGCACCGGCGCTTTCTGGTCGATTATTTCACCGGAAAATTTCCGGGCTCGCCTGCAAAGGGGATGCCATTCGGCGACAACCCCAAGACCGGTGATGTGCGCATTTCCGGCTCGCTCGCCTCGTTGGCCGGTCTTGAAAGCGCGATCGAGAATAACAATGAATCCGCCATCGATGCCGCCATCAAGACCATCCTGTTGCTGCACAGCACGATCCTGTCCTTCGGCGGCATACCGTTGCTCTATTACGGCGATGCGATCGGCACGCTCAACAACCTGGAATATCTCGCCGACCCCTCCAAGTGCGATGACAATCGCTGGATGAACCGCTCATACTTCGATTGGATCAAGGCGGAGAGGCGCCATCAATCCGGCACGGTGGAATACCGGATATTCAGCGCACTGAAAAAGATGATCGCGTTGCGCAAGGAGACTACTGCTTTTGCAGACTTCGATAGCCGCCAATTGTTCAATGTGGACAATCCCAACCTGCTGGTCTTTTCCCGGACTGACCCGCACAACAATCGTAACAGGGTACTGGTAGTGAGCAACTTCAACATCGAGGAGCAAACGATGCCTCTTGCCGCAATAAAACCATATGGCTTCTTCCAGCAGGACAGCATGAGAGATATCTGTTCTGGCATGCGCTTCACGGCGGATAACGATGCGGTCGTGCTGCCGCCGTTGTCCTGTTGCTGGCTGATCGACTAAACCACCGGGAGTGAACGATGATTACGAAATGTCTTTTCCCGGTGGCCGGATACGGCACCCGTTTTCTGCCCGCGACCAAGGCGCAACCGAAGGAGATGCTGCCCATCCTCACCACGCCGCTCATTCAATACGGTGTCGAAGAAGCGCTCGAAGCGGGCATGAAAAATATCGCTTTCGTCACCGGTCGTGGCAAGCGCGCCATTGAGGATCACTTCGATGTCACTTATGAATTGGAAGACCAGATCAGCGGCACCAGCAAAGAGGGCAAACTGGATTCGATCCGCGAGTTGATCGACCAATGCACCTTCTCCTATACACGACAAACTCACATGCGCGGACTGGGCGATGCCATTCTTACCGGCGAGACACTGATCGGTGAGCAAACCTTCGGCGTGATCCTGGCCGATGACCTGTGCGTTGGAGAACCCGACGGGGTGATGGCACAGATGGTGCGCGTCCATGAAAAATATCGTTGCAGTGTTGTTGCGGTGGAGGAAGTGCCCATCGCGGAGGTGGGCAGATACGGCATCATCAGCGGTTTGCAACTGGACGCCCAATGTATCCGAGTCAAGCGCATGGTGGAGAAGCCGTCTCCGCAGGACGCTCCCTCCAATCTTGCCGTCATCGGACGATATATCCTGACACCCGATATATTCGAGATTTTAAGAAGCACCCCGCCCGGCAAAAACGGCGAGGTGCAACTCACCGATGCGTTGCAAACCCAGGCGGCTGGCGGCAAGGTGATCGCATATCGCTTTCAGGGCTGCCGGTTCGATTGCGGCAGCGTGAATGGCTTTGTCGAAGCCACCAACTTCTTTTACAATCTTCTGACGGAAACACCGTAAATTGAACATCCGTGCTGCCTGTAAATTGAGCGAGTGTGGCATAACTTGCTTCACAAAAACAAACCTGCTATCAGTTCAAAGCCTTTGCAGCCCGGTATTTTCCGGGGAATGAAGAGCAGATTTCCATTCACATGGAAACGTCTCCACCAACCTATCAAGGCATTCACGGCAGCATGTGTGCGATGGCAATTTGAATTTTACAAACCAGAGGACACCCCATGAATAGCGACACCCTGTTCAACTATCTTCATCTTCCCAAGGAGTTGTTGCGCGTCGTCGTCATCCTGTTGTTGGCCTGGTTGCTGATGGGATTGAGCCGCAAACTGATACGACTGTTTCGCAATTACATGAACTCGCGCGCCGGTTCGGCCGAAGAGACCCGCCGCATCGAAACGCTGGCGCGCGTGTTTCGCTACACCTCCACCGTGGTTATCTCGCTGGTCGCGGGCATGCTGGCGCTGAGCGAGCTGGGTATTTCCATCGCGCCTATCCTCGGTGCCGCCGGTGTGGTGGGTCTTGCGGTTGGCTTCGGTGCGCAAAGTCTGATCAAGGACTATTTCAACGGTTTTTTCCTGTTGCTGGAAAACCAGATCCGCCAGGGCGATGTGGTCGAGGTGGTCGGCAAGGACGGCCTGGTGGAAGACATCACGCTGCGCTATGTCCGCCTGCGCGACTACGAAGGGAGCGTTCATTACATCCCCAATGGTCTGATCACTACAGTCACCAACAGATCGCGCGGCTACGCACATGCAGTGATCGACGTGAGCATCGCTTACCGCGAAAGCATCGATGAGGTCTGCGAAACCATGCGGGAAGTCGCCGCGCAGTTGCGTGCAACAGAAGCGTTCGCCGCGAAGATACTCGACGACATCGAGATCGCCGGCGTGCAGGATTGGGGCGCTTCCGCCGTGGTGATACGCTGCCGGTTCAAAACCGCCACACTGGAACAATGGGGCGTGCGCCGCGAGTTTTTGCGCCGCCTGAAGGATGCTTTCGATGCGCGCGGCATCGAGATACCCTATCCGCACCTGACCCTCTACGCCGGGCAGGACAAGCAAGGTCGCGCGCCCGCGTTTCAGATGATCACGAAACATGATAAGCCGTAGCGCATCCCCCATGAATTTATCTGTGATGATTTGAAATAACCAGAAGCTCAAGATTGGAATAACAGCCAAATGATCGCAACTTTATTGATGATTGCCGGAATTCTGTTCCTTGCACTGCAACTTGAGGAAAAGCTCAGGGTGCCATCGCCTCTGGGTTTGATTTTGCTCTCGTTTCTGGCGCATTACGGCTTCCAGCAAGTGCCGGTATTAACGGTCGATGCCGGGCATTTTGCCACGCTGGTTATTTTTCTGCTGCCGATCCTGCTGATTTCCGATTCGTTGGAAATCAGGGTGGCCGATCTTAAGGAGCATGCCCTAAGCCTGCTCTATCTGGCCGTGGTTTCGGTAGCACTGTCGGTGGCGATGGCACTGTCTATTTCCAGTTGGCTGTTTGCCGACTACGCCCTTTCCAGTGCGGCGGTCATCGTGCTGTTTGCCATGGTACTGGCAACCGATCCTGTTTCGGTAGTCAGCATTTTCTCCAAATTTGAACTGCCGCACCGGTTGAAAATCCTCGCGGAAGGCGAAAGCCTGCTTAACGATGCCACCGCGCTGATCGTGTTTGTCTTTGTCGGTTTGTTTGCTTTGGGCGGCGGTGAGATCACCGTCCCTTACGTGGCCGAAGTCAGCAGCGAGGTGATTTTTGGGTCGATAGTGGTCGGCATGATGGTTGGCTTTATTGGCCTGGTAGCCATGAAATCAACGGCAAATCGTATAGCTGAAATGATGGTGCTGATCATGACCGGTTATGCCGCCTTTGAGTTGTCCGAGCATTTTTTTGTTGTGCTGAACTTGCTGGGCGCGCACTCTCACTTGCATCTGTCGGGCATTCTCGCCTGTATTTTTGCCACGATTACGGTTAACCATGTGATGACTCAGGCTATCACCGAGGAAAGTGACCTGATCGACCTCGATGAATCTGAAATTCAACTTGAAGCTCAAAATCGCAGCACTTCATCCGGTGTTATAGGCAATTTATTGAGCCGCATCAAGGCCACCATTGCTGAGCGCGATCGTCACCTGCGCACCAAGGAAGATATTCAATTGCTGGCGATGGTAGCCAATACGATTTTATTTGTAGCCATGGCGGAAATGATCGATATCCATCTGCTCTGGAAATACAAAATTGAAATCCTTGTGATGTTTCTGGCCACCACGCTCATTCGCGGCGTAATGATGTGGCTGTTTGCCTGGATAGCGAATAAAACAGACAAGATGGTCGATATCAATTTCCGCTGGTGGGGCGTGCTGACATTTGCCGGGATCAAGGGCGGGCTGTCCATTGTGATGATCACGATGATTCCGGCATCATTTGAATATCTTGAGATGTTCAAGGCGGTGGTGATCGGGGTCATCATGCTTTCCACCTTTGTTTATTCCGGCGTACTCATCATGATTATCGGCAGCAACAAGGATCGATTCCTGGCAGAAAAGAATGCAGAGGGGGAAAAACATGCCTGAGTCAATTTGCGGTTCTGCCAACTCACGATCATCTGTGTATACACCGAATAATGGCACAATGGCAACGCAGCGCGCTGGCATTTTGTGCAAGCGATAGAATTTCTCCGAGGGAGCAAGCTTTGATTTTGAATTGGAAACGCCGACTCGTATTCTTGGGCGGGGCAATCAGTGTCGGGCTGGTCGCCATCCTGTTTGCGGTCGCCTGCGAATGGGCGAATGGCGTGTTCCACAAGTTGCTTGCCGTTTCACCTTATCTTCCCCTGCTGCTTACCCCCCTCGGGCTCGTGCTGATAGTCTTTCTTACCCGGAAATATTTTCCCGGATCGCAAGGCAGCGGCATTCCGCAAACCATAGCATCGCTTGACCCCAGGGAAAGCAGCAAAATCCGCGAGCAAGTGCTTTCGCTGCGCGTGACGGTCGGAAAGATCATGTTGACCGTTCTGGGTTTGATGTTTGGAACGTCAGTCGGGCGTGAAGGTCCCACCGTGCAGATTGGCGCATCCATCATGCACAGCCTGGGCAAGCTTGCCCGCTTCCCCCAACACGATCTGGAAAAGGGGCTGATCCTCGCGGGCGGGGCTGCCGGTGTTGCCGCCGCTTTCAACACACCGCTGGCGGGCATTGTGTTCGCCATCGAGGAAATGAGCCGTTCGTTTGAAGAGCACAACAGCTCGACCATCCTGATGACGGTGATCATCGCCGGGATCACCTCGCTGGCCCTGCTCGGGAATTATTCCTATTTCGGTCACACCTCCGAAACGCTGGAGTGGGGGAGGGAGTGGGACGTGGTCGTTATCTGTGGCATCGCGGGCGGACTGCTGGGCGGCGCGTTCAGCCGTGTGCTGATTGAAGTCAACAAAGGCCTGACGGGTCGCATGGGTGCATGGATGCGGGCAAAGCCGGTGGCGTTCGCAGCTGCCTGCGGATTGATCCTGGCGCTGGTGGGACTTGCCTCCGGCAACACCACATACGGCAGCGGTTACGGCGAGGCGAAATCGCTGCTTGACGGCACCGCGACATTGCCGGAAAGCTACGGCCTGCTGAAAATGGTGGCCACCGTCGTTACCTATGTCAGCGGGATACCCGGCGGGATCATGGCACCCACGCTTTCCGCAGGCGCGGGGCTTGGCGCCAACATTGCACATTTCTTCACCTCAGTACCGGCAGGTGCAGCGATCATCCTCGGCATGGTCGCCTACTTCGCCGGAGTCACCCAGGCACCTATCACCGCCTTCGTGATCGTCATGGAAATGACCGACAACCACGAAATGATCTTGCCGCTGATGGCCGCTGCATTCATAGCCAAAGCTTGCTCGCGACTGGTCTGCCCGACACCGTTATTCCACACGATGGCAAACAATTTTCTCCACAAACCGGCGCATACCCTGAGTGATGGTGGCGTCAAGCCTGGCGGCTGATCGGCCCTTTCATGATGCAAGCCGGCTTTGTGCCCTCTGGAAAATTCGACCCCGGCACCGAAGTCTGTGCCGCGCAAGATACACAAGGTAAAGCGCCTGCGATGTAAATCACGGCAGATAGACCGGTGCGATGAATCATCGGGCACTCAATTCTCGTACAGACGCACCCGGTTGCGCCCGTCCGCCTTGGCAAGGTACATGGCCCGGTCAGCGTTGAGCAGGAGTTGCACTTCGTCGCTGCCGTGTTCGGGATAGATGGCGACCCCCATGCTGACCGATGCGACCAGCATCTGGCCCTCCAGTTCAAGGGGCTGGTTGATGGCATGGCGGATCTTTTCGGCGACCAGCAGCGCATCCTGTTGTCCCTCGACGAGATGCAGCAGCACGACGAATTCATCGCCGCCCAGTCGCCCCACCGTATCCGACTCGCGCACACAATCCTGCATGCGATCCGCAGTGGCCTTCAGCAGCAGATCGCCGAGATGGTGCCCCAGGGTATCGTTGACCTGCTTGAACTTGTCCAGGTCGACGAACATCAGCGCCAGGCGCGTCTTGTCGCGCCTGGCCTGGATGATCGCCTGTTGCAAACGGTCATAGAACAATGTCCGGTTGGGCAGCCCGGTCAGCGGGTCATGCCGGGCAATATGTTCGAGTATGCTCCGGCTCTCCTTCAACTCGGCCAGATACTTGATCATCTCCGTCTGCATATCGTGAAAGCTGCGCGCGAGCACGCCGATCTCGTCCTTGCGTCCAAGCGGCATCGGACTGATGGCCTTCTCTTTCGAAAAGTTCCTGATGGCTTTCACGATCGCGTTCAGGGGGCTGGTGACCACGCGCGCGACCAGTGCGGCAAGAATCAGCGCAAGGGCGCTGAACAAAAGCACGATCTGGATGGTATACCAGCCCAGCCGGGTGGCTTCGAGCACGACATTATCCAGTGGTTGCGACAGGCCGATGATCACGGAACGCTTCTCGGCAGTATCGCCCAGTGGCAGCCGGGCAAATGCAGCGACCAGGCGATCCTGCTGCCTGCGCGCCGCCTCGATGTTCATCACGATGCTCTGGCTCTTGCCCTGAACCACTGCTGTGACAGGTTCAAAGGTATCCTGCACAAGGATACGCCGCCCCTGCTCGAAACCGAAGGTCTGGGCAGCATCGGGATGGATCAGAAAGTCACCCGATTCATTGCTGAGATATAAATTGTAGGCGCTCGGCAGATCTGCTTTCAGCAGGCCGAACAAACCGTTCAGGTCGATGTTGATCACGATCAGGCCAAGTGTTTCGCCGGTGTCCGCGATCACCGGGGTGGCCACCAGGAGAGTCGGTTTATCAAGTCCGGAATGGGCGCCTTCCTCGTGATTGATGGCGATCCCGGACATGTAAATGTCCCCGCGCTTCAAACGCAGGGTTTCGAAAACGTAAGGGAAATGTGCTTTCTCCTGCAGATCCCCCGCCAGCACCCGCGTCAGTGACTTTCCGTCGCGATCGACGCGAACCAGTTCCAGGCCGTGCAGGTCCGCACTGATCAGGCGGATCTGGAAATATTCCGGGTGAGTTGAAAGCATCGCGTCGAAAATGGTGGCCACCACCCTTGTGTCATCTTCTATGGTCGCGCTGTTCGGAAATCGGGAAACCTTGGCGGCTCTCGGCAATGCCGCCAACAACCGGGCATCCTTGCCGATCGCACCGAGGCTGACCAGCATGTTCCGGCTCAGCACCTGCGTGGCCGTCAGCAGATCGCGTTGCGCCGCACCAAGCAGCATGGCGCGGCTGGACGCGTAGGAGTAATAGCCTGTCAGCCCCGATGCCAGTATGCCGAACGCAGCCAGCAGCATGCCGAGCTTGAAACCGATACCGGATATTCTCATCAGTCCCCCAGCTTTCCCGGCAGGTCGCCGGAGATGATATGACTCCAGAGCGCCGCTCTGCGTTTGGCATCCTCCACCGGCTCGAGCCAGATGATCTTGTCGGTCTCGTTCGCCAGCGGGTCGGCTTCGATGGTGTTGGGCAATCCCTGGCGCCGGGTCAGTTCGCTGCTCACACCGTGTTCCAGCATGTAATCGATCCAGCTTTCCGCGAGTTGCCTGTTCCTTGCCCCGCGCGTGACCGCCCAGCAATCCAGCCAGGCCAGCGCGCCTTCACGGGGAATCACATAGCCGACATCGGCGCCCGCATCGCGCAGCTGCTTGAATTGCTGTCTCCCGTAGTTGGCAAACAGCAGAGCAGCAGAGTAGCCGCGAAACAACTGCACCGATTCTTCCGGCAGCGCGTAGAAAGTCAGCACATTGCGGCGCAACGCGACCAATTCCTCCGCGACCTTGCCAAAATCCCTGTCCTTGATCCGGAATGGCGAATCGCCAAGCAGCAGCGCGGCGACCGAGAAGTTGTGACTGCTGGCATCGAAAGCGAGCACCCGGCCCCGGTAGCCGGGATCCCACAGCGCGGCAATAGATGACGGCGCCTCGCGAAACTGCTTGCGATCGTAGATCAGGCCCATTTCCGAGTAGGTGTATGGGATGGCGAAAACCTCGCCCTGGCGGGTGATGCCCGGTATGGCATGAAGATCGCGGAAGCGCGGCAGTTGATTGGCGGTATTGGGGATATTCGAAAGTTGCAGCGGTACGACCAGCTGCTCGGCGATGTAGTACTCCATCTCGGCGGTGTTGGCGGCAAAGACATCGAAATCGCCGCCCTGATTCGCCCTGATCTTTTCCCGGAGCACATCGTCGGAGCCGACGAAACTGACCTCTACACGCACATCGTGACGTTTCTCGAAGACCCTGACCAGGTCACTGTCCGCATAGCCCGGCCAGGCCAGCACGCGCAGCGTCTCCACGGCACTGGCCGGCAGACTTAGTAATAGAGAGGCTGACAGCACAATGGTCGATCGAAGCATAAAACACTGAACCCGCATGTGCATGATTGGAGAGGGATGTTACCGGATTATACATGGCCGCTCGCGGTCTGCTTAATGGGCAATGGCACTCAGCTCGTGCGATAGAGCCACCCTCTCCGCACCATCCATTTCTCGATCTCCACGGCAATGAACACCACGCTGGATAAAACCAGACACGACGCAAGTTCGCCCATGCTCAGCGCCTGTGTCTTGAAGATCGGGTTGAGCACGGGTACGTAGATCGTTGCCATTTGCAGCAAGAAAGTCAGCAGCACGGCAAACAGCAGCAGAGGATTGGAAAACATGCCTGCGCTGAACAGCGATTCCTGTTCGGTGCGGATCGCGAGCACGTGGCCCATTTGGGAGAGGGTGAGCACCGTGAACACCATGGTCTGCCAGTGCGCCGATCCGCTTTGCAATGCCCAGGCCTGCGTCAGCAGGCATATCCCGCCCATCAACAAGCCGACCCAGATCATGTGTTGCCACATGCCGTGCGCGAATATGCTTTCCTGGAGCGGGCGCGGCGGGCGGCGCATGATGCCGCGCTCGGCGGGTTCCGCCGTCAGCGCCAGGCCGGGCAATCCATCGGTGACCAGATTGATCCACAGGATATGGATCGGCAGCAGCGGGATCGGCAGGCCGAGGAACGGCGCGAGGAAGATCGTCCATATTTCCCCGGCATTGCTGGTCATCGTGTACTTGATGAATTTTCGGATGTTGTCGAAGATGTTGCGTCCCTGGCGCACCGCATGCACGATGGTGGCGAAGTTGTCGTCGAGCAGCACCATGTGCGCCGCCTCGCGCGCCACATCGGTGCCGCCCTTGCCCATGGCGATGCCAATGTCCGCCGCCTTGAGCGCGGGCGCGTCGTTGACCCCGTCGCCGGTCATTGCCACCACCTCACCCTTGTCTTGCAGCGCCCGGACGATCTTTATTTTCTGTGCCGGATCGACACGCGCATAGACCCGCACCTGCTCCACTTCTTTTTCAAAAGTCGCCTGGTCAAGCTGCGCCAATTCCACGCCCGTCATCACTCTGCCATCGTCGTTGGCGAGAATGCCGAGTTCGCGGGCAATCGCGCGCGCGGTGGCGGGGTGGTCGCCGGTGATCATCACCGCCGTGATGCCGGCCGACTTGCACAAGGAAACGGCTTCTCTGGCTTCGCTGCGCGGCGGATCGATCAGGCCGACGAAGCCGAGAAACACCAGTCCGGTCTCCAGCTCGTCATGTCGCTCGCTTTCCGGTAACGCCGGCCAATGACGATAGGCGATCGCCAACACGCGCAAGCCGTCGGCAGCCATGGATTCGGCTTGTTGTAGCAAGGCGGCCTGGTCGATACCTTGTTCGCCATCGGCCATCAGAACACGCTCGCAGCAAGGCAGCATCGCTTCCGGCGAGCCCTTGGTATAGGCGATGACTTTTTCAGCCGTGCCGTGAAAGGTGGTCATGCGTTTGCGTTCGGAATCGAACGGCAGCTCCTTGAGGCGCGGCGCTTCGCTTTCCAGCGCCGTTTTGTCCCAGCCCGCTGCCAGTGCAGCGTGCAACAGCGCCGCCTCGGTCGGCTCGCCGTGCACCTTGTTGTGGCGATCCAGATGCGCGTCGTTGCTTAAAGCGAGTGCACGGAACAGGGTCGGCCAGGGTTCTGCCTTCTGCTCGTCCAGCGATGTGCCGGATAACGCACCGTCGGCGTAGATCGCCGTCACGTGCATTTTGTTCTGGGTGAGCGTGCCGGTTTTGTCCGAGCAGATAAACGTGACCGACCCCAGCGTCTCGACAGCGGGCAGACGGCGGATCAGGGCGTGCTGTTTGACCATCTTGCGCGCGCCCAGCGCCAGCGAAATCGTCACCACCGCGGGCAGGGCCTCGGGAATGGCGGCCACCGCCAGGCTGACTGCGGTCATGAACATCAGCAGCACCGGCTCACCGCGCAGCACGCCGACGATGAACACCAGCGCGCAGATCGCCAATGCCGCCAGCGCCAGTAGCTTGCCGAAACGTGCCAACCGCTTCTGCATCGGGGTTTTTGTTTCGCTGTCTTCGCTGAGCAGGGCGGCGATCTTGCCCAATTCGCTGTTCATGCCGGTCGCTGTCACCAGGCCGCGCGCACGCCCGTAGGTGACGATGGTGCCTTTGTACGCCAGACAGATCTTGTCGCCCAGCGGCGCATTTGCAACAGTGACCGGTTGAGTTTGTTTTTCCACCGCCACCGATTCACCGGTGAGCGCGGACTCATCGATCTTGAGCCGCGCCGTTTCGATGATGCGCAGATCGGCGGGCACCACATTGCCCGCCTCCAGCAGCACCACATCGCCCGGCACCAGTTCCGATGCATTGACGATTTCCGCATGGCCGTCGCGCAACACATGCGCGCCCGCCTCGGCCATGCGCTTGAGGGCGGCCATCGCCTGCTCCGCGCGATATTCCTGGACGAATCCGATCACCGCATTAAGGATCACGATGACGATGATGGCAACGGTGTCTTCCACATCGCCCACGATGCCGGAAACCACCGCCGCGCCGATCAGCACGATGATCATGAAATCGGCGAACTGGTCGAGCAGCATGCGCCACGTGGAACGGGCGCGTTTTTCCTGCAAAGAGTTAGGGCCGAAGTGCGCCAGCCGTTTGGCTGCATGAGCCGAACTCAATCCGGATTGCGGGCTGGTCTCCAGACGTTGCGCGACTTCATCGCTTGTCAGTGTGTGCCAGTTGTCATCGCTAACATGCATGGCAGAAATACCCTCCGATAATGAAACTCAACATGCCCGTTTCCCCCATCCCAACCTTCCCCCGCAAGCTGGCAACCCTCTCCCAAAGGGAGAGGGATCGATCGCCCCTTCCCCCTCAGGGGGAAAGTTGGATAGAGGGCTTGGGGCAAACGAATCGCTGCGCGAGTTTCAAGTTAGTGTGCATGTTCGAAAAGGATCCAGGTGTTGAGTACATACAGCATGAACAATCCCAGGCTCACCCAGGTAAGACCCAGCACGACGCGCCCTTGCGGACGGAAGATAAAACCCACTGTCACCAGGGCGCTCATCATCACGGCGGTGAATGACGTCAGCGCGTGGCTGGCATCGACATTCGCCAGCAGGGGGCCTTTGGTATAAAACAAATCGTCTATAGCCAGAATGATGATGTCGAACAAATTGCTGCCCAGCAGGTTGGCGATGGCCATGTCCAGCGCGCCGATGCGCAGTGCCGAGATGGTGACTGCCACTTCAGGGGCGGAGGTCACTGCCGCCACCAGCAAGGTCCCGACAAAACTTTGCCCCCATCCCATCAAATCGGAAATGTCCTTGGCGACGAATGGCAGCCAGGAACCCGCGACCACTACGGCTAACGCAGCCCACGCATAGCCTTTGACAGCGCTGCGCAGCGTCGCATCCGGATAGCGTTCAGCTGACACCTCGGTATATTCGGCCACAGTGCGATGCTCGTAGCTGTAGACCGCACGCATCGCAACCAGATAGACCAGCACGATGAACGGCGAGTAAAACCCCACATGTCCCAATGCCGGACTCATCCCCGCTTGATCCAGCAACACACTGAAACCGGCGAAGGCGATCAGGATCGTGCCCAGTGAAGCCGACAGGATATGTCCTTGAGCCGCCCGGCTATATAAGGTCTCGCGCTTGTACAACGCATCGAGCAACACCAGAATGGCCAGATTGAACACCGTGCTGCCCAGCACGTCGCCTACCGCGATATCCGGCGCGTTGGCGAACGAGACTGAGGAAATGCCGGTCACCAGTTCGGGTAATGAGGTGGCGGTAGACAACAGGATGAGGCCGACCCAGGAGGCGGAGACGCCAGACTTCTCGGCGATGATGTCTCCGTAGCGGGAAAGGAAGTAGCCCGCATAGCCGATGACGACGAGACAAAATAGAAGTTCCAACCAGATCAGCATGTCAGTCAGTTCCTTGCAGTGTTGACGGCGGAATAGTACAACGAACAGGAAGTTCGTTATTAAGAACGTATCCGACTAATATAATCCCGTCATTCCCGCGAAGGAGGGAATGACAAATCTTTAGAGATACCCTTAATTCACATGCTGCCCATCAATCCAATGCCCATTATTTCTTTTGCAGCACGATCCCGCGAAACCATCCTCCGGCGAGCAGCGGTGCATCGCTGACCAACTGCAACTGCGGCACCTCAAGCAACACCTCCTCGAACACCACATCCAGTCGAGTGGCGAGCCGGCGCGTCAAAGGATTGAGTGCGCGGCGCAGCGGTGCAAACTTGTTCGGGCGCAGGAATTTGTCGAGCAGAATGATGGTCCCACCGGGCTTGAGCACACGTGCGGCCTCACTCAGACATAGCGCGGGTTGTGGCACGACGGCGAGGATCAGGTGCAGCACGACATGATCAAAATGCATGCCCGGGAACGGCAGGGCCATGCTGTCACCCAGCACCCAGTCCACCTGCAAACTTTTGCCATGTGACTTGGCGCCACGCAGCCTGGCGCGCGCAAGCATCGCTGCATTGAAATCCAGCGCGGTGTAGTGATGCAATACAGGCAGCAAAGGCAAGTCGAGACCGGTTCCGATACCGCTTAGCAGCACCTCTGCTGCCTCATCCTTCTGCAACGAACTCAGCGAGCTGCTGCGCACCTTCCGCAGCAAACGCGCGATGGCCAGATCATAGAACGGCGCGATCAGGCTGTAGCTCCATCTGAGCAGCGGGTTGCTGCGATAGGGTTGTTCGCGCATAGTCACAATAGTTTGATGCCGGTGATCCTGGTTTGCCCGATCGCTTTTATCAGCACCCCGATAGCCTGCTCGCGGGCGAAACTCTTGCGCCACGCCAGCGCGATACGCCGCGCCGGCACCGGTTTGGTGAACGGGATGATCTTCAGCAACGGGCTGCGATAGCGCGCGCTGTTCGCCGAGGCGGGCAGCACGGTGATGCCCAGGCCGGAGGCGACCATGTTGCGGATAGTCTCCAGCGAGGTGCCCTGCTGGATATCCGCGCCCTTGCGTCCGAGCTCCGGACAGGCTTCGGCGATCTGATTGCTGAAACAGTGACCGGAATCGAGCAGCAATACTTTTTCTGCGGAAAGCTCCTGTGCCCTGATGCTCCGCCTATCTGCCCAGTGATGTTCCTTGCTGACCACCACCTCGAACGGTTCGTCATACAAAGGCCTGGTGATGATCCCACCATCGCCGAACGGCAGCGCGATGATGATGACATCCAGCTTGCCGTTGCGCAGCAGCGTGTCGAGATTCGCGGTGATATTCTCCTCGATCTCCAGCGGCATTTCCGGCGCGAGCTTCTTCAGCGCGGGAACCAGGTCGGGCAGCAGATAGGGACCGACGCTGTAGATGATGCCCAGACGCAAGGTGCTGGCCAACTGGTCTTTGCCCTGTCTGGCAATTTCGCGGATACGGCCGACCTCTTCCAGCGCGCGTTGTGCCTGTTCCACGATCTCGGCACCGACCGGCGTGATGGAGACCTCGTTTTTCCCGCGCTCGAAGATCTTGGTGCCCAACTCCTCCTCCAGCTTCTGTATCGCCAGCGATAGCGCGGGTTGGCTGATGAAGGATTTTTCCGCGGCACGCCGGAAGTTGCGTTCCTGTGCCACCGCAACGATATAGCGCAATTCGTTCAGGGTCATGCATGTCCTCCAAGCGTATACTTTGAGTTGCCTGTTTGGCAGTGGGTCATTTGCATAATAAATCAGGTGGCATAAATAATTCAATTAGATTTATTGGTGCATTAGGCCTAAATTGCAGCCGTGGACGACGAGCCACTTTATCCGCAGTTCATCTGTATTTCAATTTTTCAAGGAGAACGACCATGCAACTCAAAGGATCCAAGACTCATCAGCATCTGAAAGATGCATTTGCAGGGGAATCGCAGGCCAACCGCCGTTATCTGTATTTCGCAGGCAAGGCGGATGTGGAAGGCCAGAACGATGTGGCCGCCGTATTCCGTTCCACTGCGGAAGGCGAGACCGGGCACGCGCACGGCCATCTGGAATACATGGAAGCCTGCGGCGACCCCGCCACCGATCTGCCCATCGGCAACACCCGCGCCAACCTGAAATCCTCGATCGCCGGGGAGACCCACGAATACACCGACATGTATCCGGGCATGGCCAAGACCGCACGCAGCGAGGGCTTCGACGAGATCGCCGACTGGTTCGAGACGCTGGCCAAAGCCGAGCGCTCGCACGCCAACCGCTTCCAGAAGGCGCTGGACGCGCTGGCGGATTGATCTTCCGGCGCAAGCCGGAATGGCCATCCCGAAATGTTCAATAGAACTGGGCCGTTCCTTCCCCCTTGCAGAGGGGGAGAGCAAAGCGAGGGGTCAGGTAGAGCAGTGGATTAGCCGAGCTTCTACCCCCTCCCTAGCCCTCCCCCTGCAAGGGGG
>JBGSKJ010000130.1:0-4008 GCA_041741275.1 Gallionella sp.
CATACCCGTTCGCCCTGAGCGTAGCGCCGTAGGCGCGAAGTCGAAGGGTCCCGAGAGGTGCTTCGACTTCGCCCGCTGCGCGAGCTACGCTCAGCACGAACGGTCCTTGGGTTCCCTGGGTGAGATTCGGGGCTAATCAGGTAGGTATTTGCAAGAAAGTATTGACAGACACTTTCCGCCAAATATCAGCAACCGCAGCGAGTGCCGAATGCAAAGCTATCTGGATTTGCGCCGGCAGAATATTCAGCGTAGTCGGACCCGTGTTCGCCCAGTGGATAAGTGCGGTCCGTTGAGCCCCGGGACGCGAAACATCAAAGGCGGACTCGATGCCAAGGCCGGCCGGCAGATCAGCCTCCACGGTCAGTTTCATGGTTCCACCGGTGCGCTGGTAGATATCCTTGAGCCCCTGGACCAGTTGAATGGCAGCAGGCGCGGCTGTTTCCTGATACACATACCACTCATAGATGCCACCAGGTACCGGCTCGCGCTCTACCTGGTAAAGCCAAACCAAGCCATTTGCAACGTTGTAAATATAATGCACACCGACACCGGCTTGTCTTGCACGAACAGAAGCGGCGACTTCGGTTGCACAACTGTCGCACCGAACGTTACTGTCGGCGACCCACGAGACGGACGCTCCGGACGCCATTCCGAGGGTGGCCAGGGCCAGACTCAGAAGGCGAGTCCATGCGCATTTGCGGGGAAAAGAATTCATCATGAAGTAAAGCTCCAGTTGGTTGATTGCCCACGACTTGGGCGCCGGTAAGGTAGCGGCACGATGCTGATATGTCAATCTATGTGACGAAACCGTGTCATGATACCCCCGCTAAGACGGCACCGATGCCGTCGGCTCTCGCCATGCGCAGTGGACTGCACCCCAGGGGCGTACCCAACCTGAAGGGGTATCGCCCCGTACTTCGATAAGCTTACAAACTTGGTCGCGCAGGCACCAATTCAGCGTGTAGGGTGGATAAGCGCAGCGCATCCACCTCCCGCGAACATGGTTCGGTGGATGCGCTGCGCTTATCCCAATACTGTTCAGATAGCGATAACCGGTGTGGGTGAGTGACGCTGGTTGAGGGGTTCGCCTCGATGGCGGAGCTTGTAGCCGCTGAACTTTCGCCTCAGGCCGCGTGGATTGGAACGGTTGCGGCTTTGGGTACAGCGGCTTCGTGCGATTTCGCGGAACAGGGCATCGCGCCAGGCTGGTATCTGCTCAGGGGGGGAAAGGCCGCGGCTTGCGGCAATTTTCGTTTGATGACGTTTTTGCTTTGAACGAAGCTTATTCGGTCTGGATCGATGGATTGTGACTGAGCGGCTTTGACCATCAGCTGGCGGATGGCGAAATGGGTGAGCAAGAGCCCCCATAGTTCTTGTTGCACCAGATCCGGGGTCTTGCTGCGCAGGATGGTGCTTGCGCCGCGCAGATGGGTCTTGATTTCGTCGAAGACCCCTTCGATCTCCCAGCGCTCGTGGTAGAGCGACGCCAATTCTTGTGCCGGCGCAGCGTCGGCATCCAAGATATTCGTGACCAGGCGGTAACTCCGTTCGGTCGGTGTGGCAGAGTGCTCAAGTTGGTATTCGATCACCCGTACCGTAGTTCCGGACTTGCGCTTGCGATCCTTTGCCGCATAGACGGTACTGAGGTAGGAACCGTCGCTCAGCTTGAGCAGGACCTTCAGTTGCAGGCTGGATTGCACACGCCACAGCAGTCTCGCACCGGTCGCATCAGCGGCATGCCACAGATTGAAACCGTAGAAGTTGCGATCAGCCAACAACAACATTTCCGAGGTCAACTTGGCCGGAAGCAGTTCCCTGGCCAAGGCGATCTCGCTGCGCTTGATCGGGGCAATCGCGGCCCCTACAACCGCGTGCGTCCCGCATTCCACCAAGCCGAGTACGCGCGCCTGTGGAAATGCACTCTGGCCACGCGACGCACCCGGATAGCCAAAAAACGCGGCATTGCCGACTTCGTCCGCCACATCGATACAACTGCCATCCACTGCCATCACGCGCCAACCTCGATACCAGGCGCCGGGGGCACCCGCTTCCGCCAACGGCTTCAATACCCGCTCCGCCAGTTTGCGCATGACCTCGCTTCCCAGGCGACTACGTGCCTGCGATATCGCCGACTTGCTCGCCCGCACCGCGCTCCCTTCCCCGCCTGAGAGCCAGTCCAGCCCCGCGCACACCACCCGAAGCACCTCCTCCAACGGCACCTCTCGCCACAGCGCCAACGCCATCACGAAATACACCACCGCTGGCGCTGGCAGTGAACGCTGACGCAGACTGCCCCGGCCCGTCTCCCGCAGCACCTCATCGATCAATGCGCGCGGGCACACATTGGCCAGCACCCCCGCACTGATCAGGTGCGCCACATCAACCTTGCTCGGCATCGACTTGCGAATTCTGGCCATCGCCGTTCTCCATCGTGGCTTCGATGGACGGCAATTATGCCAGCTTTTAATCTATCTGAACAGTATTGGCGCTTATCCACCCTACGCCCGGACCCCGGCGTTCGCCGAGCGATCCGCTTGGGCGTGGCCACGCAGACGCGCAGGCCGCCCGGCATCGGGCGGCCTGCGCCATTTCAGCCAACCACGGTCAGCCGGTAGGCGGCAAGGACCGGGTAAAACGGAACAACAAATACCCTGGCCAGGACAGCAGCAGAACCGAAACGACCCCGAGCCAGCGCCGGGAATCGCGAATCTGCCAGTCGAAAATCAGCGGCAGGGCGTAGAACGCCAATAAAAACAGGATCAATGGAATTACCAAGAGGAGCATCATATTGTTTTAGCAGATCGACATCTCAGTCACAATCTGCATCACTGAGTGTGACAGGATAGTGTCCGGATACCCCCAAGGGTAATATAACCACAAGATATGACCCGGGTGCCTTGTCCCCGAACGATCGGCACACCCCGCCTGCGCAAAATATCAAAGAACCGCTCAAAGTCGGCCTCGCCTTTGTCGCCCGCCGGGAAGAGAAAGTCAGTTGCGAGGTCGTTGTCTGTGGTCGCAGCGTCCGGAATAGAGTTGTTGTTTCCGTCGCGGGCCGAGCCATCGATATAACGGGGATTAAGCGAGTTTTTATCGACTATGAATTTCATCTGGCTGCCATCCGGAAAAATAACGGTGATGACCAGCCGCGCGTCGTTCTGCAATTGAAAGTTGACCTGGATCGGGCCGGTGTCGGTCTGCAGCGACTGGATGCTATCGCGGAGCTTGTCGATTAGGCTGGCCTCGCGAAGCTCCCTCTGTACGTGGTCCCAGTACTGTTGAGATATCCAGTCATTGATAATGTTGCGGCTGGGGCTTGAAGTAAAATAATCGAAAGCAACGAGGGTGGCCAGCGTTGGGTCTTGGCCTGCCGGCAGGTATATCCCAGGTGCGAGACCGCTCTGCTGCCAAAGCTCGCTGATGTCCGCCACGAAACTAGCCACCGCCGGTTCGGTAGAAATTGCTTCTGCCACCAACTGGCCGGACTCACGATCAAGAGTCACCGAATATTTAACGGCCGAACCAGTCTGCAAATCGTAGACATAAGTTGTGCCAACGCCACGTCCGCGCGCGACGGTTTGCATCTGCGAATCGCTGCAGGCATCGCACCGCCAGGCTTTCGTTTCTGCGAAAACACCGAGCGGGGCGGCGATCAAAGCCAACATTAAAAGAATGAAAGCGCCGCGCCATTCCGGCCAGAATGTCCGTTGTTCAGGCCGGCTATTCGGGCTCACGGATGTCTGAACCGGTCGCGGTGCGCTGCTGTGGGGGGGGGGTATTGATCGTCATGATCTAAAGCTCCAGCGAAAATGCCCACCATTTGGGCATCGACAACATATCAATGGATTGCAACAATGTCAACAAAAGACCTGATTAGCCTCAAACCTCAGCTATCCATACCCGTTCGCCCTGAGCGTAGCGCCGTAGGCGCGAAGTCGAAGGGTCCCGAGAGGTGCTTCGACTTCGCCCGCTGCGCGAGCTACGCTCAGCACGAACGGTCCTTGGGTT
>JBGSKJ010000131.1:0-2747 GCA_041741275.1 Gallionella sp.
TCTCGGTCGGCATCGAAGACCGCGACGACCTGGCCCAAGACCTCAACGCCGCCCTGCAACGCGCCGAGCACCCGGGGCGCGCCGAGCCCCAGCTCGACATCGCGCTGGCCTGAACCTGGGAGCGCCGAGCCCCCGCGCGGCATGGTCAAGCGCCACCCACCCTGATCAACGAATCACGCAGCTTGGGCGACCAGCATTCCATCCGCCCGAAAAACCATTGCCGAGTTGGTGCTCGGCGCTCCCGGTCGCTCCAACGCTGGTGCGGATGCTGGGGTGACCGGCTCGAAAATCCCAGTCTGACCCCCATTTTCCCTCCCTCATCGCGAGCGGGGCTCCTCAGGACTGAGCGGCGTTCCATTCCTGCGCTGCATGGTCATTGAGCTGCTTCGGCATCCAACACCCGCTTTGTGCATACAACAGGCGTTTCTCAGCAAACGCCCGGTTGCCGGCGTCGCGATTGAGCCGCTTTTCCAGTAGCGTCAGATTTCCCAGACGATAGACCAACTGCGCATGTCGCTCGGGAGACACGGCTCCATCCCAGCTCTCGCCTGGGTTCTCCGGAAGCACATGCTCGATGGTCGTCGGATCGTTCAACCAGTCGCAGTGTCGCCCGGCATAGGCTGACTCGATGCTGCACAGTACATAGCGCGCCAACCTTGCGCGTTGCCCACTGGTCGACAGCGACAACTCCGAGAAATCCCGCTCGAATTTCTCGTCCGTTGGATACAGCTTCTGCAGCACCGCAAACGCCTGTGCCGGCGTGTTCAACGATGCGTTCAATATCCCCTTGGCCAGCTCGTGATAGAGCGGCTCCAGATCATTGGGATTGAGCCCGCTGGTGATCGTATAGCGGAACGAGAACACCGCGATCAACTTGAGCAATTTGACGAAATCCGCCTTGCTCCACGCTTCCCACGCGGCAAACAACGCAGGAGTGGGCTGGCGCACTCGGAACAGCAGCAGCTCGCGCACATATGGCAGTGCCTCGGGGTACTCCTTCCAGTACTCATGATCCGCGTCGCCGATGGCTGCGAACAGCTCGGCCCGCGCTTCAAGCCTCGTCACCAGGTCAAAAACCTCTTTGGGAGTCGTCACTCGGTCGCGCACCAGCTTGAACAATCGCTGCTGACGAATCTTTGGTTCCTCGCACAACAAGTGGTAGCGCAGGAACTCGGGAAACTTGTCCTGCCGCACCGTGGTGACCAGCTTGTGCCAACGGCGGCCCAGCAACTCCAGATCCTGCTGGCCCTTGATCCTGGAGAACAGGTAGTTCTTGAGCAGATCGGTAGCGGACAGCTCCAGCCCACGCGCGTTCAATGTCTCGAACACGGTGTAGGCGTTGAGATCATCTTCGACCGTGATCAGGATAAAAAGTAGCTGCCGCGCGACCGCCTCGTTCAGCAGCGCGGAAAGCTCAGTGCCGGAACCGGGCAGCCCGTCTTCTTTCTCAATGCGCCGGGTAAAGTAGCGATAGCACTCCCATAGCGTCCTGTTCGAGCTGGGCAAGGCTCTGGGATTGAGCGGCGCGCGTAGTTGGACCAGATAGTCCTGGTAGAACGCGTTGTCGGTGACGTTGAGAAAAAGCTTGCTGGACTCGCTCAGCGAGGTCGGGTCCTTTTCGCCGATGAAACGCCCGCGCAACTGACGGACGCGCTCGCGATTGTCTTCTGGATCGATGCCATCATCGGCCAGCAGCTGCAAGCGCGCGAGTATCGCCAAGGCCAGCACACTCAAGGTGGCGATGCGCTGCTGACCATCGATGATCAGGAATTCGCGGTCGGACTTGCCCTCCACCACCAGAGCACCCATGTAGTGGCGCTCGTCGGGATGCCCGCGCATCGCGATCACATCAGACCACAGGTCTTCCCACTGCTCTTCGCCCCACGAGTAGTCGCGCTGGTAGGGCGGCACGCGGTAGATCTTGCCGTTACCGATCAGTTCGAGAAAACTGCGGGTCTCGGTTTTCAGCAGATTGGCCTTGGCCATGACCTCGCCTCTCTAATGTCCAACATCGATTGGGAGTCCAACTCGCCGTCATGCAGCGGCGCCAGCCCAATAGCGTGCCAGGCAGCGACCCACTCATTGTTGCGGCGTGCTCCTTCGGCACAGCCTTTGTGTTCGCATGAGGATTACCGCCAGAATCGACGGCCGCGTAAAGGATATCGTAGCCTCGCGAGCATCCTGGTGGATCACGGTCAACATGACGCGAGTCGCGAGCCCCGTGGGCTCGAACCACTATCCCTATCGCTCGATTGCCCACGGGCATCGACAATGCGGCTCTATCGTTTTCCAACACGATGCTCACACGACTCAATCCCGCTGCCAGATCAGGCACGCATTGTTGGCCGGCATGGCAACGTCGCCAAGCCGATGCATGCCGGCGGCGAGCGCCAACGCATCCAGCGCTTCCACGTCGCGGATGCCGCGATGCGGTACCTGTGCACGCCGTTGCACATCGAACGCGGCGTTGCCGTCGCTGGCGAGGTATAGGAAATTCAAACGCCCTTTTCGGCCAGTCTGCCGGGTATGCCACAGTCGCGCAAGCGGCGATTTTGGGGCCGGTTTGGGCAGGGATCGGTCGTCTGTGAGTGGGCTTTCGGCACGTTGAGGCCCGCTCTGCGTCGCCCTCCGCGGCCTTTTCAGCCCGATTCACGACAGCGGGTCGAGCGCAAGCCTGCGGGATCGTGGCCGCATCGGGTCGGGTTGGGATTTCGCCGTCGGCTGGGCGGCCGGCGGTGTGTCACGCG
>JBGSKJ010000132.1:0-28162 GCA_041741275.1 Gallionella sp.
GCCGCGACGCGGCGCGGCCGCTTCGAGCAGGCCGAGGGCGGCACGCTTTTCCTGGACGAGATCGGGGATATGCCGGCTGATTTGCAGACCCGCCTGCTGCGGGTGCTGTCCGATGGCAATTACTATCGCGTCGGCGGACACCAGCCGATCAAGGCCAACGTGCGCATCATCACCGCAACCCATCAAAACCTCGATGAGCGCGTCAAGCTGGGGTTGTTCCGCGAGGACCTGTTCCATCGTCTGAACGTGATACGGCTGCGTCTGCCGCCCTTGCGCGAACGGCGTGAGGACATACCGTTGCTGGCGAAGTACTTCCTGCAGAAAAGTGCAGGTGAATTATCAGTGGAGCAAAAGCAATTCAGTGATGCGACGCTGCAACATCTCAAGGCGCAGGATTTCCCCGGCAACGTGCGGCAACTGGAGAATCTCTGTCACTGGCTGACTGTCATGACGCCTTCGCAAGTGGTCGAGATCGCCGATCTTCCGCCGGAGTGGCGCGAAGAGTCCGCTGCGGGCGCGGCAACCGGCGGTGATTGGAGTGCGGCATTGGCGCAGCAAGCCGCACTCTCCTTGCAGCGCGGCGATGAACGCATCATGGAATCCCTCTCTGCGCAATTCGAGCGCACCCTGATCGTGCAAGCCTTGCAGCACACCAACGGACGCCGGATAGAAGCCGCCACACTGCTCGGTATCGGGCGCAATACCCTGACGCGCAAGATTCAGGAATTGGGATTGGATAATCAGGAACCGTAGGGGCGTATTGCCATACGCCCCTACGACAATTTCTTGAGCAGCTTTTCGTGTATCCCGCCGAAGCCGCCGTTGCTCATCACCAGGATGTGGTCACCGGGCCGTGCAGCGGCGGCGATCTGTTCAGTCAACGCAGCAAGTTCATCCTCGACAACCGCTTTGCTGCCAAGAGGAGCCAGCGCACCGCGCGCGTCCCAGCCCAGGTTGCCGGAGTAACAGAACACCAGGTTGGCATTCTTCAAGCTGCCCGGCAAGGCATCTTTCATCACGCCCAGCTTCATGGTGTTGGAGCGCGGTTCCAGTACCGCGAGGATGCGTGACTTCCCTGCCTTGCGGCGCAGCCCGGCGACAGTGGTGGCTATCGCAGTAGGATGGTGCGCGAAGTCGTCGTAAACGGTGATGCCGTTCACCACGCCGCGCACCTCCATGCGCCGCTTCACATTCCTGAATTCATTTAATGCTGCCAGACCCTGTGCGACGGGAACTCCGGCATGGCGAGCGGCGGCGAGGGCAGCGAGGGCGTTCTGGCGATTGTGCTCGCCGAGCAGCTCCCATTTCAGAACGCCCTGCGTCTCGCCACGCAATGTCACGCGATTGTCCGCATCGATCTGCCAACCCTCATCCGTGCCAAAACGCTCCACCGGTGTCCAGCATCCGCGCTCTAACACACGGCCCAGGGAAGCTTCGTGACCATTGCTGACAATCAGGCCGTTGCCCGGCACGGTGCGCACCAGATGGTGGAACTGAATCTCTATCGCGGCGAGGTCGGGAAAGATATCGGCGTGGTCGAACTCCAGGTTGTTGAGGATCGCGGTGCGCGGGTGGTAGTGCACGAATTTGGAACGCTTGTCGAAAAACGCGGTGTCGTATTCATCCGCTTCGATGACGAAAAATGCCGAATCGGTAAGGCGCGCGGAGATGCCGAAATTCTGCGGTACCCCGCCTATCAAAAAGCCCGGGTTGAGTCCCGCATATTCCAGTATCCAGGCCAGCATCGCGCTGGTGGTGGTCTTGCCGTGCGTACCCGCCACCGCCAGCACCCACTTGTCGCGGAGGATGGTTTGTGCCAGCCATTGCGGCCCGGAGAGGTAGTGAAGATTGCGATTGAGGATCTCCTCCATCAACGGATTGCCGCGCGATACCACATTGCCGATCACGAACACATCGGGCTTGAGATCAAGCTGCTCCACACCGAAGCCTTCAATCAGTTCTATGCCCTGCGCTTCCAGCTGCGTGCTCATCGGCGGATAGACGTTGGCGTCGCAACCCGTGACGCGAAAGCCCGCCTGCTTGGCGAGCGCCGCGATGCCGCCCATGAACGTGCCGCAGATGCCGAGGATGTGTATGTGTGTTGGCTTGCCCATTATCAATTCACCGCAACCGATTGCCGGGATTCATGCTCAAGGCGCGTTCCTGCAACCAGCGAATATTTTAAGCCCTGAAAATAAAATACACCGCGCCCATCATGCACAACGCGGCATACAGATAATCCCACTTCAGCGGCTGGTTCATGTACAACACGGCGAACGGCACGAACACCGACAGCGTGATGACTTCCTGCAGAATCTTCAACTGCCCCAGATCCATCGCGGTGTAGCCGATGCGATTGGCGGGAACCTGGACCAGATACTCGAACAGCGCGATGCCCCAGCTTACCAGCGCCGCCACATACCAGGGTGAGGTCGCCAGATTTTTCAAGTGCCCGTACCACGCAAAAGTCATGAACAGGTTGGACACAGCGAGCATCAACGCCGTAATGAGCAGCGGGTGTGAGATCAGGTTCATTACTCGTCTCTCCCTTGCAGGGAGATAACCATCGACTTGGCCGGCGTTGTTTGCCGGCTTATTCGATTGGCTAGTTGTCCCATCAGGGTTGGGGAGAGGGTAGAAGCGACCGGCATCCGCAACATCCAGTTAGTGTACCCCGAGCAGCTCCACATCAAACACCAGTGTCGCGTTAGGCGGAATTGCCCCGCCCGCACCGCGTGCGCCATAACCCATGCTCGCAGGTATGACCAGGGTGCGCTGCCCACCCACCTTCATGCCCGCTACGCCCTGATCCCAGCCACTGATGACGCGGCCTGCGCCAAGCGGGAATTCGAACGGCTCGTTGCGGTCACGCGAACTGTCGAATTTTTTGCCGTGATGATCGGGTGCGGCCGCGTCATACAGCCAGCCGGTGTAATGCACCGATACGTTCTTGCCGGCCGTGGCCAGATCGCCTTCTCCCAGTTTTACATCGGTCTTGATCAGTTCAGTCATGTTGCTTGCCTCCATTTTTGGTGCGGCCTGCCCGGAGCAGCCGGTGATTGAAAAAAAGCCGGCCGATAACAGCAAAGCCAGCGGTAAAAAAATGATACGTTTCATTAAAACTCCTCGGTTAATTGTGATTTAAGCAGAGTGTTCCTTCAATCCGCTATGCGGTGAAACCGCGATGCGTTCCGTCCGGCACGGGCAAAATCATTCTGTCCACATATCGAACAGCATGTGCAGCGCAAGGATCAGCAAGCCGCTCAGCAAACCAATCACGCCGACAAATACCAGCGTCTGTGTGATCAGCGCTTCATGCGCACCGTCGCGACCCATGCTGGGCGACAGCAAAAATATGCTCATCCAGCCAAGCGCGTAACACCCGCCGAGCCCGATTAACGTGCTGCATATTTTTTTCATGCGCGCGCGCATGCCGGTCAGCCCTACCAGCAGTACCAGTCCCAGGCTGAATGCACCTATCCCGGTGGCATGAAAGTGGGCACGCTGCGCATATCGCCAGATTTTCGCCGGGCTGTTCGCATCATGAAGCTCGGGATGCAGCGCGATTCCCTGGGCTATCCAGTGCTCATAGCCCGCTTCGTTGGCACCGAAAGAAATTCCCATGGAGATGCCAAACAACAGGGTTAATAGTGTCAGGAACAACCCCGGACGAACATTTTTCAATACATTATTCATAATAATCTCCTTTCATAATCAAACATCATAGTTAAGCACTGGCGCCAGCCAGCGCTCCGCCTCTTTCATTGTCCAACACTTGCGCCGCGCATAGTCAGCAACCTGGTCCCTGCCCACTTTGCCGGTGGCGAAGTATTGCGCTTTCGGGTGGGAGAAGTAGAAGCCGCTTACCGCTGCAGTAGGGAACATCGCGTAGTTCTCGGTAATATTGATGCCCGCGTTGAGCGGGGCTTGCAACAGCTCGAACAGCGGGCCCTTTTCGCTGTGTTCCGGGCAGGCGGGATAGCCGGGCGCGGGACGGATGCCGCGATATTTCTCGGCGATCAACGCGTCGTTGTCCAGGGCCTCATCCGCTGCATAGCCCCAGAATTCACGGCGCACGCGGGCGTGGAGCAGTTCTGCGAAAGCTTCGGCCAAGCGGTCGGCCAGGGCTTTCAGCAGGATGGCGTTGTAGTCGTCGTTGTTCTTTTCGAATTCAGCGACGCGCGCGTCGATGCCGATGCCGGCAGTGACGGCAAATCCGCCGATATAGTCTGCTACGCCGGTTTCCTTTGGCGCGATGTAGTCGGCTAGGCAATAGTTCGGGATATCTGCCGGTTTTCTGCTCTGCTGGCGCAGGTTGTGCCAGGTCATCAAAACCTTCTTGCGCGACTCGTCGGTGTAGATCTCGATGTCGTCACTGTTCACGGTGTTCGCTGGGAACAGGCCGAACACCGCATTCGCGGTGAGCCATTTGTCCTTGATGATCTTGTTCAGCATCGTTTGCGCATCGGCAAACAGTTTGCGCGCTTCCTCGCCCACTACTGCGTCCTGCAGTATCTTCGGATAACGCCCGGCCAGTTCCCAGGCATTGAAGAACGGCGACCAGTCTATGTATTCGGCGATCTTGGCTAGCGGATAAGCTTCGAATTTGTGCACGCCCAGCAGGTACGGCTTGGGTGGCGTGTAGTTCTTCCAGTCCGTCTTTAAGCCGTGCGTCCGGGCTTCCGCCAGCGTGACGTACACAGCCTTGCCCTTCTTGCCTTCATGCTGCGCACGCGCCGCCGCATAATCGTTCTTGATGCCTGCGACGTATTCGTCGCACAGCGTGTCGGAGAGCAGGTTGCTGCACACGCCCACCGCGCGCGAGGCGTCGGTGACATACACAGTGGGTCCGCGAACGTAGTTCGGTTCGATCTTCACCGCGGTATGCACGCGCGAAGTGGTCGCGCCGCCGATCAGCAGCGGTATGTCGAATCCCTGCCGTTCCATCTCCTTGGCCACGTGCGCCATCTCTTCGAGTGACGGTGTGATCAGCCCGGACAGGCCGATGATGTCGGCGTTGTGCTCGCGGGCGGTGTCCAGTATCTGCTGGCACGGCACCATCACGCCCATGTTGATGACCTCAAAGTTGTTGCACTGCAATACCACGGTGACGATATTCTTGCCGATGTCGTGCACGTCGCCCTTCACCGTCGCCATCACGATCTTGCCCTTGGGCTTGTTGTCGCCGGAGCGCAATTTTTCCGCCTCGATGTAAGGCACCAGGTGCGCCACCGCCTGCTTCATCACACGCGCGGATTTCACCACCTGTGGCAGGAACATCTTGCCGGCGCCGAACAGGTCGCCGACCACGTTCATGCCAACCATCAACGGGCCCTCGATCACCTCGACCGGGAACTTGGCCTGCAGGCGCGCTTCTTCGGTGTCCTCGACGATGTGGTCGGTGATGCCGCGCACCAGCGCGTGGGTGAGCCGCTCCTGCACCGTGCCCTTGCGCCATTCCAGATCTGCAACCTGTGCCTTGGCGCCGGTCTTCACCGTCTCGGCGATCTGCACCAACTTTTCGCCCGCATCGGGATTTCGGTTCAGCACCACGTCTTCCACCGCGTCGCGCAGGTCTTTGGGTATCTCTTCGTACACGCCGAGCTGTCCGGCGTTGACGATACCCATCGTCATGCCCGCCTTGATCGCGTGATACAGGAAAACGGTGTGGATCGCCTCGCGCACCGCATCGTTGCCGCGGAACGAGAACGACACGTTGGACACGCCGCCGCTGATCTTGGCGTAAGGCAGGTGCTGCTTGATCCAGTGGGTGGCCGCTATGAAATCCACCGCGTAGTTGTTGTGTTCCTCGATGCCGGTCGCGATCGCGAAGATATTCGGATCGAAGATGATGTCATCCGGCGGGAAGCCGACCTTGTTCACCAGGATGTCATAGCTGCGCCGGCAGATCTCGGTCTTGCGTTTATAAGTGTCGGCCTGGCCCTTTTCATCGAACGCCATCACCACTGCCGCCGCGCCGTAGCGCTTGACCAACTGCGCATATTTGATGAACGGGGCTTCGCCTTCCTTGAGGCTGATGGAATTCACCACCGCCTTGCCCTGCACGCATTTCAGCCCGGCCTCGATCACCTCCCATTTGGACGAATCGATCATCAGCGGCACGCGCGAGATGTCCGGCTCGGAGGCGAGCAGGTTGACGAATTTTGTCATCGCCGCCTGCGAATCCAGCATCGCCTCGTCCATGTTGATGTCGATGATCTGTGCGCCGTTCTCCACCTGCTGGCGCGCCACGCTGACCGCCTCGGCGTAGTCGCCGTTCAGGATCAGCCGCGCGAACATCTTCGAGCCGGTGACGTTGGTGCGTTCGCCGACGTTGACGAACAAGGTGTCGTCACCGATGTTGAACGGCTCCAGCCCGGACAGGCGCAGCCTGTGCTCGATGTCCGGGACGCGGCGCGGCGGCACGTCCTTGAGCGCTTCGGCGATCGCCTTGATGTGGGCGGGAGAAGTGCCGCAGCAGCCGCCGGCGATGTTGAGGAAACCGCTGGTGGCGAATTCCTTCAGCAAGCGCGCGGTCTTTTCGGGCAACTCGTCGTAGCCTGTTTCAGACAAGGGGTTGGGCAAGCCGGCGTTGGGGTGCGCGCTCACATAACACGAGGCCACCCGCGACAATTCCTCGACATACGGCCGCATCAGTTCGGCGCCCAGCGCGCAGTTCAGCCCGATGGACAATGGCCTGGCGTGCGCCAGCGAATTCCAGAACGCCTCGGTGGTCTGGCCCGACAGCGTGCGCCCCGACGCATCGGTGATGGTGCCGGAGATCATCACCGGCACGCGCACCTTGTGCTGCTCGAAATACTGCTCGATGGCGAACAGCGCGGCCTTGGCGTTGAGCGTATCGAAGATGGTCTCGACCATCAGCAGGTCTGCGCCGCCGTCGAGCAGGCCGCGTATCGCCTCGGTGTAACCGGCCACCAGATCATCGAAATTGATGTTGCGGAAACCCGGGTCGTTCACGTCCGGCGAGATGGAGGCGGTCTTGGTGGTCGGCCCCAGCACGCCTGCGACGAAGCGCGGCTTGTTCGGTATCTTCGCCTCGAATTCATCGCACACACCGCGCGCCAGTTTCGCTCCGGCAAAGTTCAGCTCGTAGGCCAGCGCTACCATGTCGTAATCGTCCAGCGATGCGGCGGTGGAATTGAACGTACAAGTCTCGAGGATGTCCGCGCCCGCCGCCAGATATTCCGCGTGAATGCCGCGGATGATGTGCGGCTGGGTCAGCAGCAACAGGTCGTTGTTGCCTTTGACATCGACAGGATGATCGGCAAAGGTCTTGCGCGCGCCGCTATAGTCGCCATACAACACCGTGCCGCGATAGTGCTCCTCGGTCAGTTTGTAACGCTGGATCATCGTGCCCATCGCGCCGTCCAGGATCAGGATGCGTTGCTGGATGAGCTGTTCGATCGGGTGAATGGTGCGGGTCATTGGCTGCGGCCTTGAAAATGAGCGCGGATTTTACCATGCGTGGCTGCCGGTGCGCCGCAGTCGGGGCTTGATAGTTTTTGATGGAGGGTTAAAATGAGCGACACATTATGCCTGCATTGGTTATTGTGTCCCGCCGATCATGCGGGTCGGTATCCCACACCACATTGAAGGAGTAAATCATGCGTAACTTGTCCATGCTGTTGTTTATATTCGCAAGCATTGCCGCACCGCTGGCAGCGGCCGCCGAAGCAAAGATCGAAATCAGCTCGCCCGAGGATGGTGCCAAACTGGATGCCATGGAGCAAAACAAACTGGATTACAACGTCACGCTTGGCAGTGGCGCGGATCATATCCACGTATACGTGGATGGCAAGGAGGCCGCCCTGTTGCGCCAGATGAAGGGCAGCTTCACGATGGAAACCCTGTCGCCGGGCAAGCATGAGATCTGCATCAAGCTCGTCAACAAGAACCATACTCCCATCGGGGTGGAGCGCTGCATCAAGGTCGAGGCCCAATGACGTTGGATTACCAGAACCTTGCCTACGCTGTTGCACAGATCGTCCACAATTTCGGGGCCGTGGCGGTGGTGGGCGGCGCTGTTTGCGCGCTGGCGTGGCGCGAGGCCGTAGTGCAACGCCGGCTTGCCTGGCTGGTACTCGCCGGTTGGCTGGTCCAGGCGGCGAGCGGGGCGACTTTCGGCGCGATCAGTTACTACTACTATGCAAAGTTTCCCGATATACACGGCATCGCGGTGGCCGCGCTGGCCGTGAAAGTGGTTTGCGCGGCGCTGGGCGCCACCCTGGCAGCAGGGCAGTTGTTCGCCCATGCTTCCGGGGTGGCGCGCCGATATTTCTGGCTTGCCTTGTGCGGTCTGGGTGTGCTGGCGCTGAGCTCGGCGGCGGTGCTGCGCTGGTTCTCCTAGCGGGTGTGCCGATGATTTTGGACTTGATCAGAGGTTCCTTAGGCACTTATTTCCCCAGTCCGCATATCGGATTATCCGTTTTAGGAAACTAAAATTTGAGACGCCAATCAAACCGGCAGTTTTCTGCAGCCCGAATCCTGCGCTAACGTATACCGCGCATTGCGACTCCCGGGCATTTCACATATGATGAATTTGTGGCAGATTTCCTTGTCTTTCCAATGTAACAACTTGCAGGCTGTTTTCCCTAACACCAGGAGAAAATCATGAAAATATCTCATCTCATAGCAAAACTGTTGTCCATGGCGCTGATTGCGGTTGCCATCTCGGCCTGTTCCAGCACAACCAAAGTGGAAAGCGACCTGGATATCAAAGGTGCTCCGGATTGGGTCAACGAAGGGACCAACATCCTCAATGACAAGGATGGCCGCCTGTTTCATGGTGTCGGTTCATCCTCCCCGATGGGGGATATGTCGCTGCAAAAATCCGTCGCCGATGACCGGGCGCGCGCGGAGGTGGCGCGGGTGCTGACTTCCTACCTGGATGTGGTTTCCAGCGATTACATGTCTGCAGCCAAGTCGGGCGGCGCCAATGTCGCCGAAGAGGCTGTCTCGCGCCAGATCAAGGCACTGACCAAGGTCAATCTGACCGGCGCCAAGATCATCGGCAGCTGGCGCGACCCCAAAACCAACATCATTTATTCCATCGCCGAACTGGACATGAACCATGTGAAAAGCACACTGGCCGGTACCCAGGACATGAACGATGACTTGAAGCGCTACATCGAGAGCAGTGCCGACAACATATTTGACCGCGTCGCCAAGGAGAAAAAATAATGCATCGGACCCCACCCAAAAGCAGACTGATCCTATTCATTTTCCTGGCCGTGGTGTTGGCTGGCGCCGGCTGTTCCACCCAGGTGACGCGCATGGATGCGGCTGAAGTGAAAGACCTGAGCGGTGCCTGGAACGATACCGATTCCCAGCAGGTGTCGGAAGAAATGATCAAGGACGTGCTGAACCGTCCCTGGTTTGGCGAATTTACCCGCACCCAGAACCGGCAGCCGGCAGTGATCGTGGGTGAGGTTAACAACCTGAGCCACGAGCATATCAACGTCAACACCTTCGTTGCCGACATGGAACGCGCCCTGATCAATTCCGACAAGGTGCAATTCGTCGCTTCCTCGACGGAACGCCAGGAAGTCCGCGATGAGCGCAAGGATCAGGATCTCAACGCCAGCGAGGCCACCCGCAAGGCGATGGGGCAGGAGAAAGGCGCAGACTTCATGCTGAAGGGTACCATCAACACCATCATCGACGCCGAAGGCAAGACTCAATTGCGTTACTACCAGGTGGACCTGACCCTGATCAGCCTGATGGACAACCGCAAGGTCTGGGTCGGCCAGAAAAAGATCAAGAAGCTGGTGGAGCGCAGCAACCTGAGATTCTAGTGTTTGAAGGCGGGGTTGTGAAGGTGGGGTAATTGAAGATGGTGCAATTGATGGCGCAGTGCCAGGCAGTGTGCCGCATTGCGTTATTGCTGGTAACTGCTGCCTTGGCGGGATGCGCCACCTACAGCGATTCTTTCGGCGTCATCGAGCGCAATCTCGCAGCACAACAATACGATGCCGCCTTGCTGGACATCGAGAAGCAAGCCGAATCCAAACACGATCGGGCGTTATATCTTCTTAACAAAGGCATGGTGCTGCGCATGAAGCGCGATTTTGCCGGCTCCAACCAGGCGCTGGAAGCGGCCAAAGCGGAAATGGAGCGGCTCTATGCCGCCAGTGTCAGCGAAAATGCCTTGTCATTCATCGTCAATGATGCGACGGTCAGTTATGCCGGAGATGACTATGAACAGGTATTGGTACACCTTTACCTGGCGCTCAATTACCTGGAGCTCGGACAGTCCAAAGACGCGCGGGTCGAGGCCCTGCAGGTCGACATCAAGCTGCGCGAGATCGGGGAAAAGATCCCGGAGAGCAAGTTCACCGAAGATGCCCTGTCGCGTTATCTCACCGGTATGATCTACGAAGAATTGGGTGAATGGAGCGATGCCATGATCGCCTACCGCAAGGCCTACGAGGCCTACAAGAAGTACCAGGTCACTTTTGGAATGTCCATGCCGGACATGCTCCAGCATGACCTGCTGCGGCTGGCACAACGGCAGGGGTTGAAGGACGAGGCGGCCGAATACAGGAAGGAATTCGGCATCGAATCCCGGCCGAAGGAAAACCGCGAACGGGAGCAGGAAGGCGAACTGGTCTTCGTCCTGAACAACGGACTTGCGCCGATCAAACGCGAGAAGTCCTTCGGCGCCTGGGTGCCGCCACCGGTCGTGGTGAAAACCGCCAAGCCGGATGCGCCAGTGACGCCCGCGCTTCCGGTGCTGGTCAACATCGCGCTACCTTACTACGAATCACGCCCCGACAATGTGCCGAGCGCACGCATCAGCGTCTCCGGCAAACAGTCCTCCACCCAGATGGTGGAAAACATAGATGCCATTGCCCGGGCCAGCCTGGACTCCCGCCTGCCGGCCATAACGGCGCGTTCAATCGCCCGCGCGGTGGCCAAAGGTGCGATACAACAGTCCGTGGATCGGGCCGGAAACAATAATGACAGCGGAGCAGCACTGCTCGGCTCTTTTCTAGTGCGTGTGGCGGCAGTGGCCACCGAGCGCGCCGACACTCGCAGCTGGCTGACCCTGCCGGCAAATATCCAGATGGCGCGGCTATCCCTGCCACCGGGCAATTACGACGTTTCCGTCGAGCTGCTGGGGGCGGATGACCGGGTGATCTCAACCCGGATGTTTCCGCAAGTGCTTATCCGTAAAGCGCACAAGACATATTTGACCCAGCACTGGGTGCCCGATAATCCCACCACGAGGAGTAGAAAATGAAACTCTCTGCCTTTGCCATTTTTGCATTCATGTTCGCACTCCTGTCCGGCTGCGCCAGCAAAACGCCCGTTGCACCGGACTGGATCACCGGTGACAGCGCCCAATACCAAAGCGCGCAATATCTGACCGGACGCGGGCAGGCGGCTTCCCAGGAAGAAGCCAGGGATCGCGCCCGTGCCGACCTGTCCAAGATATTCCAGGTGGCAGTGGCGGCGGACAGCGAGGATGTGCAGAAATTCAAGACCGGCCCCGCCGGGCCGGGACAGTATGAGAGCCAGGCTTCCCGCCGCATCACCACGCATACCGAGCAGATCATCCGCGGGATACAGATCGCGGAGCAGTGGCAAGACCCCGCCACGCAAAACTATCATGCGCTGGCAGTTCTGCCGCGACTGCAGGCCGCAGCCAGCTTGCGCCAGCAGCTCAGCCAGCTGGATGAGGCCACCGGCACCCATATCGAGCAGTCGCGCAAGAACACCGACCTGTTTCTGAAGATTGCCGCAGCCAGCCTGGCCCTGGAGACCCAGCGGGAGCGCGAATCATTGCAAAAATCCCTGCAAGTGGTGGATATCACCGGGCGCGCCACTGAATCGCAATGGAGCAGCGCAAAGCTCAAAAGCGACCTGGACCAATTGCTGAAGCGGGTGCGGATAGCATCGCAGGTGGCAGCCGATTCAACCCCCGGCCTGGCGGAAGTGGTGGCCGGCGCGCTGGCCCAGGCCGGTTTCATGATCGAGACCGGACCCAATCCGGATTTCGTGCTGCAGGCGAAGATGGAACTGGCTGACCTGGGTTTTCAGGAAGGCTGGTACTGGCAGCGCGGTGTCCTGGAAGTTACCCTGTCGGAAACGTCCGCGAACCGTGTGCGCGGCACCAGGCGCTGGACCGTCAAGAGCAACGCCCCGGACAAGGAAAGCGCAATCAAGCGCGCCGTGAATCAGGCAGATGCAGTCCTGAAGCAGGAATTGCGGACCGCGATCATTGAAATGGCCAACAGCCGCTGACCACAACCGTCTTTGTGAATAATTCCATTTCCTGATCAATAGTGCAATAAGCACCCTTAAAGGTTCAAGCGCCGATACTGCACCGCCTCGGCGATATGCCGGGTGGCGATGTCATTGAGTCCTTCCAGATCGGCGATGGTGCGCGCCACTTTGAGCACACGGTGATATGCGCGAGCGGAGAGGTTGAGACGGCTGATGGCCTGTTGCAGCAGCGCGACACCCTGCGCATCGGGTGCGCACAGTGCATCGATCTCGGTCACCGAAAGTAGTGCGTTGGCTTTCTCCTGGCGAGCCAATTGGCGTTGCCGCGCGATCTCGACGCGTGCCTGCAGAACACTGCTGGACTCACCATCCGCTTTGTTGAGCAGATCGTCCTGCGGCACGGCGGGCACTTCGATCTGGATGTCGATGCGATCCAGCAACGGACCGGAGATCTTGTTGCGGTAGCGCGAGATCTGGTCGGGCGTGCAGCGGCACTTGCCGTTATAGTGGCCGAGGTAACCGCAGGGACACGGGTTCATCGCCGCGATCAACTGGAACCGGGCGGGAAAATCGGCGCGCCGTGCGGCACGCGAGATCGTGATGTATCCCGATTCCAGCGGCCCGCGCAACACTTCCAGCACGCTGCGCTCGAACTCCGGCAACTCGTCGAGAAACAGCACGCCGTGCAACGCCATCGAGATCTCTCCCGGACGCGGATTGCTGCCGCCGCCGACCAGCGCGACGCCGGAGGCGGTATGGTGCGGCGCGCGATACGGGCGCGTCTTCCACTTCGACACATCGAAGCTGCCATCCAGCGATTGCACGGCCGCGCTTTGCAACGCTTCGGCATCGGTCATCTGCGGCAGGATGCCGGGGAAGCGAGCCGCCAGCATGGATTTTCCGGTGCCCGGCGGCCCGACCATCAGCACGCTGTGGCCGCCGGCGGCGGCGATCTCCAGCGCGCGCTTGACCTGGGCCTGACCTCTTACCTCGCGCATGTCGGGATAGTGCGGTGCGATGGTTTGCGCCTGGCTGATGTAGGGCTGCATCAGCTCCCGTCCGGACAGATGTGCCGCAACCTGCAGCAGCGTCTGCGCCGGATATACCGTTGCATCTTCCACCAGCGCCGCCTCGGCGGCATTCGCCTGCGGCAGGATGAAAGCGCGCCCGCTGCTGGCCGCGCGATAGGTCATCGCCAGTGCCCCGCGTATCGCACGCAGTTCCCCGGTCAGCGCGAGTTCACCGGCATATTCATAGTCGGCAAGCTTGTCGGAAGGGATCTGGCCGGTCGCGGCCAGGATGCCGAGCGCGATCGGCAGATCGAAACGCCCGCTTTCCTTGGGCAGATCGGCGGGAGCGAGATTGACCGTGATGCGCCGCGCGGGAAAATCGAACTGGCAATTCTGCAATGCGGAACGCACGCGGTCCTTGCTTTCCTTGACCTCTGTTTCCGGCAGACCGACGATCGTGAAGTTGGGCAAGCCGTTGGCGATATGCACCTCGACGGTGACCAGCGCGGCTTCCATGCCGGATAGCGCGCGGCTGTATAGAACCGCGAGACTCACAAGCACCCCTTAAAATTCAAAGTTTCGTCGCCATACTGCGTTGCGCTCGAAAAATCTTGCTTACATATACTCGCATATGCGGCGCTGCGATTTTTGTCGCGCGCCTTGCCTGGCTTAGAAATTTGGATTTTTAGGGGCACTTGATATAGGTTGGTTCAAGTGTATTATTTGCGTTGAGCTTCAAGCGCAGCCACCCGCGCTTCCAGTTCGTCCACCTTCTGCCTCGTGCGTGCCAGCACTTGCGCCTGAACGTCGAATTCCTCGCGTGTCACCAGATCGAGCTTGGCGAAACCTTGCGCGAGCAGGGAGCGCATGTTCTTTTCGATGTCTTTGGCCGGGCTGCTGTTTGCCGCCGCACTCAATTTGGCGGAGAGATCCTCAAATAACTTCGCATTCAACATGATGATTCCTTGATGGTGTGTGATGACAGTCAGTGTAGCAAAATTCATCCGCCCAAGAAGATTCTCCATTCGACAGCGTGGGCGCACTCAAGCGGTGCGCAAGCCCGCTGGCACGCTTGCAATTGGTGCGCATATTTTCTGTGGACATCCAGTCTGGTATCTAATCAATTGTTTATACAAGAAAAATAACTTTGGCACGGATGCTGCTGTAACAAACATGCTGATTCATTCATCCCGCTTGTTAACTTAACCATAAAGGAACGCATCATGAAGAAAAGCAACTTGTTGAACTCTCTGATCCTGGCTGCACTGGCAGTCCCTGGCGTGGCGATGGCGGAAAGTTCTCCGCTCACTGCAAATGTAGGTTTGGTTTCAGATTACCTGGTTCGTGGTATCTCGCAAACTTCCGGCACCGCTGCCTTGCAAGGCGGTGTTGATTACGCCCATTCGAGCGGTATTTATCTGGGACTCTGGGGTTCCAACATGAGCTGGATCACGGACTTCGGCGCGACTGGCACTTCCAGTTTGGAGCTTGATACTTATGGCGGTTTTAGAGGCGCATTTGCCGACGACTTCAGCTATGACCTCGGGTTCATCCGCTACAACTACCTTGGCGATTACACGCCTGTAGCTGGCACTGCCAAGGCGGATACACAAGAAGTCTATGGCTCGATTGGCTATAAATGGATTTCGGCAAAATATTCATACAGCCTGGGCGACTTTCTGACCGTACCCAATGCAAAAGGCACAAGTTATCTGGAATTGAACGCCAGTTATTCGTTGGCAGACAGCGGCGTGACGCTCGGTGCGCATTATGGCAAGCAAACCTATAAAGGCCCTGACGCTGATCTTGCGAAATCGATCGGATTAGATCCTTCGTACACCGACTACAAGCTGAGCGTTTCCAAAGACTTTAGCGGATACGTTATCGGTTTGGCATATAGCGACACAAATGTAGTAAAAAATGGATTCTATACAACACCATTACCTGCTGCAAAAGATCTGGGCCGTTCAACTGTAGTAGTTTCAGTAGTGCACGCGATGTAATTTAACCCGGGCGGGATGATTCCCGCCCCTATTCAGGAGAATGTTATGAAGATGGTCGTCGCTATCATCAAGCCGTTCAAGCTTGACGAGGTGCGTGAAGCCCTTTCCGCCATAGGCGTACAGGGCATCACCGTCACCGAAGTCAAAGGCTTTGGCCGGCAAAAGGGACACACCGAGTTGTATCGCGGTGCGGAATATGTGGTGGATTTTCTGCCCAAGGTAAAAGTGGAAGCCGCGGTCAAAAGCGACATGCTCGATCAGGTGTTGGATGCGATCGTGAAAGCGTCCAATACCGGCAAGATCGGCGACGGCAAGATCTTCGTTTCCGACCTTGAACAAGTCATACGTATCCGCACCGGTGAATCCGGCCCGGATGCACTGTAAGGAGAACTCAAGTGAAAAAATTATTCGTACTCTTTACTTTGGTGGCGATGCTGTGCGGGATGTCCGCAACAGCATTTGCTGAAGAAGCTGCTCCGGCAGCTGCCGCGGTTACTGTGGCAGATGCAACAGCTGCTCCCGCAACTGAACCTGCTGCCCCGGAAGCCGCACCCGCGCCAACCCCCAACAAGGGCGACACGACCTGGATGCTGGTCGCGACCCTGCTGGTGATCATGATGATCATCCCTGGCCTCGCACTGTTCTACGGCGGCCTGGTGCGCAGCAAGAACATGCTGTCGATGCTGATGCAGGTGTTCGCCATCTTCGCGATGATCGCCGTGCTGTGGGCGATATATGGCTACTCACTGGCGTTCACCACCGGCAACGCGTTCATCGGCGGATTTGACCGGTTGTTCCTGAACGGCATCTTCGATCCGGTATCGGGTAGCGTGGCCAATGGCGCAACTTTCAGCAAAGGCGTGTACATTCCCGAGTTCACCTTCGTCGCGTTCCAGGCCACTTTCGCCGCCATCACCGTGGCGCTGGTCGTGGGTGCGTTCGCCGAGCGCATGAAGTTTTCCGCTGTGCTGTTGTTCTCGGCACTGTGGTTCACCTTCGCTTACTTGCCGATTGCGCACATGGTGTGGTTCTGGGCGGGTCCCGATGCATACACTGATCAGGCTGCGGCTGATGCGGCGAATGCGACTGCGGGCTGGTTGTTCCAGAAAGGCGCGCTGGACTTTGCGGGTGGTACCGTGGTGCACATCAACGCGGCGATCGCCGGTCTGGTCGGTGCGTTCCTGGTGGGCAAACGTATCGGTTACGGCAAGGAAGCCATGGCTCCGCACAATCTGGTGATGACCATGATCGGTGCATCGCTGCTGTGGGTGGGCTGGTTCGGTTTCAACGCGGGCTCCGCGCTGGAAGCGGGCGGCACAGCTACCCTGGCATTTGCAAATACCCTGTTCGCTACCGCTGCAGCTGTGCTGACCTGGATGGGCGCAGAATGGATGCTGAAGGGCAAGCCCAGCTTGTTGGGCGCGGCTTCCGGCGCAGTGGCCGGCTTGGTCGCCATCACTCCGGCTTGCGGTTGGGTCGGTATCGGAGGCGGTCTGGCGATCGGTGCGCTGGCTGGGGTCACCTGCTTCTGGGGTGTGACCGGACTGAAGAAACTGCTCGGTGCGGATGATGCGCTGGACGTGTTCGGCATCCACGGCATCGGCGGTATCCTGGGTGCGTTGCTCACCGGCGTGTTCAACACCTGGAGCATGGGCGGTACCGGCATCGTCGATTACGTCAACAACACCATCGTCGATACCACCATCAGCGGCCAGGTGTGGATACAGGCGCAAGCTGTGCTGACCACGATCATCTGGTCCGGTGTGGTTGCCTTCATCTGCTACAAGCTTGTTGATCTGACCATCGGCCTGCGTGTACCGGAAGAAGCGGAACGCGAAGGTCTGGATACAACAGCCCACGGCGAGCGCGCTTACAACCTCTAATTTTCTAACCCTCTCCTCCCGGAGCCTCACGGCTTCGTTCCAAGGGCACCGCAAGGTGCCCTTTTTTATATCTGGTGTGCCCAAAACAGACACTCGCTCCTGTCCGTACTATTATGCGCATTAAGTCAGAAAATCGTTTGATACATCAATCGCCTTATTACAGAATATTTACATGCTTCTCTATAACCGTTAACCAAGCGACAGGAACTATATGCCAGTCCGTTCGACACCTTTTCAGAAGCTCGTTCATCACATTCAGCAGCAGCTTTCGGATGGAGCGTCTGTGGTTGAGTCTGAGATGCTTCGCCACCGTGGAACGGGGCATGAATGTGAGGTCGATATTGTCATCCGTTCAGTGGTTGCTGAACACCCAGTTGTTGTGTCTATTGAATGTATTGAGCATTCGCGACCGGCTGATCGACCTTGGGTTGAAAAAATGAAAGCGAAACACGAGCATCTTGAGACAAATAAGCTTGTCTTGGTTTCGCTTAGTGGGTTTTATGAGCCTGCCATAAATCTTGCAGCTTTCTACGGAATTACTACATACACTCCTGCAGAGGCCTGCACTGCTAATTGGACCGAGATCGTTGGTCAGACCAATCTCTTCGTGGCCCGCTATGATTTCACTCCGGAGATGATGTATCTTGTACTTGAAAGCACTAACGGCTTAACGCTACTGCCAGCAGGTCCCAGCACTCGGATCAGAAGGCCAGACCTGAGTGTCGATGGCAATCTCGGAGAGCTTGTGTCGTTTGTGTTGCATCATCAGGCTTTTGCTAGACCGGCTCTTGACGGAATAAAACATGACGGCGATGGGACAATCGATTTTGAATTCAAGATTGATAAGCCATTATTGGCATTGGATGAAGAAGGACGAGAGCACCCAGTAGTAGCTGTTCAATTGAAAGTTAAGTCTAGGCGTCGTACCTCTCCACTTGAAATTACGTCGCTGACTTGGAAAGATACACCGGTTGCGTTCGGGCACGGTCAAACCGTTCTCGGCGATACACTGATAACGGTGGTTGAGAAGGCACCTGGGCAAATGGACGCTCGAGTAGTGATTGACGGAAAGTCAATGGACATCTACTACAGGGAAGATTAATCGTCCATATTTGGTCGCTAGCGGAAGCAAGAATCAGGGACCAAGATTTTCTAACCAGCGATGTGGCGAGGGCGTCTTTTGACAGCTTAGCCAAATGACTATAACCAATATCTGCACAGCGCCATTTGCAGAGTAAGTCAGATGGCTAGTAGTCATATCAGTCGTTTCATCAGACCCACCACGAACCGATTAGATTGGCATTTACCGGTACTCACTCGTGAAAATTCGGGAACCGTTTCAGCGAGTGAAAAAATTCCATGTCATGGTTAGGCCAAAGCTCTGCGTGTTCTTCATTCCCCAATTGCTTTAACTTGCGAATGCTTGCCAGCGCCAGGTCTTCGCGATCCTGCCAGCACAATCCGGGTGCGATTTCCTGTTGCAGATTTTCGGTCAGGTCGGCTGCATCCCCGCACAGCAGGATGGGCGCGCCTTTGGGCAGTTCGATCCACAGCGACATGTGTCCCGCCGTATGGCCGGGAGATGAGATGGCGCGCACTCCCGGCACCAGATCGTATTCGCCCTGCATAACCTTCCAGGGATAATCGCCTGCGAGATCGGCGGCGAAATAGGCCGCATCGATGCCAGTGTGCGCCGCTACCAGTTCGTCGTGTTGCACGTGCACTTCTTTACCGCACACATCACACAGGCCGCCGGCATGGTCGAAATGGAGATGGCTCAGGAACACTACATCGACATCGGCTGGTGTCAGCCCCAATTGCGCGAGGTGATGCGGCAAGCGTTGCGGTTCCTGCATGTCGGGCGCACCGAAGGCAAAGTTCTCCGGGTCGTAATAACGTGACCGCTGGATAGGATCGGCGATCTTGGAATAGTCGCAGCCGACATCGAAAAGAATCCGCCCGTTGGTGGTCTCGATCAGGTACGCAAGGATCGGTGCCTGTATGGTCTGGCCCTGTCCCCGGTTGCGGGTGGAAAGCGATTTGTCGTAACGATGCGTGGCGGTAAGTAACGGCCAGAGACGCAATACTTGGGTCATGGTGGTATCGCCTCGTCCTGTGAGTTTTCCAGCTCTGCGATGACGGTTCGCATATCGGCGACTCTGCCGAAGATGCCCCCTTCGACCGCCACCATCCGCAAGGCCGCCTCGTGCAAATCGGGATGGGCGGAGCCGCAGGCATCGGCGACCAGGACAGTGCGGTAGCCCCGGTCTGTCGCTTCGCGCAGGGTGGAGTGAACGCATACCTCGGTGGTCACGCCGCAGATAAGCAGGTTATGAATGTCATGTTTTTTCAAAAGCTGTTCAAGATCGGTCTGATGAAATGCGCCATACCCGGGTTTGTCCACTATCTGCTCATAGAGCAGCGGACGCAGCTCGCCGATGATGTCATGACCATATTCGCCGCGCACCAGCAGACGGCCAAGCGGACCGGCGCTGCCGATCTCGGCACCGGCTTTACGGCTGCGCTCCAGCTTGGCAGGCGGGCAGTCGCTCAGGTCAGGCCGGTGTCCTTCACGGGTATGGATCACCAATATATCGAGGCTGCGTGCGCGATCCAGTAATTGCCGGACATATGGAATGACTCTGCGCAATGCACCGACATCCAGTCCAGCTGCGGCCGCGTAGCCACCGGGATCGAGGAAATCCCGCTGCATGTCGATGACGATGAGCGCGGTACGGCAGGGATCCATGTCACACCGCAGTCAGGAAAGAGACCGATACGGCGCCGATGAATCCGCCGGCTTTGCCGGTGGCGGTATCGACCACGCCGTAGTCGTCGGCCAGGACGCGCTTGACGCGATGATGATGGAAGGGGAGCAACAACCGCGACATCGGAATGACCTGACGGTAGCCGTCGCCATACAGCTTGCGGTGCAATGCCGGCAAGCGATACCAGGGCGCGGCGAGTTGTTCGTGATGAGCGTTGTGATAAGGAAAATTGAGCAGCAGCAGATTGAGCCAGGGCCAGCGCAGGCTGACCAGATTGGAATAGCTGTTGGCCTGTTCATAGGCCTTGTCACGCAGCTTGTCCGCCGGCACTTGCGCGCTTTCCAGAATGGCATAAGCGTCGTAGGTATGCTGAAAGGCATCGGCGAAACGCAGCACGGTGATCATGATCAGGTAGGCGACGACATACAGCAGCAAGGCCTGTGGAGCAAAGTAGCCCAACGCTGCGAAAGCACTGCCGCGCACTGCCAGAATGAATAGCACCCGGCCGCGCTCGGCACGCCGCTCCTCACGCAGAAAAGGTAATGCGATGACAAAGGCATGCATCAGCAATTCCACCGCCGGCACATACAACCACTCCAGCATCAGCACAGCACGGCGCAACGCTATCGGAGCCGAACGTAGCAGTGCTTTGGTATCCAGACTGATGACGTCGGCGCGATCCACATGGTGGCGGATATGCTTGTGGCGCAGATGCTCGTAGCGGGCATAGCAACTGCCGGTCAGCCAGGTCATCAGCACACCGCCCCGGGCGTTGGCCTCATGGCGGGCGAAGATCGTGTCGTGCGCAAATTCGTGGAACAGATAGGCGGCGATAATGAGGGCATGTGCGAACCACACTGTGCCGATCAACGCCGCGGCAGGACTGCCTGTGGCCATCAGTCCCAATCCGCCGGTGTATCCGATCAGCGCATAGCTGATCGCCAACAGGTTGGGGATGATGCCATCGGCATGGCGGAAAACACGCGATTGCATGGCGATTCCCATTGGAGGTGGTCTCCCGCGCTGAATTGCGGGAGACTGCTTCAACGTTACTTCGACAATGCTTTCACGAAGCTAGCATCCAAAGTGGAGGAGATATCCACCGCCTTTTTGATCTGGCCGCTCTTCAGCAGGATCTCGTTGATGACTTCCCCGCTGACGAAATAGGACTTGGTGTCCTTGCCTTTGGAGAACGGTTTCTGCATTTCCTTGAACGGGATGTTGTATACGCCGCCAAGTTGCTCAAGCACTTCTTTGCCCGATACGCCAATCGCCTTGCCGATGATGGCGGCAGCCTCTTCAGGTTTCGCTTTCATGTAAGCCAGGCCGTCCAGATAGGCTTTGATCAAGCCGGTGATCTCCTTACCATTTTTCTTGATGTGTTCGTCGTCGAATACCAGCACGTCGGCGATCAGGCCGGGCGCCTCCTTCGACGAATAGATCACATGGAATTTCTTGCCGCCATCCATAGCCAGGATCTGCGACACATTGGGCTCATAGGTGGTGCCCGCAGGGACAGCGCCGGATGCCATGGCCGACGGAATCGCTTCCGGTGTCATGTTCACCGGACTGATGTCCTTGTCGGTCATGCCGTTGATCTTGAGTGCATAGGAGATCAGAAAGTCAGACGGAGACAGTGGCGCGTAGGCGACCTTCTTGCCTTTCAGCTCGCTGATCTTGGTGATCGAGTTGACTGCCAGCACCGCATCGCCGCCGTTGGAATAGTCGATCGGCATCACTACCTTGAAAGTCTGTCCTTGGGCAGCAGCACCGATCACCTGATCGTAGGTCATCAAAGCCCCATCAACCGCCTTGCTGGTCATTGCCGACGGCAGCATGGCCGGATCGGAAAAAGTCTGCAAAGTCACTTTCAGGTCATATTTCTTGTAGTAGTCCATGCCGTCCGCCACATAGAACGGCGAGTAGCCTATCCAGGTGGTCAGCGCGATTTTGACAGGCGTCACTGCACAGGCCGAATACGAAGCCGACAACAATGCCACGGCGGCGATCAATTTATTGATATGCATCTTGGTACTCCTTGGTAGGGTTGATGAAAGGGATATAGAGGGAAAAGGTTCGGCCTCTACAACGTCCATAATGATTCTTAGCAGGTTGCATGCCACCCGCGTGCCTCATGGCTTTGGGCGCTACAAGCCATCCTTCACAGCGGTTCAGTGCAGATTTGTGCAACAGATTCGGGCAGAAATTTAAGGCTATGCACAATGATGGTGATAGTTGCCGATCTTCACTGCGATGCTCATGCTGCGAGAAGAATCCTGCATGGCGCAGATGGAATCCCTGGTTGCTGCATTCAAACTAACAATGCGCGAAGCTGAAGTGCTTTACTGGGTTGTCAAGGGAAAAACCAGCCGAGACATCGGCGACATCCTGGATGCCAGCCCTCGTACGGTTAACAAGCATCTTGAACGCGTTTTCGAGAAACTTGGAGTTGAGACACGAACTGCAGCTGCTGCAAAGGCTATCGACAAAATGCGCATCAACCCTCACCAATAACTGAAAAGTAAAGCAGTAATATTTCCCAATCAGGCCACTTCAATGCAGACATAACAACAAGCTGCTTGTTTATGGCCTGTCTGATTCAAGTTGGTTCAAACCAATCAGTTTCCTGCAAACCAGGTATCGACCACTAGTTGGTGCGGTCTATGGGGAGCGAGTCATGAGTACCCAGCGCCCCGTCTCAAAAGCTGACTTCCGGCAGCACGAGAATACCGCTATTCCATTTTAAAAAGTCTCAAAGCACGTTGTGCATGCGAGCTTCATAAGCCTGCTCCCTTCCGATATCGATATACGTAATCTGACGTATTTTGATGAATACACATCGCGGCTAATCTTGCGCCGTACCAAATTCACTTCATTTTTTACTTAATCACAGGGGGATCGGAAATGGAACGGAAAATTTTACTGTGCTCGGCACCAAAGCGTTTGGTGGTTGCTGCAGCAACAGTTGTAAGCCTTATGTCGGCCTTGAATGCTCAGGCGGGTGGCACCATAACATTCGGGGAAGACAAGTCGATCGGTTTTGGTCTGGAAATGCGTGAAAGCTATACCAGCACCAAGAATGGCTCTCCCAGCGGCACCAGCCGCTCGTCGGATTTCAACTTGGACAGTATCAGTTTAAAGGTCAGTTCATCACTGAACAAGAACATCAAGTCCTACTTTAGCACCGATATCGACGGTGCAGGCAACGTGAAGATGAAGGATGCGTATGCGCAGTTCGACATCACGCCTGAATTCAACATCCTTGCCGGTCGAGTGCTGCCACCAACTGATCGTGCCAATCTGGCTGGCCCATATTATGCGCTGAGCTGGAGTTTTCCGGGGGTAGTGTCGCAGTATCCGGGTATCGCATTCGGTCGCGACAACGGCGTAGTAGCCTGGGGCAAGCTCATCGAGAATAAGGTTGTCTATTCCGCCGGTGTTTTTCAGGGACGTAACCGCGTTGGTGCCACGGCTTCCAATCAGGATGCCAAATCGCTGTTTGCCGGCCGCATTGCCGTCAACCTATGGGATGCCGAACCCGCGCCGGTTTACTACACCGGTAGTACCTACTTTGGTGCGGCAGACATATTCACTGTGGGGTTGGTCGCTCAAACTCAAAAAGATGGTGTTGGCACTATCGGCACCAAAGATGACTACAAAGCGTGGAATGTGGATACCTTGATAGAGAAGAAGCTATCGATTGGTGTAATGACCCTGGATGGCGCGTATTACAAATACTCCTTCAGTCCTGCCGCTGCAATTGCTGACGGTGGCGTCACTCCGGGAAAAGCAATGCTGCTGGGCGGCGGCTTCCTGTTTCCGACCAAGATGGGTTGGGGCCAATTTCAGCCCTACTTGCGTTACCAGAAGTTTGAGGCAGAAGGCACAGGTGCTCAAACCAAACAAACTGACATCGGCCTGAATTACATAATTGATGGTTCCAGTGCCAAGCTTAGCGGTACCTATACCAAGTCCGAGCAGACCGCATTAGCAAGTACTAACCAGTTCGTTCTCGGTCTGCAACTGCAGTTCTGAACATGACGCGGCATCTGTTTACAGGTGCCCGTACAAGTTGAACTTGAAACCACTGATTTGATTGTAATCAGCTAGTAGATCGCAAAGGAGAGTAGTGATGAAAACTTTGATTAAAGTGGATGTTAAAAAGGCACCCAATGAGCAGGGAGGCGTCATTCACAATCGCTGGCATCCGGATTTGCCGATGGTTGCCATGGTCAAGCCCGGCGATGAGTTTCGTGTCGAGTGCATCGATTGGACCGGTGCACAAATCAATAATGACGATACCGCAAACGACATTCGCGATGTCGATTTGACCAAGGTTCATTACTTGAGCGGACCGATAGGAGTTGAGGGTGCCGAACCCGGCGACTTGCTGGTGGTGGACATTCTGGATGTTGGGACGCTGGCAGAATCCGAATGGGGTTTTACCGGACTGTTCGCAAAGGAAAACGGCGGCGGGTTTTTGACCGACCATTATCCTGAAGCACGCAAAGCCATCTGGGATTTTCACGGTATTTATACCACTTCGCGCCATATTCCCAATGTGCGCTTTGCCGGCATCATGCATCCAGGACTAATTGGCTGCCTTCCTTCCAAGGAAATGTTGGCTGAGTGGAACAAACGTGAGGCCGAACTGGTGGATACTGACCCGAATCGTGTGCCACCCCTGGCGGCACTGCCTTACGCCGAAACCGCCTTGATGGGCAAGATGACGGGCGACAGCGCCAAACAGGCCGCCCGGGAAGGTGCGCGCACAGTGCCACCCCGCGAGCATGGCGGCAACTGCGATATCAAGAATCTCTCCAAGGGCTCGCGTGTGTATTTCCCTGTGTATGTGAAGAATGGCGGGCTTTCCATGGGCGACATCCATTTTTCTCAAGGCGATGGCGAGATCACTTTCTGCGGCGCGATCGAAATGGCCGGCTACCTGGATATACAAGTGTCGCTGATCAAGGATGGCGTCAAGAAGTACGGCATCAAGAATCCGATCTTCAAGCCCAGTCCGGTTGACCCCAACTACAACGACTACCTGATTTTCGAAGGGATTTCGGTGGATGAAAAGGGCAAACAATACTACCTGGATGCCCATGTGGCGTACCGCCAGGCCTGCCTGAATGCCATCGAGTACCTGAAAAAATTCGGCTATAGCGGCGAGCAGGCATACGCCATTCTCGGCACCGCACCGGTTGAGGGCCATATCAGCGGCATCGTGGATATTCCGAATGCTTGCGCAACCCTGTGGCTACCGACCGAAATTTTCGATTTTGACATCAACCCGAACAGCGGTGGACCGAAAAAACTGGTCACCAGCACGGCCGATCTGGCAAAAACATCTTGAGACTATTGGTTACGAATAAGGAGTTGTGCGATGCCTTTGTATGAATACGAGTGCGATAACTGCGGCGTATTTTCTGCGCTGGGAAAGATCAGCACATCGAGTGCCCCGGTTGTTTGCCGGACTTGTGGCAGTGTCAGTGGGCGCGTCATTTCTGCACCGCATCTGGCGATTCTTGGCAAACCACTGCGTGCGGCACATGAGCGCAATGAAAAATCTGCGCATGAGCCGCGCACTACACGCAAATCGAGCTGTGGTTGTAGTGGTCCGCATTCATGTACAAAAAGTGATTCGAGCAAGAAATCGGCTAACCCGGGCGGACTGCTGATGCAGACCAAGCGCAATGCACGCCCCTGGATGCTCGGGCATTAGCAAGATGGTTACATGCAGTTTATTCAAGCAGTAGTAACAGGCAGCAAAGCAGTGAACAGTGGACGTTTGATACGCAACTTTAATATATGGAGAACATCATGAGTACTTTTAACAGAAGGCGTTTTATAACTTCAGTCCCGGCTTTGGCAGGGGTGCTGTTAGTTTCCAGCCTGGTCACAGCTACCGGCGCTTTAGCTGAATCTTTCCCTACCTCCAAGGTGAATACCACCGGTTTGGCGGTGACGGATACCGTGGTTAAGGTGGGTATTCTCCACTCGGCCACCGGCACAATGGCGATCAGCGAGACCGGATCTATTCAGGCAGAGAAATTGGCGATTGAGCAGATCAATGCCATGGGTGGCATCCTGGGTCGCAAGATTGAAGTGATCCAGGAAGACGGTGCCAGCGACTGGCCGACGTTTGCCGAAAAAGCCAAAAAACTGTTGGCATCGGACAAGGTGGCCGCGGTAATGGGTTGCTGGACATCCGCCTCGCGCAAGGCGGCGTTGCCTGTGTTTGAAAAAGAAAACGGTTTGCTGTTCTATCCAACCTTCTATGAAGGTCTGGAGCAATCCAAGAACGTGTTCTATACCGGACAGGAAGCGACTCAACAAATTCTGGCTGGACTGGATTGGATACAAAAGGAAAAGAAAGCCAAAACATATTATCTGATCGGTTCAGATTACATTTGGCCAAGAACTTCCATGAAGATTGCACGCAAACATATCGAGCAACATCTCGGCGGCACGGTAGTGGGCGAGGAATATATCGCATTGGGTGACACCCAGTTTGGTTCGGTGATCAACAAAATAAAGCTGAAAAAACCGGATGTGATCTACGCTGCAGTCGTGGGTGGCAGTAACGTTGCATGGTTCAAACAGCTCAATGCGGCAGGTTTGAACGCAGCCAAGCAAACCATGCTGACCATTTCTGTGACTGAAGACGAAGTACTGGGCATCGGAGGCGAGAATCTGGCGGGCTTCTACTCTGCAATGAAGTATTTTCAATCTCAAGACAACCCGGAGAACAAGAAGTTTGTTGCCGCTTTCAAAAAGAAATGGGGTAGCCAGTCAGTGATTGGTGACGTGACACAGGCGGCGTACTTGGGCCCATGGTTGTACAAGGCTGCGGTGGAACGTGCGGGTAGTTTTGACGTAGACAAAGTGCAAGCAGCTTTACCTGGCTACGTGTTTAAAGATGCCCCCGAAGGCTCTGTGACTGTGGAAGAAAATCACCACCTGACGACCAAGTTGCGTATTGGACAATGGGGTAAAGATGGACAAGCCAAGGTTGTTTACACCTCTGGTTACATCAAACCCGACCCGTTCCCCAAGGGTTATCAATAACTCTGGCTACTTCGCAGCGGCCCCTTTGGGGCTGCTGTCGCGAGCCTAAGCAGCAGCATCAGTACAGTTTCAGAAAAGCATCAATCTCGTAGGCAAGTAAAAAGTTGGAGGCCGTATCATGTTTGGATACTCAATGTCAGAAATAGGGAACGTCTTCGTCATGCAGGGCTTTGCGGGCTTGAGCCTGTTCAGCGTACTGCTCCTGATGGCGCTTGGCCTCGCAATTATTTTCGGTCAAATGGGTGTGATCAATATGGCGCATGGCGAATTCATGACCATAGGCGCTTACTCCACGGTAATGATGTCAAAACTCGCAGTTCAATACGACATCGTCAACTCCTATTTTCTGTTCGCAATGATAGTGGCCTTCTTATTGGCTTTTGCGATCGGCTATCTCGTTGAATTTGTCTTTATCAGACACCTGTATAAGCGCCCGCTGGATACTTTGCTCGCCACGTGGGGTTTAAGTCTGGTAATGCAGCAGATATTCCGTTCCAGCTTTGGCGCCAAAGAGGTCAGCGCCGAATTGCCAGAATGGATGCTGGGTTCATTCAAGCCTACGCCTGATATCGACATCCCTATCAATGGCGTGTTCGTGATGGTACTGACCGTACTGATCACGGCGGGGGTGTTTTTGTTCATGTTCCGCTCCAGGTGGGGGCTGCGGGTACGCGCCACAGTACAGAACCGGGTGATGGCAGGCGCGGTCGGTATCAACACCAAAAAAGTGGATCGCATCACCTTTGCCCTGGGGTGTGGCATCGCCGGTGTTGCAGGTGCGGCGTTCACCACCATTGCCTCGACCGGGCCAACGACCGGCTCGCTGTATATCGTCGATAGCTTCATGGTGGTGGTTTTTGGCGGTGCCGCCAGCCTGTTGGGAACGATAACCTCGGCGTTTGGCATCGCGCAGGCTCAGTCCATACTTCAGTTCTTTATGACCAGCTCCATGGGTAAGGTCACCACGTTACTTACCATCGTCATCATCTTGATGATGCGTCCCGAAGGTCTGTTCGCATCCAAGATTCGCAAATAGAGGACTAGTACCATGTAACAATTATAATTTCGGATAAAGACGCGTCAGCTTGGTCCGCGCATCCGAAGTTGTAAATTGCCAGTTAATCTTTTTCAAGCTGTTGTTTCGGTCTTGCTCCCATGCAACCACTTCGGCCTTCATG
>JBGSKJ010000133.1:0-5173 GCA_041741275.1 Gallionella sp.
CATGAAGGCCGAAGTGGTTGCATGGGAGCAAGACCGAAACAACAGCTTGAAAAAGATTAACTGGCAATTTACAACTTCGGATGCGCGGACCAAGCTGACGCGTCTTTATCCGAAATTATAATTGTTACATGGTACTAGCCACAACCATCAACCCAACACCAAAGGAGATAACCCATGGCAATTGTTAACCCAACCATCACGGACGTTAGCGGCGACGGCAGCGTGATGATGTTTACTTACGCACTGACCACGGCTGATCACACCGGTGCACCGCTGGAGTGGACCAAGTGGGCCGACCGCACCGTGCTGTTTCAGTCTGTTGCATGGGGCGGGGCGACTGCTGCTGTCGAGGGCAGTAATGACGGCTCGGTGTATATCGGGCTGGCTGACGGGCAGGGCACGGCCATCACCAAGACGGCCAACGGCCTCGAAACAGCCGTTGAGTTGACCCGGTACATGCGACCCAGGCTGACCACAGTAGGCACGGCTGCCGCCATCACGGTGAGCGTTATCTGCCGCCGCAACCAACCGATGAGGACTTAAAAATTATGTCGAAATATCACGAAGCCGCAAATACACTCCGACGCGAGGCGCAGCGCTACGAAGCACTGAGTCTGGCCGCGAAGGCACTGGATGAGGTTGGATCTCTGGATCAGGCCGCAAGCGAGGCGGAGGGCCGGGTTAATGCCGCGGAAGCCCAAGAGCGGCAGATGCAGGCTGCCATTGTCGAGCTTAACACCAAGGGCGAAGAGCTTGCGCAGCAACACGAAGCCAAACGCCGGGAGGCAGAGGATATATTCGCCGAGACTGTGTTCAACGCCAACGAGAAGGCCCGCGCGATCATTGCAGATGCTGAAGCAAAGGCCGTCAAGCTGTTAGATGACGCAGAGCTCGCCGTACAAACAGAACTTACCGCCACCACAGAGACGGTTACGCGCATGCGCGAAGAACGCGCCGCCCTGGATGCGGAGATCGAGGCCGCAACGCAGCGTCTTGTGAGTGCGGAGGCTGAGGCTGTTGCCGCAGAGAAGCGCCTGGCGAAGGTCAAGGAAAGCATTGCGAAGCTGGCATCGGCATAATGCCGCAAGGCACTTTTAAGGAGAAACACGGTGTCCTGCTTGACCATAAATGACCTGCCTATAGCCGGCTCTGTTAGGGATGTGACTGTAACCCTCTCCTGTGGTGAAGAGAGCGTCGATCCGCGCTACGCGGCGTGAGAGTGTAAGAGATGCCTATAACCCTTGTTGCACCATTTACTTACGTTGGTGGTTTTGTCGCCGGAACGAACACGACTACTATCGTCCGTGCAAATGCTGATTTGTACGATGTCTATGTTGGCGACAATGTAGTCAATAATACCCGTGCATCGGCAAGCAGGACTGTTACAGCCAAGGTGATTGGCGCGACCAATTCAACGCTGACTATCAGTTCGGCCATCACAGGCCAAACTACCACAGACAGCATCACCTTCACTCCGACAACACGCATCCAACTCAAGGGCAATTTCGATAGTGGCACGGCAACCTCCGGCGGTGCGACAACACTCACCGATACTGCCAAGACCTACACAGTCAATGCCAATGCTGGCAGGGCGTTGGTTATCACTGGGGGCACTGGCGCAGGACAAGCGCGCAAGATTAGTTCGAATACAGCAACAGTCAATACAGTCTCTACTGCGTGGGTAACGAACCCAGATGCGACATCAACCTACGCCATAGCAAATACAATTGCAGACATTCAGGCTGCAAACGATGCGGGTAGTTGGGCGCTGATGACCACGCAGGGATCGCAGATACGCATACAGTCACGCATTATTCTGGGAGATGATACCGCCGGGAACCGTGCCTATCTCTCTGGGTATAACCAGCAGATTGAGTTCTCTGGGGCAACTGCTGCATGTCCTCCAGCATTTAATGGTGACTTCTGGGCTAGTACTTGGTTATCTGTACGAGATTATTCTGGTGTGATTTTTGGTGAGGTATTGGACTATACGGATAAAACCTCCAGAGACGGATGCAGTTTCTCAGACTTAAGCACCAGAAACATAACGGTTAACATCGGGCAGTTTGGGCAAATGGGGGCGGTGCCTGCCAACCAAGCCCTGTTCCAATTGGCATCCTGTAAAAATTCCGCCGCCGGACAAAGAAGTTTAAACCTGTCACCGAACCCCACCAGCGGCTCCTACATTTGGAATGCTGAGTTTACCAACGGGGCCGAGTGCAGCCCGTACGCTGTTGATATTTACAACATTACTCTCCAGTCTGGGGTGTTCGCATTTGCTCGTGTTACCGCTGGATTTGACAGAGTAATCGCAGCCAACATCGCCGGGCCTGCCGCCTACACACACCCAACTGGCGAAGCTGCTTCGATATTCAAGAATCTGAAGGTTAGGAACTGCTCTTATCTGTTTGGAATTTTGACATCATCATCAATCGACATCGACTATGTAAATATAGATACCGATACATGGGCAATAAAGTACGACCCTACATATACGCCAACCGCAAAACTCTGGATTAAATATGAAGTAGACATCACCGTTAAAAATACCGCAGGAGCTGTGTTGTCTGGTATACCCGTGTATGTGGCAGACTTGTCTGGCGCTGTTGTAGTTAATCCAGCAACCATTACCACGGATGCCAACGGAAAAATAGCACAGCAGACACTCAAGCATGGCTATTTCGCCCGCGCCTACAACCAAACCGAGCAACTGCAAACTCCGCACACGCTGAGGCTGCGTCGTTACAACTATAATTTCTATGAAGTCTCGTTCACGGTTGCCAAGAAATCAGACAGCACTTACCTGCTCGCTGCCAACAGTTCCATCACGCAGACCACAGAGGCAACGGTTGCGGCTTATACAGGGATAGCGATAACAGCGGGGGCGACTAAAACGGTGGTGCTTTCTGCTGCACATACAGGCGCTGAACTTTACGATTACACCCAGTATTGGGCAGCCGTACCCGCCAATCAAGCATCGGCGGAAATTCTTAGCACGACCGACGGGGTTAACCTGACACTGGCTACCGGCTGGAAATTGACCGTGCAGAACTATCTGACCTTTGGTGCAAGGCGTATTGGTGGTGGTTCCTTATTATTTACAACTGTCGGTACATACGGCCCCAAGGTCAGCACTACCACGTTTTCATTCAACGCAGCCTCGGGAACGTATGACCTTCGCACAGCGGATATTAGCGGGACTGTGACACTGGTGAATACCGGCGGTGGTGCTATCACCGTGCAACTTCCGGTTGGTGTGACGGTGGTGAACACTGGCCCGAATATCACGGTAGACCAAACCGCTTCAGTGAACATCACCATCAGCGGTTATGTCACTGGCTCTCGTATTCAGCTCTACGATACCAATGCCGCAACCGAAATTTATAACGGTATTCCAGGTGCATCGCCATTTGCGCAGGCTGTAGCTTATACAGCTGACAAGCCGATCAGAATTCGTTGCGCGTATGTCAATGGAGTTACCTCGAAAGAATTCATCGAGGTCACGCAAACACTGACAGCGACAGGATTGACCTACGGATTAACGCAAGTTGCGGAAGAGGTTTATGACCTTAACGCGATTGATGGCAGTACCGTGACGGGTATTACAATTGTGGACGCCACGCAACTTATCAATGTGACATCCGCAACCATCACGTGGGCGGAGATTTATGCCTACAACGAATACTGGCTGTTTACTGCCGCCGGAATTATAGATGCGGGTGATTTCATCGTTGCCACTGATGCCGCGAATTACATCTTGACCGGCTTTAAAATAAAAAACACAAGTAGCCCATCGGTTCCGCTGGTTATCACTGGCGGGTATGGCAAGGACTCAGTAACCGGATTATCCAAAGATATTATTGATACCACTGGCGGGAATATCTACATGGCTCCCGACCACGCGATGGTGGTGACGGTAGGTTCTGGGCCATTAACAGCGGGGCAAGCGGCTGACTTGGCAACAGCGGCGGGATACGGGTCAACGCTGACAACACTTGTGGGTTACACCGACAGCATCGAATCAAGGCTGCCAGCCGCGCTGGTCAGTGGGAAGATGGACGCGGTGGCGACGGTGAGCGGAGTTCCGACTGCCGTTGAGATCCGCACTGAGATGGATACCAACTCCACCCGACTCGCAGCGATTGATCTTGCAACAGACACACTGGTAGCAAGCGTGGCGGCATTGCCGAGCGCGGCGGAGAATGCAACAGCCGTAGTTGACCGGGTATACCCATGACAATAGGCGAAAGGCTCCAGCAGCTTTCAGGAATGTCCGGCGCGACCGTCGGGCAAATGATCGCTGCGATAGGGTCTGGCTCGACAGTCGGGCAAAGGCTGGCCAATTACTCCGGGCTGGCAACCGGAACAGTAGGCCAGCATCTATTTACAGACCACACCGGATTCGGCGGCAGTTGCAACTACATCCAGTTCGCCCGAAGAAGCGGACGCAGATAACACGAAAGATAACCCAACACAGACCCCGCCTTGATCGGGGTTTTTTATTGCAAGGGAAAAACATGAGCGATACGCAAACGCCGCCGGACGAAGAACGGAGACTGTCCATCCTGAACGCGCTCGGGTTGACGCTGGCCTCAAAGCTCAGTGAGGCGAAGACAGCAAAGGCGCAATCGGGTATCGAAAGCAACTGGACTGGCGACGAAGAGTTCTACCAGGGGTTCGACAATGCTAACCGGCACGAATTCGGGCACATACCGCAGAAGCCGCTGGAAGGGGGTGGATCATCCGAACCCGCCGCCAAGCCAACAGGCTCTACAGTGTTCCCGAACATCACCCAGCCTTATGTCGATGCCGCCGCAGCGCGCGTCGGGGACATGCTGTTGCCGACCGGGGACCGGAACTTTGCAATCGATGCGACACCGATACCAGAAATGCTTGAGAGCGACATGCAGCCGGGCCAGATGGTGAAGATGCCGGATGGTCAGGTCAGCAGCATTGAAGATGCGCTCAAAGCCTTTTCGAAGCTGAAGGCCGAGGCATCCCGCAAGGCCGAGAAGGCGCAGACGCGGATTGACGACTGGCTGACCGAAAGCAATTCGCACGCCGAAACCCGCAAGATGATCGACGACTGCGCCAAACTGGGCAGCGGCGTAATGAAGGGGCCGGTGCCGATCAAGGTACGCACCCGGCAATGGCGCACAGACAAGGAAACCGG
>JBGSKJ010000134.1:0-12005 GCA_041741275.1 Gallionella sp.
GAGCATGAAGCCGCGCGCGCGCAGGTCGCCGGCCGCCCAGGCGAGATCGCCGATGCGCTGGAAGCCGAACATCGAGTAGTAGATGTAGAACGGCAGCATCGCCTTGCCGTGGTTGGCATAAGCGGTGGCGGCGGCGATCCACGACGACATCGCGCCGGCCTCGTTGATGCCCTCCTGCAAAATCTGGCCGCTCTGATCCTCCTTGTAGAACATCAGTTGCTCGGAATCCTGCGGGGTGTAGAGCTGACCCACCTGCGAGAAGATGCCGAGCTGGCGGAACATGCCTTCCATGCCGAAAGTGCGCGATTCATCCGGCACGATAGGCACGACCTGCTTGCCGATGTTCTTGTCCTTGACCAGGATGCCGAGCATGCGCACGAACGCCATCGTGGTGGAGATCTCGCGTTCTTCGGTGCCTTTCAGCAACACATCAAACGCCTCCAGGCCCGGTATCTGCAGCGGCTCGCTGACCGGCTTGCGCTGCGGAACCACGCCCATCTCCAGACTGCGTTCCTTGAGATATTTCATCTCCAGGCTATCCTCGGGTGGACGATAGAAATTCAGGCTGGCAACCTGTTCGTCAGTCAGCGGGATATTGAAACGGTTGCGGAATTTCAGCAGCACGTCATCGGCCATTTTCTTTTGCTGGTGGGTGATGTTCTGGCCTTCGCCCGCCTCGCCCATGCCGTAGCCTTTCACCGTCTTGGCGAGGATCACGGTCGGCTGGCCGGTGTGTTGACTGGCCGCCGCATAAGCGGCAAATACTTTTCGCGGATCGTGACCGCCGCGATTCAAGCGCCAGATTTCGGCATCGGACATATCGGCGACCATTTCCAGCAATTCCGGATATTTTCCGAAGAAATGTTCGCGCACGAACGCGCCGTCCCTGGACTTGTAAGTCTGGTATTCGCCATCCACCACTTCCTGCATGCGCTTTTGCAGCAGGCCGTTCTTGTCCTTGGCGAGCAGCCTGTCCCACTGGTTGCCCCATACCACCTTGATGACGTTCCAGCCCGCGCCGCGGAATACGCCTTCCAGTTCCTGGATGATCTTGCCGTTGCCGCGTACCGGGCCATCGAGGCGCTGCAGGTTGCAGTTGACCACGAAGATCAGGTTATCGAGCTTCTCGCGACCGGCCATGGATACCGCGCCCAGCGATTCCGGTTCGTCGGTCTCGCCGTCGCCCAGGAATGCCCACACCTTGCGACCGGCGGTTTGCACCATGCCGCGATGCTCCAGATATCGCATGAAGCGCGCCTGGTAGATCGCCATCAGCGGGCCGAGACCCATCGACACGGTGGGGAACTGCCAGAAGTCCGGCATCAACCACGGATGGGGATATGAGGACAGCCCGCCACCCTCGGTTTCCTGGCGGAACTTGTACATCTGCTCTTCAGTGATACGTCCTTCGAGAAAAGCGCGGGCATAGATGCCGGGCGACGAATGTCCCTGAAAATACACCAGGTCGCCGCCATGCGTGCCGGTCTTGCCGTGGAAGAAATGATTGAACGCCACGTCGTACAACGTGGCGGCGGAAGCAAAGCTGGCGATATGGCCGCCCAGTTCAGACGAATCATGATTGGCATTCAACACCAGTGCCATCGCGTTCCAGCGCATCAAACCGCGGATACGGTGTTCCAGATCCTGATTGCCGGTGGAACGCTGTTCCTGGTCCAACGGGATGGTGTTGCAATACGGCGTGGTCGCGCTGAACGGCATGCCAGCGCCGGAAAGGCGCGCTTTGTCGATCAGTTGCTCGAGCAGAAAATGGGCGCGTTCCGCGCCTTCGTTCTCCAGCACCGATTCGAGTGCATCCAGCCACTCCTGGGTTTCTTGCGGGTCGTGATCAGGTAATGATGCCATCTATCTATCTCTCATTATTGCAACATGATTTTTAGGGGTTCACTTATGCCGAACAAACAATTATTTCCTGCTCGGTGATTATCCACCCGACTTTTACATCCGTCGTTTCCTGCGGAATGTGTTCGACGATCTGCAGCGAGAACGCTGCGGCCACCAGTGCGGGCTTATGATTCATGCCGGCTAACAGCTTGTCGTAAAAACCGCCGCCGTAGCCCAGCCGCGCCCCGTCCCGGGTAAACGCCACCCCGGGCAGCAGGGCGAATTCTACCTCATTTAGCGAGGCCAGCCGTTCACAGCGTTCGACCGCCGGCTCGCTTATCCCCCACAATCCCGGCACCAACTGGTTTTCCAAGTCGTCCACCCAATACAGATCGAGCTGGTTGGTGTGGCGGTTCACGCGAGGCAAGGCTAATTTTTTCCCCTCCGCCAGTACTTGCTTTATCCAAAGCTCGCTGGCGAACTCCGCGCCGAAGTTCATGTAGCCCAGCACGGCACCGGCTTGCCGGTACTCGGGCAGTTGCAACAATCGTTCGGTGATCGCTGCGCTGTGAGCGGCGCGCGCGCCCGGCGAAAGCTGCCCGCGCAGGGCTATGATGTTCTTGCGGATAGCGGATTTGCTCCCTTGCGGTGAAACCGGCATGGTCGAATCAACCCAGGAACAACCGGTACGCCGGGTTGCCGCTCTCGTCCCAGTAACGGTAGCCGAGCGTGTCGAGGAAGGTCTTGAGTGCCTTCTTGTCGTGATGCGGCACCTGCATGCCGACCAGCACGCGGCCGTAATCCGCGCCGTGGTTGCGGTAATGGAACAGGCTGATGTTCCAGTTGCTGCTCATGCTGTTGAGGAACAGCATCAGCGCGCCGGGGCGCTCGGGGAACTCGAAGCGGAACATGATCTCGTCCCTGGCTTCCGGCGCGTGTCCGCCGACCAGATGGCGCAGGTGCAGCTTGGCCATTTCGTTGTCGCTCAGGTCCAGCGTGGCGAGTTTGTTGTGCTGCAATTTTTCCACCAGTTCGCCGGTTTCCAGTTTATCGCGCACCTGGATACCGACGAACACATGCGCCGCTTTCGGGTCGCCATAGCGGTAGTTGAATTCGGTGATGTTGCGCTTGCCGAGCAGCGTGCAGAATTTTCGGAAGCTGCCGGGCGTTTCGGGAATCGTGACGGCCAATATCGCCTCGCGCCTTTCACCGATCTCGGCGCGTTCCGCGACGAAACGCAGGCGGTCGAAATTCATGTTCGCGCCGCTGGCGATGGCGACCAGCGTCTCGCCCTTGAGTTTTTCGCGCGCGGCATACAGCTTGGCGCCGGCGATCGACAGCGCGCCCGCCGGCTCAAGGATGGAGCGGGTGTCCTCGAACACATCCTTGAGCGCGGCACAGGCCGTGTCGGTATCCACCAGGATGATCTCGTCCACCAGCTTGCGGCACAGCCGGAAGGTTTCCGTGCCGACCTGCTTTACCGCCACGCCGTCGGAAAACAGGCCGACATGCTCGAGCGTGACGCGCTTCCTGGCTTTCAGCGAGCGGTACATCGCGTCGGAATCCACCGGCTGCACGCCGATGATCCTGATGTCGGGACGCAATTGCTTGACGTAAGCCGCCACGCCGGCGATCAGTCCGCCGCCGCCGATCGGAACGAAGATCGCGCGGATGGCCTGGGTGTGCTGGCGCAGGATCTCCATCGCGATGGTGCCTTGTCCGGCGATCACATCGGGGTCGTCATAGGGATGCACGAAAACCATCCGGTTTTGCTGCTCCAGTTCCAGTGCATGCTGGTAGGCATCGGAATATGAATCGCCGTGCAGCACCACTTTTGCGCCCCGGTTGGTCACCGCCTGGATCTTGATCTGCGGCGTGGTGGTCGGCATCACGATGACGGCTTTGCAGCCGAGCTTTTGCGCGCTGAGCGCCACGCCCTGCGCATGGTTCCCCGCCGAGGCGGCGATCACGCCGCGCTTGAGTTGCTCCGGCGTGAGTTGCGCCATTTTGTTGTACGCGCCGCGCAGCTTGAAGGAAAACACCGGCTGCATATCCTCGCGCTTGAGCAACACCGTATTGCCGATGCGCGCCGACAGGTTGGGGGCAAGCTCCAGCGGGGTTTCGATCGCCACGTCGTAGACGCGTGCGTTAAGGATGCGTTTCAAATAACCATTCATAGACACCCCAATAAATTCGTTTTGTGGGCGAATCGCATCGTCGCGTGTTGGTTACGACGTAACCTAAAGATTAGTCTCCACCGCAACTTTGTTGTCGCTCAATCCTCGTCTATCTATGCGATATGTGGCTTCAACATAACCTGAAGGTTAGTTTACGCCGCAACAAGCCGCTTTGCGGCGTGTTGTCTAGTCGTTCGCTGCGCGGCTCCGTGAGCTTCCTCCCACAAAACGAATTTCTTGAGGCGTCCATCAACATATCCATAAAAATACCCGCGAAGATTAGCATAAAAACACCGCGAAACCCTTGCGACATCAGCGAAAATCGGTTCAAATGCCGCGCATGGAAAAAATTGATCCACACGGCATCGATGTACAGACACAGGTGAATTACCTGCCGGAGCAATCCGATGAAGCGGGTAACCGTTTCGTGTTTTCTTACACCATCACCATCACCAATCTCGGCAGTGAATCCGCCAAGCTCATCAGCCGGCACTGGATCATCACCGACGCCAACCACCATGTGCAGGAAGTGCGCGGGCAGGGCGTGGTGGGCGAGCAGCCGTTGCTCAAGCCGAGCCAGAGTTTTGAATATACCAGCGGCACGGTACTGTCCACGCAGGTCGGCACGATGCGCGGCAGCTACCAGATGCAGGCCGAAGACGGCACGCAGTTCGAGATCGAGATCCCGCAATTCGTGTTGAGTGTGCCGCGTGTCTTGCATTAGCACAGATAAATCATTAGAGCCAAACTGTCCTCTCCCCCTGCAATTGGGAGGGGATAACGAATTATCTGGAACTGACCTTTCCTTTGGCGCACGGCTAACGGCAGGAGCACGGCATGCCGTACCGCTGTTGCTGGTTTTCCTTGTGGCCTGTACATCTCCCAAACCCCCTGTCGTGTTGGCGCCCGCAGTTGTTGCGCCCTTCGCCCCGTTTGCGGTAAGCAAGTGGGAGATGCTGCCGGATTGGCAGACGATAGATCTGCAGCCGACCTGGGCGGCTTTCTGGCAAAGTTGCAATGCGCTCAGGAACAAGCCCGGCTGGCAGCCGGTCTGCGTGCGCGCCAACGAGTTGACGCAGTCTGACAACCTCGCGTTGCGCGCCTTTTTCGAGGAAGGCTTCATCCCCTACCAGGTGTTCAATCCGGATGGCACTTCGCAGGGCCTGATCACCGGCTACTATGAACCCAAGCTCTATGGCAGCCGCACCAGGACCGCGCGCTTTCGTTATCCGCTGTACGGCGTGCCGGATGATCTGCTGACCATCGATCTGGGCGAGCAATATCCGCAGTTGAAGGACTTGCGTTTGCGCGGACGCATGCAGGGCAACCGCATCGTGCCTTACTATAATCGCGGCCAGATTGATAATGGCAGTGCCCCGCTGCAGGGACGCGAATTATTCTGGGTGGACAACGCGGTCGAATTGTTCTTCCTGCAGATACAGGGTTCCGGGCGCATCGAATTGCCGGACGGCAGCCTGGTGAAGGTCGGTTACGCCGAACAGAACGGGCATCCTTACACCTCCATCGGCAAGAAACTGGTCGAAATGGGCGCGTTCAAACTCGAGGAATCCTCGATGCAGAACATCAAGCTATGGGCGGAGAAAAATCCCGACAAGCTGCTCAGCCTGCTGGAACAGAACCCAAGCTACGTGTTCTTCCGCGAATTGCCCAATGAGTTACCCGCTCCGCTGGGTGCTCTGGGTGTGCCGCTGACCAATGAATACAGCCTGGCGGTGGATGCGCGCACCATTCCGCTCGGCGCGCCGGTGTTCCTCTCCACCACCTATCCGAATACCGCCGAGCCGCTGAACCGCCTGATGCTGGCGCAGGATACCGGCGGCGCGATCAAGGGAGCGGTGCGCGGCGATTTCTTCTGGGGTTTTGGCGAACAGGCCGGAGCCCAGGCGGGACGCATGAAACAGACCGGGCAGATGTGGGTGCTGTTTCCCAGGGGCGCGGAACCCGAACTGAAACCCTAGGCTGGCTTTGACGGGCAGGCGTCGGGAGATCTTTCCGCTGCATTCATGACGCGCCCTATTTGTTGCCGGGTGCGTTCAGGTTTTTTTCCAGATCTTCAGCAGACAAATAACCCGGGGATTGAATCCCGTTGCCAAAAATGATGTTCGGTGTGCCGGAGACCCTGAGTTTCTGGCCCAGCGCTTTGACCTGCTCGGTCTGCGGGGTGTCACACAGCGCCTTATCGGGAGTGATGCCGTTCAGCATCCAGTTGTCCCAGGCCTTGACCGGATCTTTTGAGCAAAGCACATTGCGCACCATTTCGTCCGAGCCCGGGAATATCGGGTAAAGGAAGCTGTATATCGTGACATCGGTGACCTTGTTCAATTCCTTTTCCAGTCGCTTGCAGAAAGTGCAATTCGGATCGGTGAATTGGGCCAGTTTGCGTTTGCCGTTGCCCTTCACTTTTTTCACCGCAAGTTCCAGCGGCAGCTTGTCGAAATCGATCGCAAATAATACCCGGCGCCGCTCCTCGCTCATGTTGCGGCGGCTTTTTACCTCGATCACATTGCCGTCGAACAGGTATAGCCCCTTTGCATCGGTGTACAACATCTGGCCATCAATGATGATTTCATACAGCCCGGCGTAGGGCGTCATGACGATATGTTCGAGTTTGCCGATTCCGGGGAATTTGCTTTGCAGCGACTGGCGGATCTCCTTCTCCCCGGCGTGCGCGGAAAACGACAGGGTGAGCAGAATCAGGGTGAATAGTGTTTTCATGGGTGCTTTCTTCAGGTTAATTCAGGGCGTGTTGCATCAGCATCTTCTTCAGCGGGGTGATGCGATCGGCGGCGCCCAGTCCCAGATTGCGCAGGGTACGCAACAGCGGGGCGTCATTGTTGAACAGATGTTTCAGCCCGTAAGTCGCGGCCTGCATGGCATAGATGTCTTCCTTGCGTTTTCGTTCATAACTGCGCAACAAATGCGCATCGCCGCAATCGTTTTGTGCGCCGCGTTCGAGCAGCAGTTGTGCCAATTGGCGCGCATCGCGAAAGCCGGTATTCACTCCCTGGCCGGCCAGCGGGTGCATGTTGTGCGCGGCATCGCCGATCAGTGCCAGGCGCGGCGCAACGATGTGCGGCAGGGTCAGCCTGCGCAGCGGAAAAGCGGCGGGCGGCGTGATGACCTGCATTTCGCCCAGCGTATGCTTCGCGGCTGCGGCCACTGTTATACAGAGCTCCCCGTGAGTGAGTGCCAGCAGTTCGGCGGACTTTTCCGGGCTGACCGACCACACCATCGACACCAGGTTGCCCGGCAGCGGCAGCAGCGCGAGGATGCCATCCGGCTGGAACCATTGATAGGCGATGCCGCGATGCGGCAGCGCGCAGGTGAAATTGGCGACCACGCCGAGTTGCCGGTAATCCACCGGTGCGGCACTGATGCCGGCCTGTTCGCGCACCCACGAATCGCGCCCATCGGCGCCGACCACGAGTTTGGCACTCAGGGTGCGGCCGTCTTCCAGAGTGAGCTCGGCGGCATCATCGGCAAACCGGAGCGCGGCGCAGGTTGCCGGATGGAACAGCGCCAGGTTTTCCTGTTGCGGCAATTTTTGCCACAGTGCCTGCTGCAATGCGCGGTTCTCCAGGATGCACGCCAGTTCCGCCACGCCCATCTGGTAGGCGCTGAATTTCAGTTCCGCTCCGGTATCGCCGAACACGCGCATCGCTTCGACCGGCGCGGTGCGGCCGGGGTCCAGCAAAGACCATACGCCGGAGCGTTCGAGGAAGCTGCGGCTGCCCGGGCTGATCGCGTAGATGCGGCCATCCCAATTGCCGTCAACGGGGGGGGCTTTATTGCCGGGAGTCATGGCCCGGCTTTCCACCAGCGCCACAGACAGTCCGCCGGGCTTGAGCGCCGCAGCCAGGCTGGCGCCCACCAGTCCGCCGCCGATAATCAGGACATCGAAGGTCATTGTTTAGCTCTGAGACAGAAATTTAGCCACGGATTAACACGGATTTTCACGGATAACGGCCATCAAGCCATGGGGATTATCCGTGCCCATCCGTGAAAATCCGTGGCTGGATTGCTTTTTGTTAATTGCAGTGCATGGAATCATAGCACGGGGCGGTTGATTAATTTATAATCGCTCCCCCTCGCGGAAATCCTCCCGGCAAAAGAACAAGATGCGCATCGGCCCCTATCAACTGAAAAACAACCTCATCGTTGCCCCCATGGCGGGAGTGACCGATCGTCCGTTCCGCATGTTGTGCAAGCGCATGGGTGCGGGCATGGCGGTGAGCGAGATGGTCGCGTCCAACTCGTTGTTATACGGTTCGGAAAAAACCAGGCGCCGCGCCAACCATGAAGGCGAGGTCGATCCGATCTCGGTGCAGATCGTCGGGGCCGACCCGGTGATGCTGGCGCAGGCCGCCAGATACAACGTCGATCACGGCGCGCAGATCATCGACATCAACATGGGCTGCCCGGCCAAGAAGATCCGCAACGTAATGGCCGGCTCCGCGCTGTTGCAGAACGAGCCGCTGGTCGCCAGATTGCTCGAAGCGGTGGTCGGCGCGGTGGATGTGCCGGTCACACTGAAGATACGCACCGGCTGGGACAAGCAGAATCGCAATGCGATACGCATCGCCAGGATCGCCGAAGACTCGGGCATCCAGGCGCTGGCGATACATGGCCGCACCCGCGCCTGCGCCTACACCGGCGATGCCGAATACGACACCATCGCCGCGGTGAAGGCCAGCGTGAACATCCCCATCATCGCCAACGGCGACATCACCACGCCGGAAAAAGCCAAACATGTGCTGCAATATTCCGGGGCCGATGCGGTGATGATAGGCCGTGCGGCGCAGGGCCGCCCGTGGCTGTTCCGCGAGATCGAACATTTCCTCAATACCGGCGAGCACCTGCCGCCACCGGAGGTCGGCGAGATCCATCGCGTGCTGGTGGACCACGTGCTGGATCTGTACGATTTCTACGGCGAGTACAACGGGCTGCGCGTGGCGCGCAAGCACATCTCCTGGTACACCAAAGGGCTGGCCGGTTCGGCGCACTTCCGCCATCACATGAATCAACTGGAAAGCCCTGCCGAACAACAGGCGGCGGTGGATGAATTTTTTGCAGAACAGGCGCAGCGTGGTCTACAGCTGCATTACGTCGAGGATTTGGCAGCATGAGCGATGGTTTGATCAACGAGAACGACATGGCGCGCTACGTGCGCAAGGCACTCAAGGAATACTTCAAGGACCTGGATGGCGAGGAACCCTGTTGCGAGATGTACGACATGGTGATGAACTGCGTCGAGAAGCCGTTGCTTGAAATGGTGCTGGAACACGTCGGCGGCAATCAGACCCGCGCGGCGGAAATGCTCGGCATCAACCGCAACACCTTGCGCAAGAAGATGCTGGAGCACGGCATCGCGTAGGTCGGGATTCATCCCGACTCCATGTTAAGTCGGAATGAATCCCGACCTGCGTTTCGATCTACTATTTATATACCTAGGATCATCATGGCAGCGATCAAGCAGGCACTCATCAGCGTCTCGGACAAGTCCGGCGTACTCGAATTCGCACAAGGACTGGATCAACTGGGCGTAAAGATACTCTCCACCGGCGGCACGGCCAAACTGCTCGCCGATAACGGCATACCGGTCACCGAAGTGGCGGATTACACCGGCTTCCCGGAGATGCTGGACGGGCGCGTGAAGACGCTGCAACCGAAAGTGCACGCCGGCATCCTGGCGCGCCGCGACCTGCCGGAACACGTCGCTACATTGAAGAAACACAACATTCCGACCATCGATCTGGTGGTGGTGAACCTGTATCCGTTCGCGGCGACCATCGCCAAGCTGGATTGCACGCTGGAAGATGCCATCGAGAACATCGACATCGGCGGTCCGACCATGGTGCGTGCTGCGGCCAAGAACCACGGGCATGTCGCCATCGTCACCGACCCGGCAGACTACGCCGATGTGCTGGCCGAGATGCAGACCAACAAAGGTGCGGTGAGCGACGCAACGCGCTTCGACCTGGCGAAGAAGGCGTTCTCGCACACCGCCGCATACGATTCCGCGATCAGCAACTATCTCACCACGATTGACAGTGACGGCACGCGCAGTGATTTCCCCGCGCAGATCAACTTCAATTTCGCCAAGGTGCAGGACATGCGTTACGGCGAGAATCCGCACCAGAAGGCCGCGTTCTACCGCGAACTGGCACCGCTGGCGGGCAGCATCGCCAACTACACCCAGGTGCAGGGCAAGGAACTGTCCTACAACAACATCGGCGATGCCGACGCGACCTGGGAACTGGTGAAGACTTTTGATCAAACCGCTTGCGTCATAGTCAAGCACGCCAACCCGTGCGGAGTGGCGATTGCCGACACCACCTTGAATGCCTACAAGCTGGCGTATGCCACCGATCCCACCTCCGCATTCGGCGGCATCATCGCCTTCAACCGCGAGCTGGATGAAGCCACCGCAGCGCAGATCACCGCGAACCAGTTCGTCGAACTCATCATCGCGCCGAGCGCGACCGAGGCCGCACTGAAAGTCACTGCCGCCAAGCAGAACGTGCGCGTGCTCACCGTGCCGCTGTCCAACGCGCACAATCAATACGACATGAAGCGCGTCGGCGGCGGTCTGCTGGTGCAAACACCCGACGTGCTGAATGTGCAGGCATCACAATTCAAGGTCGTGACCAGGACGCAGCCCACGCAACAGCAGCTGCAAGATTTGATCTTCGCCTGGCGCGTGGCGAAATATGTGAAGTCCAACGCCATCGTGTTCTGCAAGGACGGCCACACCGTGGGCGTGGGCGCAGGGCAGATGAGCCGTGTGGACAGCACCCGCATCGCCAGCATCAAGGCAAAGAACGCCGGCTTGAGTCTGGCCGATTCCGTGGTCGCCTCGGATGCGTTCTTCCCGTTCCGCGATGGTGTGGACGTGCTGGCCGAAGCGGGAGCGAAAGCCGTGGTGCAACCCGGCGGTTCCATGCGCGACGCGGAAGTCATCGCGGCGGCGGACGAGCATGGGTTGGCAATGGTGTTCACCGGCTTCCGCCATTTCCGGCATTGATGCAATACAGCGTGAAAGGTGAAACGTGAAAAGTGATGCCCACCTCGCGCCTGTGGCGCGATCCTCCCTGTCGGAAGGATATGGGTGTCACGGTTTCACGTTTCACCTTTCACGTTTCACCTTTCACGGATTCAAATTATGAAAATTCTAGTCATCGGTTCCGGCGGACGCGAGCACGCGCTGGCCTGGCGTTTGTCACAGGATGCCAGGATACAGAAGGTGTATGTCGCGCCGGGCAATGCCGGCACTGCTTTGGAAGACGGCCTGGAAAACGTCGAACTGCATGGCAACGATGAGTTGCTCGCGTTCGCGCAGCGCGAGGATATCTATCTGACCGTGGTCGGCCCGGAAGCGCCGCTGGCGGCGGGTGTGGTGGATGTGTTCCGCGAGGCGGGATTGAGGATCTTCGGCCCGACCAGGGCGGCTGCGCAACTCGAATCCTCCAAGGATTTCGCCAAGCGATTCATGACGCGCCACAACATTCCCACCGCGTTCTTCGAGACCTTCAGCGATCTCAAGGCAGCCCATGCCTATGTGAACAAACACGGCGCGCCCATCGTCATCAAGGCCGACGGTCTGGCAGCGGGCAAGGGCGTGGTGGTGGCGATGACTTTGGACGAGGCGCATCAGGCTATCGACATGATGCTGTCCGACAACAAGCTTGGAGACGCAGGAGCGCGCGTGGTGATCGAGGAGTTTCTGGCCGGAGAGGAAGCCAGTTTCATCGTGATGGTGGACGGCAAGCATGTGCTGCCGCTGGCTACCAGCCAGGATCACAAGCGCCTGCTGGATGGCGACCTCGGCCCCAACACCGGCGGCATGGGCGCGTATTCGCCCGCACCCGTGGTTACCCCGGAACTGCACGCACGCATCATGCGCGAGGTGATTCATCCGACCGTCGATGGCATGGCGGCCGATGGCATCCGCTACACCGGCTTCCT
>JBGSKJ010000135.1:0-3227 GCA_041741275.1 Gallionella sp.
CATTCTGAAAGTCCTGACACCAGCATGGCTGATCGTCGCGGATAGCGGTACCGGTCGGACCACGCCCGGTCGGATCATCGGCAGCTACCGAAATCCGGATGCCTTGCAGATATTCCACGCCTTCACCGAATGCAGCAACCGGAATGACACATTGAGTTGCCTCGTCCACCAGCCCTATCCAGGCCATCTTCATCCCGCCGGACTGCACCGCGACACGGCAGATCTGCGGGAATAGCTGTTCTGCGCTGGAACAGCGCACGATGGCCTCGTTGCATTGGCTCAGTGCGGCGTAAAGCTGCGTCAGACGCTGATTTTTTTCTTTGGCTGCCGTGTGTTCGGAAATTTCGCGTTTAAGTTTTTCATTGGTACTCAATAGATCTGCCGTGCGTTGTTTGATCCGAACTTCCAATCCATCATGGGCCTTTTGCAGCGCTTCCTCCGCCTCCCTGCGCTCTGCGTCCCAACTACGCGCAGACCTGGCGGAAAAGAACCAGGCTGCCAGCAACACCAGAACCCCAATGGCATGTGCGACTGCCAGCCTGATAGACATGAATAGCAGATGTTGGGCATCACTTTCAATCAGGGCATTTGCCGCATTGACGGTTTTTATCATGCCGCCCGCGTAAACATCTTCTAATCTCATGAATTCATCGCTGTTCAGCAGTGCCGTTGCCTCCTGCCGTCTGCCATGATGTATCAACGCAAAAGCCTGCCGTTCCATTTTCCCCAGGGTGATGTTTGCTTCATCCGTCTCTCCCACAAACCGTGCCATTTCCGTTTGCGGGAGCGTGTCTCTTACCTTATCGATCTCCATCTTCAGCTGCGGGTCGAACCGGTCATATCTTTTTTCGTATGCGGAGTCCCCTGTTGCAGCAGCCATGCGCGCCGACATGGTCAATACCTCGTCGAACAGCATGATGCGGCCGACACCTGCGGTCAAAGTGATATGCCTGCTCGATATTTCTTCAAAGCGGTTGTGCATCTGCCACAACTCCCACCCGCTGAAAAAGGCAGTCAAAAGGCCGATCACAAATGCTGACGCAAGCAGCCGCAGCGGGAAGCCTTGCTTGCCAGAGTTAATTTGGTGAGCCAGCATTACGCTACTACTCATATCAACATATCCCTTTCACCCGCCGCCGGAATCGCGGAATATATAAGGCGGATAATTCCCGTCCATCACCACCTTCAGCATGGCGGAGGTAACGGTTGCACCGACAGCGCTCTCGGTGGCAACGGAAGGGTTGGTACTGTAGCAATCAGCAGGAACAGGCAGCATCTGGAAACTGCTGGCTCCTGCGCACGGCCAAAGCACCACATGGATACAAACAGAAGCACAGCACCAGAGAGTTTGGATAGCTGTACATCGTCGGCCGCATGGAACGGTAGAGCCAAGCTGCACTCACCAGCTTGTTCACTTTATTGAAAGTTATTGTGTGTCTTGCAACATGCCACCGTTTACCACTCGAAAATCGAATTTTGTTCTCTACCCTAACCCTGCACTTTCACCACTTGTAATGATTGTACGGGATGCGAAATTTGTTCTACCCTATCTGTTCTGATAGGTGTATATTTTCAATCCATACCATGCAGATAATCGCCGAGTACATGTTATGGCGACTGAGTTTAGTGTCGAATTGGCAAAATCAGTCAAGCGATTCCCTTAACGGATAAGTGATTCTGCAACAAACTGTGAAAGAGGTTATAAACGTAGGGAGGTGTGTTCGACATGAAATCTATAGAACGATTTGTCGACCTCATGCGCCGCAGCACGGTGGAAGACTGGTGCAACCAGATTTTCAAGTTGGGGGGTGATTTTGGCTATGAACAAACTCGCTTGGCAATTCTTCCCGATCCGCATGCACCTGTAGAGGCAGAGAATGCTTTTCAGCATAGCAATTATTCACCCGACTGGTTCAACAAGTACACCGCAGAGAAGATGCACCATGTCGACCCGACTTTCGCGCATTGCATAAGCAAATCGATTCCTCTGATCTGGTCACCCGAGATTTTTTCCGCCCGAAAGCAAAAGGAAATGTACGAGGAAGCATGCGGATATGGGATCAGATCGGGTGTCACCTTGCCCATTCATGGCGCGAAAGGTGAACTAGGTATAGTGTGTTTCGTGAGCGACATAAAGCCAGACAAGCACTTTCATCGAGATGCCCATCGCAACCTTCCTGAACTTTCATGTTTTCGTGATTTCATTTTTGAATCTTCGCTTCAGTTCATGAGGCCTTCATGTCCGACTGAGAAACCTGCTTACATCACCAGTCGCGAACTGGAATGCCTCAAGTGGAGCGCAGCGGGAAAAAGTTCCTGGGAAATCGGTCAGATACTGCACTGTTCCGAGGCAACAGCGAACTTTCACTTCAGTAACCTTCGCCGAAAATTCAACACCACGACCCGTCAGCAGGCGGTTATCAAAGCGATCAGCCTGGGGCTGATCCACCCGATATAGCAAGGTTACCCTCCGTCTTTCCAGCCCTTATCCAGCGACAGGCTGCTGGTGTTTCACCAGTCGCCATCACTGATCGCTCCTTCCAAATAGAGTTTCAGCAGGATAGCAACAGGTGGAGGAATCGCTGTACCCATCTCGAAACGGCTCCCGCGTGACTGTGTCACCCCGAATCGCGACCAGAAACGGGACTGGCTCTCCCGCCGCGTCCTGCGGTATTCACGCAAAGCCTTGGGGTCAAACCCATTTTCTTTTATTACCTGTCGCGCCAACTCCATTCAATGCCCCCCGAAAAAATCCAGCCAGATAATCACAGACAACCTCATTCCTCAGTGCATCTTCAAACATTTGAAATTCTGCAACAAGATTTGCCGGTACGCACCCATCAGTTCTGATAGTTTGTTAAACAGCGTGCAATACTTTCCAGATTAGAGGTGGAAACAGCGCCCAATAGTTTCCACCTCAGTGTGTCACCATCCGGCGTTTTAGCCGGAGGTATCTGGAGTGTTTTATATGGACATCATTTACGAAATTCGCAGGCGGCATTCGGTACAGAAACAAACAATCTCAGCAATCGCCCGCGACATGGGCATCTCCCGACCGACAGTACGCAAGCATCTCAATACCGTTGAAGAACCCAAATACGAACGAGTGCAGTCAAGCGCCCCAAGGCTGGGCCAGTTTGAGGTACAGCTAACCAAGTGGCTGGAAGACGAAGCCAAACTAGCCAGACCACGCCGCCGTACCGCCCACCGACTATTTGAGGGCTTGC
>JBGSKJ010000136.1:0-14127 GCA_041741275.1 Gallionella sp.
ATCCAAGAGCATACTGACTCACCAGACGCTCGAAAAGAACGCCTGAAGGCGAGGACAGCATATCCTTTAAATGTTCACCAGCACTTTGTGGCAAACTCTCACCGGGGAGCGCATACGTCAAACGTCCAATCTGGTTACTGCAGAGGAATAGTGGAAGGCAAAGAGGCCGACAAAATCCATGAAACCACCGGATCATACGACCCGTTGCGCGGCGAAGTGACAACGATCAAGCGATATAAAGAAGAGGGATGCGGCCGGCTTGCGGTGAAACTTACCCAGCCGAATACGCCGACCCGGCAAGGCACCAAGACAGACTTCGTAATTATTTTTGAGCTGAATCTGTGTCAAAACGGCATGCCTCCTCGCGACGCTGTCTAATTCCAATGATGTGCTTTAAGGGCTTGCTGTCGTGCTGACTGGACTTTCCACCATCGAGCAGGTTGTCTTGGTAATTGCCGCGCTACTGGTTGCATGGGTGGTGTTCAAGATTTTGGGCGGATTGTTGAGGATCGTGTTGGTCGTTGCAGTTCTCGCATGTTTGTTGGTGTTCGTGCTTCAACCCACTTTATTTTCTTGACAACTTGACACGAAAATGGCAATCTTTCCCCGTCAAATATTGAGGAAGCAACCATGAAGACGATGACCGTGGGTGAATTGAAGGCGCAATTTTCGGAGGTGTTGGGACAGATGCTCAAAAGCGGCGAACCGGTGGCGATCAGCTACGGCAAGAAAAAAGAAAAAATCGCGGCCATTGTTCCCTACAGCCAGGTCAAGCCGCAAACCGAACGCCCCATGGGGGTGATGAAGGGACGCGCGCGTTGCGTTATCCATGATGACTTTGCGTTGGATGACAATGAGATGTTGGGCGCATGAATTGCCTGCTCGACACGCACACGTTCCTGTGGGCGGCTTTTTCGCCGGCCAAGTTGAGCGCGAAGGCAAGAAAAGAAATCCGCTCGGCAGAAAACCGGGTTTGCCTGAGCACCGTTTCGTTTTGGGAAATCTCCCTCAAGTTCGCTTTGGGCAAGATTGATCTGGTGAACTGCAACCCGGACGATATGCCCGGCATCGCGGCGCAAATGCTGATCGAGGTTATACAGCCGACGGCGCAGGAAACGGCTTCTTTCCATCGTCTGCCCAAGGTGAAACATAAAGACCCGTTCGACCGGATGATCATCTGGCAAGCAATTCAACAGCCGCTCGTGCTGATTTCAAAAGATTCCGGTATTTCTGAATATAAAAAATTCGGGCTGAAGGTATTCTGGTGATCGGGTGGTTGGGGCGCGCCCCCCAACGGATAACCCGAACCGGTACCGTTTTCGAGAACATCATGACGACTACACCGAAACCAGATCAACTATTGCTCCGTTTCCGCCCAACCGACACGCAGAACGGCATCTCTCTGGCTTCCTTCAGTGTCAGGCCCCCGGCCCCATAGCGCCCAATCACCAGCGTCTCTTGCCGTCCGTTGATGCTGTAGTTATAGCGGAACGATACCGTACCTGTGGTCAAGACGGTGACATATAGACCATCACGGTCACTGACTTTGTACGCCTTGGCTTCAGGCTTGAGATTCCGTAATTTTGTATCTGTCAGCATACTTCCCCCGGCGATTTGATACCATGATTATGAAAGCCCATAAATACCGCTACAACCCGCGTATTTATTGGACTTGTTCATATTTGATACCATTGTCGAACAAGAATTTTTGCAATGGTATTACGATGAGCGAATGGTATTTTAGAAGATTGTACCATCGATAGAACCATGAAAAAAACTTGCTTGCCGCTACTTGTCGTTGCCGGACTTTGCCAGACATAAAGCAGAAAAGCCCTGTAAATACAGGGCTTTTCGTTAATCCACTACTAGTCGTTGCGCTACGCTGCCAGACGCAAAATCATTCCCACTCTATCGTTGCCGGGGGCTTGCCGGAGATGTCGTACACCACGCGGTTGATGCCGCGCACTTCGTTGATGATACGGTTGGAGACTTTTCCCAGCAGCGCGTGGGGCAGTTCCGCCCAGTGCGCGGTCATGAAATCCTGCGTCTGCACCGCGCGCAGTGCCACCACCCATTCGTAGGTGCGGCCGTCGCCCATCACACCGACGCTCTTGACCGGCAGGAATACGGTGAAGGCTTGCGAGGTTTTTTCGTACCATGACTTGCCCTCTTCATCCTTGGTCGCGTGCAATTCCTCGATGAAGATCGCATCGGCACGGCGCAGCAAGTCGGCATATTCCTTCTGTACTTCACCGAGGATACGCACTCCCAGTCCCGGACCGGGAAACGGATGGCGGTACACCATGTCATGCGGCAGGCCGAGCGCCACGCCGAGTTCGCGCACCTCGTCCTTGAACAGTTCCCGCAGCGGCTCGAGCAATTTCAGGTGCAGACTTTCCGGCAAGCCGCCGACGTTGTGGTGCGATTTGATGGTGTGGGCCTTCTTGTTCTTCGCCCCGGCGGACTCGATCACGTCAGGATAGATGGTGCCCTGCGCCAGCCATTTTGCTTGCGGCATTTTTTTTGCTTCGCGCTGGAACACTTCGACGAACTCGCGGCCGATGACCTTGCGCTTTTGTTCGGGGTCGGACACGCCGTTCAGATGATATAAAAACTCGGCGCTGGCATCGACGTGGATCACCTTCACGCCAAGATTCATGGCAAAGGTTTCCATCACTTGTGCGGCTTCATTCAAACGCAGCAGACCGTTGTCCACGAACACGCAGATCAGTTGATCGCCGATGGCGCGATGGATCAGCGCCGCTGCCACCGAGGAATCCACTCCGCCGGACAGGCCGAGGATCACTTCATCGCTGCCCACCTGTGCACGGATCTTCTCCACCGCTTCACTGACGTAATCCGGCATATTCCAGTCCTGCGCACAACCGCAGATATCATGCACGAAGCGGTTCAGCAGCGCCTTGCCCTGATGGGTATGGGTCACTTCGGGATGGAACTGCAGAGCGTAGAAACGCCGTACCTCGTCCGCCATGCCGGCGATGGGCGTGCTGGGATTGCTGGCGATCACCGCAAAACCGGGCGGTAATTTTGTCACCTTGTCGCCGTGGCTCATCCACACGTCGATCAGGCCATGGCCCTGTGCGTTGGTTCTATCCTGGATGTCGCGCAGCAAAGCGGAATGGCCCTGCGCGCGTATCTCGGCATAACCGAATTCACGCACCAGACCGTTTTCCACTGCGCCGCCCAATTGCGCGGCCATGGTCTGCATGCCATAGCAGATGCCCAGCACCGGTATGCCCAGTTCGAACACCGCCTGCGGCGCACGCGGCGTGTCGCCTTCGGTGACCGAATTCGGACCGCCTGACAGGATGATGCCGCTGGGCTTGAACGCACGGATGAATTCATCGCCCACATCATAGGGATGCAGTTCGCAGTAGACGTGTGCCTCTCGCACACGGCGCGCGATCAGCTGGGTGTATTGCGAACCGAAATCGAGGATCAGGATTTTGTTATGGGACATAGATATACGTGAGCGGTGAAAGGTGAAGGTAAAACTGTGAAAGGTGAAACGAAGAAACGGCGTTACGTTTCACTTTTCACCTTTCACTTTTCACATCAGTCGATGTGATAATTCGGTGCTTCCTTGGTGATCTGCACATCGTGCACATGAGACTCGCGGATGCCGGAAGAAGTGATCTCGATGAACTCGGCCTTGGTGTGCATCGTGGCAATGTCCGGACAACCAAGATACCCCATGCTGGAGCGCAGACCACCCATCAACTGATGGATCACCGCCAGTACACTGCCCTTGTAGGGCACCCGCCCTTCCACCCCTTCCGGCACCAACTTGTCCTGATTGGCCTCGTTGTCCTGGAAATAGCGGTCGCTGGAACCTTGCTGCATCGCGCCCAGACTGCCCATGCCGCGATAGGATTTGTATGAACGCCCCTGGAACAATTCGATCTCGCCCGGCGATTCCTCGGTGCCGGCAAACAATCCGCCCAGCATCACCGTATGCGCTCCGGAGGCGATCGCCTTGGCGACGTCGCCGGAGTAACGGATGCCACCGTCGGCGATCAATGGCACGCCGGTTCCCTGCAGGGCTTTCGCCACATTCTGGATCGCGGATATCTGCGGTACGCCGACCCCTGCCACGATGCGCGTGGTGCAGATCGAACCGGGGCCTATGCCGACCTTTACCCCGTCCGCACCGTGATCCAGCAAAGCCAATGCCGCAGCACCGGTAGCGATATTGCCGCCGATCACTTCAACATACGGGAAGTTGTCCTTGACCCACTTGACCCGGTCCAGCACGCCCTGTGAATGACCGTGCGCGGTATCCACCACGATCACGTCCACGCCCGCTTCGGCCAGCAACGTGACACGGTCTTCCGTTCCCTCTCCCACCCCCACCGCCGCACCGGCACGCAGACGGCCAAGACTGTCTTTGCTGGCCAACGGGTGCTCGCTGGATTTAAGGATGTCCTTTACCGTCATCAAGCCGCGCAGTTCGAACGCGTCGTTCACCACCATCACGCGTTCGATGCGGTGCTTGTGCATCAGCGCGCGCGCCTCTTCCAGACTGGCGTTCTCCCTGACGGTGATCAGCCGCTCGCGCGGCGTCATGATGTTCTGGATCGGCTGGTCCAGGTTGTTTTCAAAACGCAGGTCGCGGTTGGTGATGATTCCGACCAGTAATTTGCCCTGTACCACCGGCAACCCTGAGATCTTGTGCTGGCGGGTCAGACTCAACACGTTGCGCACCGTCATGTCCGGTGTGATGGTGATGGGATCCTTGACCACGCCGCTTTCAAAGCGCTTTACTTTCGCGACCTTGGCAGCCTGGGCATGGGACGACATGTTCTTGTGCAGGATGCCGATCCCGCCCTCCTGCGCCAGTGCGATCGCAAGACGGGACTCGGTCACGGTATCCATCGCCGCGGACAACAGCGGAATGTTCAGGCTGATGTTGCGGGTTAGCTGGGTGCGCAGACTGACATCGCGCGGCAATACGTTTGAATAGGCAGGAACGAGCAGAACGTCGTCAAAGGTCAGAGCTTTTTGAATGTTGCGCATGTGGAACAGCCCCTCGGCAAAGTAGGCATTATACGCATGCCGGGCAGCCGGGTAAACGGCCCGTGTGTATTCCATTTTCCGATCAACATGGGAATTATGCAGGGTCGCGATCCATCGCTCCCCTGCCAAGCGGATTTCAGAGCGCGGTTTCGTTGGTCTCGCCGGTGCGTATGCGTATCACCTGCTCCACCGTCGAGATGAAGATCTTGCCGTCACCGATCTTGCCGGTGTGCGCGGCCTTGATGATGGCATCAACCGCCTTGTCGAGCATTTCCGATGAAACCACCACCTCGACCTTGATTTTGGGAAGGAAATCCACGACATATTCCGCGCCGCGATACAACTCGGTGTGTCCTTTTTGCCGGCCAAAACCCTTCACCTCGGTGACCGTCAATCCGCTGACGCCCAGCTCGGAAAGCGCCTCACGCACTTCATCCAGCTTGAATGGCTTGATAATCGCCTCGATTTTTTTCATGGTGAACTCCCGGGTTAGTGTGTCGATATTGCTGCTGGCATCATTGTACCAAGAGAAGCGAGGGCGTCATCCCTTTCCAGTCAATAACGCGACGATCTGCTCGTGCTTGTTTTTGACCGCAAGTTCCAGTGCGGTCGTTCCATCCCGGTATGTTGCCTGGATATTCGCGCCTTTGCTGAGCAGCAATTTCGCCTCCGGCACATGGCCATTGGCAGCGGCCTTGTGCAGGGATGTCCAGCCGTCATTGGATGCGGCATTGACGTCCGCGCCATTTTCAATCAGCATGAAACTCACCGACAAATGACCGCGGGTGGCTGCTTGCAGCAATGGTGTCCAGCCATGGTTGCTGCGCGCATTGACGTCGGCATGTTTACCCAGCAACAGTTTGACCACTTTTGAAAACCCATTGAATGCCGCCCAGTGCAATGGGGTATAGCCGGCACCGTCTTTGTGATGGATATTTGCCCCGCTTCTGATCAACAGCGCTGCTGTTTCCTCGTCACCATTGAAGGAAGAGATCATCAGCGGCGTCCAGAGCCGTTCGTCATAGGTGTCGACATCCGCGCCAGAGCCTAAAAACAGCGCAACCAGATCGCGCTTGCCCGACTCGGCTGCCTCGATAAAACCTTGCGGGGAATACGGCACGCCTTGCTGCTCTATCTCATGCCTGATCTTTTCTGAAACATGCCCCCACGGATCATCAACCTGTTTGCGGCCGCCTTGGCGCGTATGCACCATACTCAGATAAATGATATCGGAGGCCACCTCCGAGGGAAAACCCTGGCGGTCGGAACGCTTGGTGACCATCAGTTCGGAAAAGAGCGCGTCGATCTCCGGCGTATCCCACAATGCCATGATCTGTCCAAACACGCGCGGAAACTGCTTCTCCAGCGCATGAGGATAGTTTTGTTCGCGGTTGTTGAGGATTCGTAACAGTCTTGCATCCATATTCGGTCGCGCCTGAAATTATTTAAACACCTGTCCGGATCTGCCGCCACAAGATTCTGTCATGAGCACAACATGGCAAACCTGCCCCCGGGGCGCAAAGCGACGATACTCAATCCAGCTCGCGATAAGTTACCGTCAGGACCTCAAGCTCGCTCAAGCCTGCCGGCGTGCGCAGCAACGCCACTTCACCCGCGCGCAATTTGAGCAAAGCCCGTGCCAAAGGGGAAACCCAGCTGATATGTCCGCGCGTCACATCCGCCTCGTCGACGCCGACGATACAGTAAATCCTCTCACAACCGCCATCGTCACAAACAGTCACTGTCGCACCGAAAAACACCTGGTCGCACTCCCCGCGCCGCGCCGGATCTACCACTTCTGCCTGCTCCAGACGCTTGCGCAGGAAGCGTACGCGCCGGTCGATCTCGCGCAGGCGCTTCTTGCCATAGATGTAATCGCCATTTTCGGAACGGTCACCATTGGAAGCAGCCCAGGTGATGGTCTTGACCAGCGCGGGACGCTCTACCTTCCACAACTCCTCAAGCTCTTCTTTCAGCTTGTGATATCCGCTGGGAGTGATGTAATTCTTGACGCCGGCAGGCAACTGGAGCGGCGGCTCCAATTCATCGTCGGCGTTGTCGTCTTCACGAGTGAATGCTTTGCTCATATTGGGGATTTTACAACATTGCAGGTGCACGCCCGAAAAAATGAGCGTCCCTTGAAATTCCAAAGTTCGCCAGGATACCAGGCAACAGCGCCGACCCGGATGATCGCCCGCGAAGCGTGCACCAGAACACGACGAGCCGTGGCAGAAATCAGAGATAAGGCTCCTGGCTATTCGATGAAGGAATTCGAAATTATTTCCGAGCTGTCGCGCGAAGGGGGCGGCTGCCTCGCGCAGCTTGTGTACGACAGGAAAGCTCAGACTTCCTTCATCGGCGTATTTGAATCGAAAAAACAAATCGAATTGCGCCCGCTATCTTTTGCCTGATACATCGCCAAATCCGACCGCTTTAAAATGTCATCCGCGCTGGTTTCGTGATTAAAGAACAACACCACGCCGATGCTCGACGTGCAACGGTGAGTCACAGTGGCTTTTGCTTTGCCCTCCTGGTGTATCGTCAGCACATATGGCTCGGCCAGCGCAACACGGATCTTTTCCGCTACGACGCCGGCTTCCGCGATGGACTTGGCATTATCAACACCCAGCTCGCTGAGCAGCACCACGAACTCATCACCGCCGAAACGCGAGACGGTATCCACTTCGCGCACACAACCGCTGATGCGGCGCGCCACTTCCTCCAGCAGCAAGTCCCCTGCCGCATGCCCATGCTGATCATTGAGCGGCTTGAAGTTATCCAGGTCGATGAACATCAGTGCGCCAAAACGTCCGCTGCGCTTGCTGGCAGCCATGGTCTGAACCAGCCGGTCGTTCAGCAAACGGCGGTTTGGCAACCCGGTGAGCACGTCATAGAACGCCAAATTGTGGATTCTCTCCTCGGCCAGTTTTCGCTCGGTGATGTCACGCGACACGACGACTACACGCGACGCATTGCCCTGGCTGTTCCTGATCAGTCCGCCGCGTGACTCCATGTGGCGGATGCTGCCATCGGCCAGCAAGAAGCGGAAATCTGTCCGCAGGCCGATACCGGATCGTACGGTTTCCCTGAACACCCGTTTGACATGCTCCCGGTCCTCCGGGTGGATCTCGGCGAATGAGTCCGTGCCCTTCATGCCTTCAGTATCGCCAAAAAGTCTGCCGTATGTCGGGTTGTTGTAAAGCCGCTGCCCTTTCAGGTCAAGCACTGCGATGAAATCATCGGTGTTCTCTGCGATCAGGCGAAAGAACTCCTCCTGCTCGCGCAATACTTCATCGTTCCGGTTACGCTCGGTGATGTCAGTCAGCACGATACGCACCACCGGTGCCCCGCCCTCTTTTGCCAGACGCAGACAATCCAGCTGGGCGTAAAAGCCGGATCCATCGGCGCGCTTGAAAAGCAGTTCTCAAGTCAGTTTTTTATCGGGTTTCAACGCGGCCATGAAATGTTGATTCCAGCGGTCGCTGTCTTCGGGTGCGACGAAACGCGCGAGACGCTGCTGGAGCAGTTGCTTGCGATCCACCCCAAGCAGCGCGGCACCGGTGAGGTTGATTTCGGAGACCAGGCCGCTGTTGGTGAGGGTAAGATAACCGACCGGAGCAAAGTCATAAAAATCATTGTAATGGTCGCGCGATTCATCCAGCGCTATTTGGCACTGCCGCAAGTTTTCGTTCTGCATCTCCAACTCGATCTGGCACACCCGAAGTTCGTGCAGAAGTTCTTCGGCGGACCGGGTTGACACCTCGGTAAATGGCACACGCGCAAGCTGCGCCTCGGCTTTCATCCGTGGTGAGTCTTGCCCGCCTGGTTTCTTGCTCATGGCACCTCCTTGCGGCTTGTAATGGAGTGCGGCGATGTGCTTCCGTTTTAAAGCTCAGCAGTTACAGGATGGGTGGAGGGTAGCGGTCCCGTGACCAATGTGCGGGTAATGATGGGATCGCTACGTTTCGCCCATGCTGCCTGCTGCCCGCCCCGCCCAGTGACATTCTTCCAGTGCAACCGGAATCAACCGGATTTCGCCTGCCTTGCCGGCGATGGGTAAACTGGCAGCAGCTGTTTTTTCGCGCTTCCGAGGATACCTCACCGACTGTGCGCATTGGCAAAATCTCCGTGAACGATAGCACACCATATGAATATCGAACATCCCTGTCGATAGGTCAGGCAACCTCAAGGAGGAACATATGTACGATGTGACCGAACCGGGCGGCAAGACGATCCTGTAGAGCAACAAGCAGGGCCTGAAAAATCCCTGTGTTGTGCCGTTAATTGGGGCATGTTGAAAAATGCGGTGCCGCTTTTGATGCCATGGAATGGCAGGCAGAAAGCCGATGCAGGTTATGCAGGCAGCGCCATGAGGCTTTGCAAAGACATGCCGGGCGGCATGGTTGGAAGTTTACGCTTTATCAGGCGGATATGAATGGCATCATTCAATACCGCTGTCCCGTCGTAACACGGAATTGTGTGGCGTCCCCAACGAGATTCGAACTCGTGTTACCGCCGTGAAAGGGCGATGTCCTAGGCCTCTAGACGATGGGGACTTTGACTTTAAAAGCTCTTTTTGGTGGAGATAAGCGGGATCGAACCGCTGACCTCTTGCATGCCATGCAAGCGCTCTCCCAGCTGAGCTATACCCCCGGACCCCGAAAGAGCGCGCATTATATTGATGCACCCCCTGCTTGTAAAGCACAATACATCGCCGGGATATCTTCCGTAAAAAATCCAGACAGCAGCTCATCCTCTTGCTTGCGCGCTGAAAAAATGGCATTTGTGTGAAGCTCGGCAAAGTGTCCCGGTATGCGCGGTGCCTGCTTGGCTGAGCCGGAAATGCGGGATATCCAACCGCGACAAACACCGCACCGCCGGCCATCCAACCGTCGGCGCGATCAAGTTGTGCTCGTCACCATTTGGGTAACTGGTCACGGATCGATTCCAGCGTAGCGCGTGCACGGCGTTGCTCTTCGATGTCGGACAAATCCCCGAGTTCGTCCAGCTTGGCGATCTCCGCGCGCAATTTCCGGAAAATCTGGCGCTTGGAATGACGCCACTTGAGCGCAAGATCCACCACTTCATGCAACGCATCTTGAGCCTGATCGTCGCTGAAATCCAGAGCCTCTACTTTGGCCACCAACTCACTGAACGGCCTCACGATCGAATCGACATGGCGCACCCACACCCGGGCCGCAATCCACAACACGATGACATTGACCGCCACCAATGCACCTACTCCAATCAAGCCGGTCTTGAGCAACAACGGGTATATATCGGGCCAGCTGGAAAAATGAACGCGATAAAGATTGGCGTCCACCACCTTGCCCATTTGCCAATACAGCACCCACAGCGTGGCGGCGATCAGCAGGACCTCGATGGTGACCAGCGCGATCAGCAAGCCTTTTTGCACTTTGTCGTCCACATAGACAATGCGGCGCTTGACGGGGTTGGTTTGGGGTATCCGGTTCATAGATCGTGACATTCAAAACAAAGTGTCGTGATGTTGCCGGAAGTGATCAACTTGCCGTGGTTCCTGGTAAAACTCTCGTGGCACGATACGCAGCTCACCATGCCGTTCGGCAACTGGATCTTCTTCGACAGCATGGATACCGGCTTGAAACCGCCAAAACGCTCCGCTGCCGCATAGTTTCGCCCGATCGGATGGTTTTGCGGACCATGGCGCACGATCATGTTGGGATCGACCAGCACATCGCCCCTGCTGATATGGCATTCCATGCACTGAACCGAGTAGGGGTCCAGATTCTTCCAGTTTTGTGAGTTGCGCATGCCGAGGTGTCCCGAAAGCATCAGAGACTCGCCTCTGTCGCGCATTTTGTCAAAGAACGCCTGACCGTGGCAGGTCATGCACAACTGGCTTCCAAGCAGCAAGCCGCGCATCTTGCCGGGCAGGTCGCTGTGCACTTCGTGGCAGGTGCTGCAGGTCAGATCGCCTTTCCAGTCCAGCGGATAGTCAGCCGGAATGGCCTTGCCCGGTGGCGGGGTGAAACCGCTGGGGTGACTCATCTTCAGCGCGTTGGCATGGCACCCGCCACACAATTTTTCCTGGCTTGAAATGAGCATGGCGGCATTCGCAGCGGTGGTATCGGTACCGGCCATGTGGCAACTTGCACATCCTTCGTTTAGCGGATGCAGTCCGGGCTTTGACACCAGGGCATACAGCCAGGAGCCGGAAGCCAATACCGCCAACACGGCGATTGCGGCAATGCCAAGTTTAGAGGCGTGCTGCACGATCCAACTTTATTAGTTGCGCAATGGCGGCAGCAGGATTTTGCTGCGCATCGATCTGTGCCAAGGCGGTTTCTGTTGCTTCGCGCATGGCGCCATAGTGACTCTGCAATTTGACGATGCTGCGCTTGATCAGTTGCTCTTCATGCTTGAGTTTATCTTTCTCCCGCGTCGGGATCGGCGCAACCGGCCCTTGCTCGATGAAAGTCTCCAGATTGCGCGCAAAGCGGAACAAAGGGCCGGCGATATAAAAACCGGTGTAAAGCGAAATCAGAAAGGTGATGACGCCGGAGGACGACACCAGAAACAGGCCTGCCACCAGCAAGGTTGGTCCAAGATGCTGCCGGCTCAGGCTGTAGGAACGGATGATGGCATCATAACTCACCCCGGATTTGTCGGTGATGAATGTCAGCGCCAGCACCATGCTGAGACAAGCCAAGCCGCCAACGATCAGTGCGATCTTGGCAACCAGTTGCAGGCGGAGCAAAAAATGTGCTTTGTCCGCTGAGAGTTGGCCTTGTTCCATGCGCGTATGCTTTGCTCCGGTCGATTATTCGACGGGTAAGGCACGCCTCCATCCGGTTAAGTCATTGCTTCAAATCAGGCGGGTTCGATGAATAACGCCGCCCGCGCCGCCCTGACAGTGCCGTCAGATATTCACAGTAGAGCTCATCCGGCGCTTGTTAGTCAAGCAGCTGGTCAAGCTCTATCGCGCAGATGCTTCTCGATGCGCTCCAGCACGGTCGCCCGCGGAAACAATGCCAGCAGGGCATCCACCGATGGAGTGTGCGTCTGCCCGACCAGCATCACGCGCAGCGGCATCGCCAGCCTGGGCATCTTCAGATTGTGCCTGACCAGCAATTCCTTGATCAATGCAGCCAGCACGGGAGCTTCCCAGGCGACACCGGCAAAGTGTTCGGCAAGTTCGCGCAACGCGGGAAGGACTTCAGGCACCAGGTGCGCAACCAGCAATTCCTGCGCCGGATGCACCTCGATATAAAACACCTCCGCTTCATCCGCCAATTCGAGCAGTGTTGCCGTGCGCTCCTTATACAAGGCGATCACGGCCTCCAGTTTAGGAGCATCGCTCACCTGAACGCCGCGATCCAACAAATATTTGCGCACCAACCCTGCCAGGCGGGTATTGTCGGCCAGCTTGATGTAATGCTGGTTCAGCCAGCGCAATTTTTCCGGATCGAACTGTGCAGCCGATTTGCTGATGTGGCGCAGATCGAACCACTCGATGAATTGCTGCATGGAGAATATCTCTTCATCGCCGTGCGACCACCCCAGGCGCGCCAGGTAATTGATCAGCGCCTCCGGCAGGAAGCCGTCCTCGGCATATTGCATGACGCTCACCGCGCCATGCCGCTTGGATAAGCGTTCGCCATCGCTGCCCAGGATCATCGGCACATGCGCATATTGCGGCAGCATCGCGCCCAATGCCCTGAGGATGTTGATCTGGCGCGGCGTGTTGTTGACGTGATCGTCACCGCGGATGACTTGCGTGATGCCCATGTCCAGATCGTCCACCACCACGCAAAAGTTGTAAGTCGGCGTGCCGTCGGCACGCGCGATGATCAGATCATCCAGCTCGCTGTTCTCGAACACGATCTTGCCTTTGACCATGTCGTCCCACGCTGCCACACCATGCAGCGGATTCTTGAAACGCACCACCGGTTTGATGTTATCCGGCGGAGTCGGCAGAACCTTGCCCTGCTCCGGGCGCCAATGGCCATCATAGCGCGGCTTTTCACCGCGCACGCGCTGTGCCTCGCGCATCGCATCAAGCTCCGCGGGCGAGGTGTAGCAATAATATGCCTTGCCCTCATCCAGCATCTGCTGCAGTACCACCTTGTATCTGTCCATGCGCTGCATCTGATAGAACGGGCCTTCGTCGTAATCCAGATTCAACCAGGCCATCCCGTTCAGGATAGCCTGTACCGATTCCTGCGAGGAACGCTCCAGATCGGTATCTTCGATACGCAGAATGAAGGTGCCGCCCAGCTTGCGCGCGTACGCCCAGGAGAACAAAGCGGTACGCGCGCCGCCGATATGCAGATAGCCGGTGGGACTGGGAGCGAAACGGGTTCGGACAGTCATAACTTGAACAGAAGGGACATGGTGAAGTGCGCATTTTACGGGCTTTGCCGATTGCGCGCACCAGGTTATGACTGCTGATTGACTGGCACCGCTGCATTATGCTCTAATCCGCGCCCTGTTTCGGGCGGTTAGCTCAGCGGTAGAGCACTGCCTTCACACGGCAGGGGTCAGGTGTTCAAAACACCTACCGCCCACCAGCAAAACTGGTGACCAAATAAAACTCCAAACCCCCGTAGATATTGGCTTTCAAGCCGTCATGCAACCCCGTATCTGTGACTAAATTCGAGCAGAAGTCAGTGAATTTTTGCCCGAAAATCGATTCGGTGACTAAACGGTGACTATTTGGTGACTATTCGGTGACCAAACGAATTTTTTAGAAAAGTTTTTATGCCCGTTTTTGAGTACTGCCCTCAGCATTTCGGCATAATTTGAGAGGGCAGTATTCATTTAGACTACACATGAGTATTGCTGCTTGTGACCATCTCAGGTTAATGATTAACTGGACTTTTTTCAATGCGGTGCCTACTACTTTTGCGGCCATTTTCTGACTCGAAATTCTGAAAATATCAGCATATTGAGTACTGCCCTACACTGCCCTAGTACCATGTAACAATTATAATTTCGGATAAAGACGCGTCAGCTTGGTCCGCGCATCCGAAGTTGTAAATTGCCAGTTAATCTTTTTCAAGCTGTTGTTTCGGTCTTGCTCCCATGCAACCACTTCGGCCTTCATGC
>JBGSKJ010000137.1:0-2436 GCA_041741275.1 Gallionella sp.
GCATGAAGGCCGAAGTGGTTGCATGGGAGCAAGACCGAAACAACAGCTTGAAAAAGATTAACTGGCAATTTACAACTTCGGATGCGCGGACCAAGCTGACGCGTCTTTATCCGAAATTATAATTGTTACATGGTACTAGACCCGTTTCCCGAAGCGCAACTGGCGTCGCTGGTGAAGTTGCTCCGCGACATCAGGCAGCGCCGCGGCATCACGCGCGCCGGCATCAGGCGCCACTCCGATCTCGACCACGCGCTGCTGTCCTGCGACAGGACGCAACGCCGCAAGGTTGATCCCGGCACCGCGTTCCCGTTTGAATCTATTCTGGATCGGGTCTATCAACCCCGGCCGGGTGCTTTAGGGACGATGCCCGATTGATTTGGTTTTGTACAAGGAACGGGGCTCCGTCCCGGAACGATTCCGCGGGCAATTCCGCGGGCGATTAAAATTTCTACCCCCTGAGTGAAACAACTAGCCATCTGACTAAGCCACCAAACTACGGTGGCTAAGTCATTGGTTAACCCTAACCCTCCCCCTGCAAGGGGGAGGAAATGATGTCGCAGGATTTTGACTTTGCGTTATGTGACCGCCGCACAGGTCAAACCCATGCAAGCCCCCCGGCATAGCCGGGAGTTTGCCTCACTGGATTACTGGCGATCCTGGTCGCGCTTTTCGCGCTTTTTTTCCCTGCCCTTGTCCTGCTGTCCGTCCTGGCGGCGTTGCTGTTGGAAATGCTGCTGCGTCACGGGCTCGCGCGGCTGATATTGATATTTCTTGGATCGGATCGAATGCTGCGCTTCTGGTACGCGGGGATAGCTGTCCCCGCTAAACCTGCGCTGGTAGGCCGGCAACGGTGCAGGGCGCGGGGTGGAACGGCGATCCCATTGATCCCATCCGCTGCGGCGCTGTTCCCAGTCGCGGCCCCAGTGGTCACCCCAACGCGGCGGCGCGTCGGCACGCCAGCCGCGAAAATACGGCGGGGGCCTGCGGTAGTAGCGCACCGGAACGCGCAGCACATACAACGGCACATAATCACGTTCCACCAGATCCCACGGCCCGTTGTACCAACTGCTCGCATACCAGTCTTCTCCCTGGAACACCCAGTACAGGCCATCGTAAAAGAAGTAGTTCGAATCCATCCGGGGATCGTAGTAGACGGGATAGCCCGGCACCCGCACGAGCCCCGGATACGCCGGCAAATTGATCCCGATGCTGACACCGGGAACGCTGATTCCGATGCCGACATTCACCTCGGCGTAGGCTGCGCTTACCGGGAAAAGCAGCATCGACAACACAATAAATAGATTGCGCATTCTCTGTCCTCCTTGTGGATAAACGGCCATCGCGGCGATGGTCATATCTACAGGTTACTTACCCGCGAATGGCAAGGCAAGGGAAACATTCGCCGGAGTATCGCGATCCGTGTGAGCATTTGGTTGGCTGCGGTGTGGCTTGCTGGTGTGGTGCATGGCGCCTGCAGTGACGCGAAAACTGTCCGACCAGGTTTTCATAGCAGCGTCCGTTACCGGGCAGCGTGATACAGCAAACCCCTTGAAACCCAACGATAGTGATGCTGGCTATAATGCGTCCATGCGCTGACTGCCAAGCCGGCTTATCCGGAACATAAGGTCAAGCCGGTATATCGATAACGGAGGACACCATGAAACTGCTCGGCACCAATACCAGCCCCTATGTGCGCAAGGCGCGCCTGGTCCTGCTGGAGAAGAACATCCGCCACGAATATCTGGTCGATGCGCCGCGCGAACCGGGCAGCCAGGTGGCGCGGGCCAATCCGCTCGGGCGCATCCCTGCGCTGATACTCGACGACGAGACCTGCGTGTTCGACTCGCCGGTGATCGCCGAATATGCCGACACGCTGAACAATACCCTCATCCTGATCCCGCGCGCTGATGCGTTGGCCCGGATGCGCGTCAGGCGCTGGGAAGCGCTGGCGGATGGCATCATGGATTCGGCTGTGGTGGTACGCACCGAGCGTATCCGCCCGGCAGACAGGCAGGAAGCCGACAACATCGTCCGCCACAACGATGCCATCACCCGCGCGCTGGTCTATGCGGCCGGCCAACTCGGCCAACGTGAGTGGTGCGAGGGTTCCTCGGTCACGCTCGCCGATCTTGCGCTGGTGAGCGCGCTGATCTATCTCGATCTGCGCCAGCCCGAACGCGACTGGCGCGGCGCACACCCGAATCTGGCCGCATGGTTTACCCGCATCAGCGCCCGTCCCAGCGTGCGTGCCACGCTCGCCGGCTAACCTTGGCTGAAAATACTTTCCGCCGGAAGATCTGGCGCAAGCGCGCCTTCCACCTGCTGTTGTTCATCGTCCTGATCGCAGGCATCCGCACCTGGCAACAGCGCGACATGGTCAGCGGCGTTGCGCCGCCGCTGCAAGGCGCCCTGCTCGGCGGCAGCGTCTACGCCCTG
>JBGSKJ010000138.1:0-6014 GCA_041741275.1 Gallionella sp.
TCCCCATCGTGACCTAACCACCAGGTTCGATAGGGCAGCAGCCCATCCGGCCGCTGCGTAAAGGTTTGAACCTTCACCCAACCGCGCACGGCGTGCGGCCCAGCCACCTTTCCCATGACCACCATCCTGCCGCCCGGATTATCCGCGCTGGCTGCGGATGTGGCCGTCACGGGACTCAGGCTGCGGGCGCCTGCACGACTGGAATCTTGCCGAACTGCTTGATTAGACGTGCGACCGTGTCGCTGACCTGGGCGCCCTGCCCCTGCCAATGCTGGACACGCCCCAGATCGAAGCGTAGCGACTCCCGGCCCGCCGGTGCCTTCGGGTCATAGAAGCCGACGCGCTCGATGAAACGGCCGTCGCGCGGATTGCGCGAGTCAGCCACGACCACATTGAAGAAGGGTCGTTTCTTGGCACCGCCGCGGGCTAATCTGATTACAACCATGTCGCCACCACCGTCTCAAGTCAGTCGATTTTGCGAAGCCGGCGATTTTAAGCCCTTTTTTCCGGGCTTGGCAAGCCGAAGCAAGACAACTCACCGGCTGGAGGTGGTGGTCGGGCTGCCGCCGTGGAATACGCCGTCCATGAATTCGGTCAGAACTTTGACCAGGTCTTCCTCCCGGCCCTCGAAGAAATGCAGGGCATCCGGAACGGCGATCTGCTTGGAACCCGGCACCTTGTCGATCTGCTTCTTGCGTTCGTAGGCCCCCACCTGTGTGATCTCCCAATCCTTCGTGCCGAAGACATCGAGAACCGGGATCTTTATCCGGAACATCTCTTCCAAGCCATTGATGATGCCCACGAAGGCCCAGGCCTTGACTGGGGTTTCCTTCACATTGATCAGGTAGTGATTTGCCATCGTCGCACCCAGGCTGTGCGAGACGATCCCGATGTTCTTGAATCCCTTGTCCTGCAAAAACTTCGCGGCGATGGCGAAGCGCTCCTCGGCGTCCGGATAAGTAGGGATGTAATCGCCAATCTTGTCCCCGCCTCCGAGCACGGGCAACTGGATCGCCAGTGTGCTGTAGCCTTGCTCCGCCAATCTGGTGCGCAGCGTACCGTACAGTTCGTAGTCCGGGCTCCAGCCGCGGCCATGCGCCACGATCAGCGCGCCGCGCGGCTTCTCGGCCTCGGTGTACAGGGTCAGGAACTTGTGGCCGCTCGCCTGCTCCAGCCAGACCGCTTCGCCTATCATCAGGGACGGAAGAATCTGGTCCGCCCAGCGCTTCTCTCGGTCGTAGTCCGAGATTGCCAGCGCCGGCATGGTACACAGCGCGAGAACCAGCAACAGCGTCTTTCTCATCCTTGCTTCTCCTGCAACACGGCGCGGCCTCAAAGGCCTCGGAATTCGGTTGGACTGACCGAAGCGGGCAGCGTTCACCGCATGCCGGGCAACATGCCACGCAATCCGCGCATCATCTTCTGCATTCCGCCCTTGCTCATCATCTTCATCATCTTCTGCATCTGCTCGAACTGGTTGAGCAGCTGGTTGACGTGCATCACCTGCACCCCCGCGCCCAGGGCGATGCGGCGTTTGCGCGAAGCCTTGATGAGTTCCGGTTTGCTGCGCTCGAGCGGGGTCATCGAGTTGATGATGCCCTCGGTGCGGGTGATTTGTTTGTCGTCCACGTTGGAACCTGCCGCCGCTTTGCTGAGTTGCGCGGGCAGCTTGTCCATCATCGCCGACATGCCGCCCATCTTGCGCATCTGCACGATCTGCATCTTGAAATCGTTGAGGTCGAAGCCTTTGCCGCTCTGCATCTTTTTGGCGAGCTTCTCCGCTTCGCCGTGATCGACCTCGCGCTGCGCATCCTCGATCAGCGACAACACGTCGCCCATGCCCAGCACGCGCGAGGCCATGCGTTCGGGATGGAAAGCTTCGAGACCGTTGGGTTTTTCGCTGACGCCGACGAACTTGATCGGCTTGCCGGTGATCTGGCGCACCGACAGGGCCGCGCCGCCGCGCGCATCGCCGTCCAGTTTGGTGAGTATGATGCCGGTCAGCGGTAGTGCCTCGCCGAATGCCTTTGCGGTGTTCACCGCGTCCTGCCCGGTCATTGCGTCCACCACGAACAGCGTTTCGATCGGCTTGAGCGCGGCGTGCAACTGCTGTATCTCCGCCATCATCGCGGCGTCGATGGCCAGTCGTCCGGCAGTATCGACGATCAGCACGTCGTGGTAATGCCTGCGCGCATAGTCCAGCGCGGCCAGCGCGATGTCCTGGGGCTTCTGGCCGATGTCCGAGGCGAAGAAGTCGATCTCCAGTTGTTGCGCCAGCGTGCGCAATTGTTCGATCGCGGCTGGGCGGTACACGTCGCAGCTCACCAGCAGCACTTTCTTCTTGTTTTGATCGCGCAACAGCTTGGCCAGCTTGCCGCTGGTGGTGGTCTTGCCGGCGCCCTGCAAGCCGGCCATCAGGATCACGGCGGGTGGCACTGCGGCGAGGTTGAGCGCGTCGTTGTGTTCTCCCATCAGCTTGGTGAGCTCGCGATGCACCACGCCGATCAGGGCCTGTCCGGGGTTCAGGTTGGCGATGACTTCCTGGCCGAGCGCGGCCTGTTTGACCTGGGCGATGAAATCCTTGACGACTGGCAGCGCGACGTCTGCTTCAAGCAGGGCCATGCGCACCTCGCGCAAGGCATCCTGGATGTTGCTTTCCGTAAGGCGCGCCTGGCCGCGCAGGTTCTTGATGACGCCGGAAAGGCGCTGCGTGAGATTGTCCAGCATGGGAGTTTTGCAATAGTTTAGTGTAGAATCAACACAGTCTAAAACATCCTGACAAAAAATGCATAACGTTATCCTCTCCCTGTTTACCTTCGCTGCCTATGCGGTGCTTTCGGTCTATTTCTGGCGGGCGAACGCACGCGGCGAGGGCGATGCGTTGAGCCGCGGGGTGTTCGGTCATCTGGTGCTGATCCCGCTGGCTTTGCACGGCTATCTGCTGGCGCAGGACGTGTTTGCCGATGGCGGGTTCAACCTGAGCATGACCAATGCGCTGTCGATGATCGTCTGGCTGACCTTGCTGGTGTACTGGATCGCGCGGTTCTTTTACCCTATCGGCGGATTGCAGGCCCTGGTCTTGCCGTTGGCGGCGATCATCGTGATGTTGCCGGAGATTTTCCCGACTGCGCATCAATTGACCAATACCGGCTTGTTCGCCTTCAAGGCGCACATCACCGCAGCGATGCTGGCCTACAGCCTGTTCACGATCGCGATGCTGCACGCGGTGCTGATCTCGCAAGTGGAAAGCCGTTTGCATCACGCCATGATGCCGCGCGTCCTGCAAAGCCTGCCCCCGCTGATGACCATGGAAACTTTGCTATTTCGCATGATAGGCATCGGTTTTGTGTTGCTGACGCTGACCCTTGCATCCGGCGTGGTGTTTTCCGAGCAGATCTTCGGCAAGGTTTGGCAGTTCAACCACAAGGTGTTGTTCGGCTTCATCTCCTGGGGCGTGTTCGCCGTGCTGCTGTGGGGACATCATTTCTATGGCTGGCGCGGACGCATCGCGGTGCGCTGGACAGTGAGCGGCTTCGTGTTCCTGCTGCTGGCTTATCTGGGCAGCAAATTCGTACTTGAGGTGCTGCTACAGCGCTAAAGCAGCCCGTCAAAACTCCCTGCCGGACTATGGGTTGCATGAAGTACCCAAAATGTCGTAGAATCCGCGCCCTTTCGCTGGACTAACTAAAGGTTTCATATGGTAATCATTCGTCTTTCCCGTGGCGGTTCAAAGAATCGCCCGTTTTACAACGTGGTGGTGGCGGATTCGCGCAATCGCCGCGACGGCCGTTTCATCGAGCGTGTCGGTTTCTACAATCCGTTGGTAACGGAAGGCCAGGAAGCGCTGCGTCTGGAACTGGAACGCGTCAGCCATTGGCAAAGCAAGGGCGCGCAATTGAGCGACACCGTTGCCAAACTGGTCAAGCGTGCCGGCGCCACAGTCACCGCCTGACGACGAGAGTCCCATGGTGATCATGGGGCGTATCGCGGCAGCCCACGGGCTGCGCGGTTGGGTCAAGGTGCAGCCGTATACCGAGTACCTCGATAGCCTGCTGGATTACAAGTCCTGGTGGATAGGTCATGAGCATGGCCCGTGGCGCGAGGTGGAAGTCCAGCAGAGTGAGTTGCATAACAAGACGCTGGCGGCACAACTGCCCGGCTGCCCGGATCGAACCGCAGCCGAAAAGCTGAAAGGCCTGCTGATCGCGGTACCGCGCAGCAGCCTGCCGCAGCAGACCGGCGATGAGTATTACTGGTCGGATCTGATCGGGCTTGCGGTGGTGAATGAAGCGGGTGTTCAACTGGGAACGGTAGCGAACCTGCTGGAGACTGGTGCGAGCCAGGTGTTGAGCGTGACGGGTGAGAACGGCGAGATACTGATCCCGTTCGTGGCCAGCGCGATCAGGCAGGTGAATCTGAAAAACAAGACCATCCAAGTGGATTGGTCGGCGGATTACTGAATCGGTCCCCGCAGATGATCTTTGATGTCATCACGCTGTTCCCGCAGATGTTCGATGCGCTGACGCAATATGGCATCACGCGGCGCGCGGAAGAACAGGGTAACTATGTATTAAAGACGTGGAATCCCCGGGATTTCACCGCGGATAATTACCGCACCATCGATGATCGGCCCTATGGTGGCGGTCCCGGAATGGTGATGCTGGGCGAACCGCTGGCCGCCGCGATCGACGCGGCCAGGCAGCGACAGGCGGCCAGCGGCGTGAAGAAAAGCCGGGTGGTGTATCTGTCGCCACAGGGCAGGTTGCTTACCCACGCTGTGGTCAAGGAGTTGGTGGCACAGGCAGATGAAGGTTTGATCTTGCTGGCCGGACGTTACGAGGGCATAGATGAACGCCTGGTCCGCCAGTATGTGGATGAAGAGATCTCCATCGGCGACTACGTGTTGTCCGGTGGCGAGTTGGCGGCGATGGTGTTGATGGACAGTCTGGTGCGGCAGTTGCCCGGTGTGCTGGGCGATGCCGAATCGGCCGAGCAGGATTCGTTCGTGCAGGGCTTGCTGGATTGTCCGCACTACACCCGGCCGGAACAGTTTAATGCGGAAGCCGTGCCCCCTGTGTTGTTGTCCGGCAATCATGCGGACATACAGCGCTGGAGGCTTCAGCAGTCGTTGGGCAGGACGTGGTTGCGCAGGCCGGATCTGTTGGCCAGGCGTGATCTGACAAAAGAGGAGTCTCGGCTTCTAGAAGAATTTCAGGACGCTTATAGAAATTCGAAATCCTAAGCGAGACAAGGCGCGAAAGAAATTTTAGTGCGCAGCATATGATTTATATGTAAGCGATAAAATTTTTTGAGCAACGCAGTATCGCGACGGAGTTTGGATTTATAGAAGTGTCCTGCAGAAGGAACAAGACCCGATAACTAAAAGGAGCAGTAAAGTGAATTTGATCGAAACATTGGAACAAGAGGAAATCGCCCGTCTGGGCAAGACCATTCCCGATTTTGCGCCCGGCGACACCGTTGTCGTGAACGTGAACGTGGTCGAAGGCGAGCGCAAGCGCGTCCAGGCCTTTGAAGGCGTCGTGATCGCCAAGCGCAATCGCGGCCTGAACTCCGGCTTCATCGTGCGCAAGATCTCGGCCGGTGAAGGCGTGGAACGCACCTTCCAGACTTACTCGCCGATCATCGCCAGCATCGAAGTGAAGCGCCGCGGCTCGGTGCGTCGCGCCAAGCTTTACTACCTGCGCGATCGTTCCGGCAAGTCGGCACGTATCAAGGAAAAACTCGCTGTAAGGTGAGTTTTCAGAGAAGGCTAATGCCTGCGTCAGCTGGCGTTATGCCGGAACTAAAAACTCGCGATCCGCGGCTAATCGCCGGCAGGTTTTTCGCGGGACAGGAACGGGAGCTTCGGCTCCCGTTTTTTATTTGGTGCGCCCGGCAGGGCGCACTTACTTGGAGGTGAAAGTCCTCTACTCGCCCTGCAAGGGGAAGAGTTAGCTGAACGGCAAGGGTGTCGCGGGCGACTGCGAATCTGGAGGAAGCCGAAGGCAAAGCGC
>JBGSKJ010000139.1:0-1776 GCA_041741275.1 Gallionella sp.
GCTGACCAGCAGCGCATCGCCGGCGCGTATATGCTGCATGCCGAGTTGCATGCCCGCAACGCGCAGTCCGACTCCGGTGGTGGCAAGATACAGCCCGCCGCCTTCGCCGCGCCGCACCACCTTGGTATCTCCCGCCACCACCGCGACGTTCGCCTCGCGCGCGGCATCGGCGAGGCTGATGACGATGCGTTCCAGTTGCGCGATCTCGAAGCCTTCCTCGATGAAGGCGCTCAGCGTGAGAAAATGGGGCACTGCTCCCGACACCGCAAGATCGTTTACCGTGCCGTGCACCGCCAACGAGCCTATGGTACCCCCGGGAAATTCCAGCGGCTGCACGGTGAAACCGTCGGTGGTGACCATCACCTCCCCCGCGCCGAGCGGAATGTGCGCCGCATCCACGCGGGTATCGAGCAGCGGGTTGGCGAGATGGCTAGCGAATATTTCCTCGATCAGCTCGCGCATGTAATGCCCTCCATTGCCGTGGGCCAGGCTTATATGTGTGTCATCCATTCAAGATTTCCAGTTTTGTCAGAAAAGCAAACTAGCCACGGATCAACACGGATGTTCACTGATTTGAAACGAACGAAGCACGGTGAACTCCGTTTTTCCTTATACATCACGAATGGTTACAAATTTGGTTTTATCAGTGCATATCCGTGTAAATCCGTGGCTAATAATATTTACCCTGATGCAGCTTCGATAATTTGACCGAGTGCCAAGCCGCCGTCGTTGCATGGCGCCTGCTCCGGCAGATATGTCTCGAAACCGGCAACACCCAGTTGTTGCATCGCCAGTTCGGCAAGCAGTTTGTTCTGGAACACGCCGCCGGTCAAACCCACCGCGTCGAATGGCGTATGTGCATGGATGTGCTCTGCCTGTGCCACGATACTACGCGCCAGGCTCAGGTGGAATTGCATCGCGCGTTGTGCCACCGGCATTTCCTCAAGCCGCAACGCATGCAACAGCGGCGTCCAGTCGGCGACAAGCAGACCACTCTCGTCTTCGTGCAGCGGAAAATCTATCGCTTCGGCATCGCCATGCGCCACCGCTTCCAGCAACATCGGTCCCTGCCCCTCGTAACTCGCCGTGTCGATCAGCCCGAGCAGACTGGACGCAGCGTCGAACAAGCGTCCCACGGCAGTTGTAGCCGGCGCGTTCAAGCCATGCTGCCACGCGCTTTTAAGCAACACCGAGTCGCGTGCGTTCGACTGCCATTCGAGACCGCTCTCCCAGCACAGTGCCGCTGCGGAACGCCACGGTTCGCGTCCGGCTCGCTCACCGCCGGGCAGCCGGAACGGTTTGAAACTGGCTGCGCGCTTCCATGTCCCCGCTTTGCCGAGCAATGCTTCACCGCCCCACAGCGTGCCGTCTTCGCCCAGACCCACGCCATCCCAGGTAAAGGTCAGCCAGATTTTTTCCAGCCCGCCTTCAAATGCCAGCGCGGATGCATGGGCATGGTGGTGATACACGCGCCGCAGTGGCAACCCCTGCTTCGCCGCCCAGCGTGCGCTGGCATAGCCTGGATGCGCATCGCAAACCAGCGCTTGCGCTTTGACGCCATACAGTTGCTGCAAATCCGCGATCACCTGTTCGAAGATCTCCAGGCTGCGCGGGCTGCCCAGGTCGCCGATGTGCGGCGACAGCACCGCGCGATCGTTCCAAGCCAGAGCGATCGCATTCTTCATGTGGCCGCCCACCGCCAGCAGCGGCTGCGGCAACGTGAACGGCAGGTCGAATTCCAGCGGCGCGATGCCGCGCCCGGCGCGCAACAAACGC
>JBGSKJ010000140.1:0-23310 GCA_041741275.1 Gallionella sp.
ATGAAGGCCGAAGTGGTTGCATGGGAGCAAGACCGAAACAACAGCTTGAAAAAGATTAACTGGCAATTTACAACTTCGGATGCGCGGACCAAGCTGACGCGTCTTTATCCGAAATTATAATTGTTACATGGTACTAGGCTGCAAAGAGCCGCAGCCAAGTCGCTGGTTATCCCGCAAACGGCTGGCTGTGCCATAACCAGTGACTCGGCGAGCGTTGTTTGCAGCCTAGTCGAATGGCTATAACCAACCACTTTGCAACCGTCTTTTGGTTGCTTAGTGGGATGGCTAGTTGTTTCATCAGTAGTTACATCAGTAACGTGTCGGAGGTGCGCTTATGAGTGAAGCGTGGCTGAACAAGGTGAATTGGTCCGAAGACGGACTGGTTCCGGCTATCGCGCAGGATGCCGCTACCGGCAGGGTGCTGATGGTGGCCTGGATGGACCGTGAAGCCCTGAAGTTGACCCGGCAAATGAGCGAGGCGGTTTATTGGTCGCGTTCGCGCAAGAAGCTGTGGCACAAAGGTGAAGAGTCCGGCCACTTTCAGAAAGTGAAAGAGATCCGCCTCGATTGCGACGGCGACGTGATCCTGCTGAAAGTTGAACAACTGGGCGGAATCGCCTGTCATACCGGGCGCGAGAGTTGCTTCTACAGCCGGTTGGAAAAGGGGCAGTGGGTGGAAGTGGATGCGGTGCTGAAATCTCCCGGGGAGATCTATAAAAAATGAACCAGGAAAAAACGAGTCCGGATATATTGCAGCGATTGACCGAAACGCTGGAGGCGCGCAAACAGGCGTCCCCGGAAAGTTCGTATGTCGCCAGTCTGTTCAGCAAGGGCGAAGATGCCATCCTTAAAAAGATCGGCGAGGAGACGACCGAACTCATCCTGGCGAGCAAGGAGGGCGACAAAACCCATCTGGTGTATGAAACTGCCGACCTGTGGTTTCATTGCATGGTGCTGTTGGCGCAGCATGGCGTGAGCGCGGCGGATGTGTTGAACGAACTGGCGCGCCGCGAGGGTTTGTCGGGCATCGCCGAAAAAGAAAGCAGGAAAGAATAACCCCCAACCCCTCCCGGCCTCCCCTTGTCATAACCAGCGACTTGACTGTAGTCTTTTGGCAGTCTAGTCGAATGGCTATAACCAATGACTTACCCAGCGTATTTTGCTGGGTTAGTCAGATGGCTAGTAGTTTCATCAGTTGTTTCATCAGGGGAGGAGTCGGCACCTCCTCTGACAAGGGGAGGCCGGGAGGGGTTGGGCTTTAGGATTATCTGATGACAGACTGTCTATTTTGCAAGATCGCAAAGGGAGAAATTCCCTGCCGCAAGGTGTATGAGGACGATGCCGTGCTGGCGTTTCACGACATCAATCCGGTCGCGCCGGTGCACTTCATGCTGATCCCGAAGTTGCATCTGGATTCATTGTCACAGGCTGGAGCCGAGCATGAAGCTTTGCTCGGCAAGATGCTGTTGCTGGCACCGAAGCTGGCCAGGGAGCAGGGGCTGGAGCAGGGTTTTCGTACCGTGATCAACACCGGCAGGGGCGGCGGTCAAGAGGTGTTTCATTTGCACATCCACATCATCGGCGGGGGTAACATCCCGCCTATGGTGCGGCGGAATTAATTTCAAGGAGAGCGACATGGGCGGACTAAGTATTTGGCATTGGCTGATCGTATTGCTGGTGGTTGTGCTGATTTTTGGCACCAAAAAGCTGCGCAACATGGGCAGCGACCTGGGCGGCGCTGTCAAGGGTTTCAAGGAAGGCATGCGCACTGATGAAGAGGCCGCGAAGCAGCTCAAGGAAGACGGCCGGACCATTGAAGGCGAAGTGAAAGACAAGACCCACACCAAATTGTGAACGCGCTGAAAGATTTTCGGCTAGCACGACACTTTTCAACGCTCAGAAATGGTTTGCGCTAAATCATGTTCGACTTCAGCTTCCCGGAATTGATGGTGATCATGGTGGTGGCGCTCATCGTCATCGGGCCGGAACGCCTGCCGAAAGTGGCGCGTACCCTGGGGCATCTGTGGGGCCGCGCGCAGCGCTATGTTAACGGCGTGAAAGCCGACATCGAGCGCGACATGGCGGTCGAGGAATTCCGCCAGTTGCAGCAGAAAGTACAGGCCGAAGCCGGCGCAGTGGAGCAATCGGTAAATCAAGCGACACTGACAGCGGATCAGCAAGTGCAAGCAATCAACGCGGCGGTTGCGAAGCTTTCATCACCCGGCCAAACAGCACAACCGGGCCGGGTTATAGAGCAGCCGGTGCATCCAGCCGCGGATCCGTCCGCGACACCACCCGCCAATAAACCCGAATGAACACCGGCGAAAGTTTCATCGCGCACCTGATCGAATTGCGCACCCGCTTACTGCATTCCGCCGTCGCTTTGTTGCTGGTGTTCATCTGCCTGTTTCCCTGGGCATCTGACCTATACACCTTGTTGGCGCAACCACTGTTAGCCAAGCTGCCCAAAGGCGGACAGATGATCGCTACTGATGTCACCACGCCGTTCTTCGTGCCGCTCAAGGTTGCGATGATGGCCGCGTTCCTGATCGCGCTGCCCTATATCATGTATCAGATATGGCGTTTCGTCGCCCCCGGATTGTATGCGCATGAAAAGCGGCTGGTGTGGCCGCTGATCGTTGCCAGCACGCTGCTGTTTTTCTGCGGCATGGCGTTTGCCTATTTTGTGGTGTTTCCGGTGGTGTTCGGTTTCATCACTGCCTCCGCGCCGCAGGGTGTGGCGGTGATGACTGACATCGACAAATACTTGAGCTTCGTTCTCTCCATGTTCATGGCGTTCGGTGTCACCTTCCAGGTACCGGTGGCGGTGGTGGTGCTGGTGCGCATGGGCTTCGTCACGGTGGAGAAATTGCGTGAAGTCCGCCCCTATGTGGTGGTCGGCGCATTCGTGGCCGGCGCGATCTTCACACCACCGGATGTGGTGTCGCAGTTCATGCTGGCGATACCGTTGTGGTTCCTTTACGAAGCCGGCATTGTGGTGGCCTCGTGGGTGGGCAACGGTAAAGCGAAGGTTGCCGAGTCACACTGATCCGCTACTGTGCCCTGGGTTTCGGACGCTTGCCGATTTTCAGCGGCAAGCTCATCGCTGCTCCGTCGCGCATCAGCTTGACCTGGACGATTTTGCCGGGCGGCAGGTTGGACACTGTTTCGAGCATGGCGCTCCAGCTTGCGATAGGCTGGTCGTCTATCGCGATCAGAATGTCGCCCCTCTTTACGCCGGCTTTTTCAGCCGGACTATTGCGGATTATTTCCGTGATCAGCACGCCCTTGATGTCGCCAAGCTTGAAGGAATCGGCCAGTTCGGGGGTCAGTTCCTGCACCGCCGCTCCGATCCAGCCGCGTGTCACCGAGCCTTGCTTGATGAGCTGTTCCATGGTGTTCTTTGCAGTGTTCGCCGGTATTGCGAAGCCGATGCCGAGCGAGCCGCCATTCGGCGAATAGATCGCGCTGTTGATGCCGATCAGGCTGCCGCTGGTGTCCACCAAGGCGCCGCCGGAATTGCCCGGATTGATTGCGGCATCGGTCTGGATGAAGCTCTCGAAGGTGCTCAGCCCCAGGTGATCGCGTTTGAGCGCGCTGATGATGCCCATCGTGACGGTCTGCCCCACGCCGAACGGGTTGCCGATCGCGAGTACCATGTCACCCACCTGCGCCTGTTCGGGATGGCCGAACGTGATGGCAGGCAGAACGCCGGGCAATTCGATCTTGATTACGGCCACATCGGTTTCCGGGTCGGAACCGATGACATGCGCTTTGGCCGTGCGGCCATCGGCCAGCGCGACTTCGATCTGGTCGGCGGCCTCGACCACGTGGTGGTTGGTGAGGATGTAGCCGTCCGGGCTGACGATCACCCCGGAGCCGAGGCTGGAACTGTTTTGCGGTTCTTCATCACCCGGTTCACCGAAGAAGAAGCGGAAGCGCGGATCTTCCATGAAGGGATTGGCCGGAGTCTTGATCAGTGTGCTGGTGAAGATATTCACCACCGCAGGCATGGCTTTTTTTGCCGCCAGGTTCAAGCCGGTGCTGCTGGATCCACCGATGCCATCGGGCATGGCGCTTTCGTAAAGTGTCACCACGCCGCTGCGCGCCGCATTTGGCAGCAACTCCGGCTTTAGGGTGTGAATGATGAACAGCAGCGCCAGCGCGACCGTCACGGTTTGGGTGAATAATAGCCAGTGTTTACGCATGGTATGATTAGAACCTCTAAAAAATCGTTTTCCGGGCGAATCGCGGCGTCGCGTGCTCACTCATTTCTCGTCTATCTATGAGATATGCCTCGTCATTCGCTGCGCGGCTTCTTGCGCTTCATCCCGCAAAAGCGAATTTTTAGAGGTTCTCATAATGAATCCGTTCGTTTCAAGGTATAGGTAATCAAATGCTGCTCGATGAATTGCGCGATTATAACGCAAGCCTGCTGCAAACCGGCCTGTTCAAAGACTATTGCCCGAACGGTTTACAGGTGGAGGGCCGGGCGGAAGTGCGGCGTATCGCCACCGGCGTGACAGCTTCGCAGCAGGTGTTGGATGAAGCCATCGCGTGGGGTGCGGACGCGATACTGGTGCATCACGGTTATTTCTGGCGCAACGAGGATGCAACCATAGTAGGCATCAAGAAAAGACGCATCGCGCAGTTGTTGCGCAACGACGTGAGCCTGCTGGCTTATCACCTGCCGCTGGATGCGCATGCCGAACTGGGCAACAACGCGCAACTCGGCAAATTGCTTGGCCTGACGGAGCAGGGCAGGTTCGGCGAGCAGAACATCGCCTGGCTGGGTGCGCTGGATCAGCCTCAAACCCTGACACAATTCACACAACAGATCGCACATGGCTTGCAGCGCACTCCACAGGTGATCGGGGATGGTAACAAGAGCATACGCAAGGTGGCATGGTGCAGCGGCGGCGCGCAAGGCTACTTCGATGCGGCCATCGCGCAAGGCGTGGATGCCTATGTCACCGGGGAGATCTCCGAGCAGAATTTTCATCTGGCCAACGAAACCGGTGTGGCGTTCATCGCCGCCGGACATCATGCTACCGAGCGACTCGGTATCCAGGCGCTGGGAGAACACCTAGCAAGACGCTTTGGTTTGGAGCATCGGTTCTTCGATCAGGATAATCCGGTTTAGTGTTAGTTTTTTGGTGTATTTGGAATCGTGTGCGAAGCACAGTAACATTCACTCAAGACTCGACGGGGGTTTGACTTTTTCTTGCCAAGCATCGCGAAGCGATAACCCTGGATGGATGACCCCCTTGTGGGGTCACCATTCAGGGTTGTAGCTCCCTCTCTCACCCCGGATGCTCTACAATGATCTTGACCTCCCAGTACACATTTATCCAGTTGTAGCTCCCTCTCTCACCCCGGATGCTCTACAATAATGCTGCCTCTCTGTATCCCTCATTTTGCGTTGTAGCTCCCTCTCTCACCCCGGATGCTCTACAATTCGAGGCGTATGAGTAACGGCTTTCACATTGTTGTAGCTCCCTCTCTCACCCCGGATGCTCTACAATAGGCTCCACGCAAACGCCCGCCCAGCCTAATCTGGGCGGGCGTTCTGCTTGAAAAATCGCTGTTCAAAACAGCAGCATTTGATTGACCCTGAGCGCTTTTTCCTGAAAAAGTGGCAGGCCGACCAAGAGTTTCATGCTGGCAAACTGCTTCTCGGTCACGGTCAGACAACGTACCGATCCTTCCGGCGGCAGGCTGTTAACCAATCGCTTCATGTGTTTTTCCAGCGCATCGTTGCCATTCAGGATGCGCCCATAAACGGAGAACTGGATCATGTCGTAGCCGTCGTTAATCAGGAAGCGGCGAAACACGGTGTAGGCACGGCGTTCGGCCTTGGTGACAACGGGAAGATCGAAGAGTACAAGCAGGCGCATAAATCGTCTTGTCTCCGTACTCATGTTTCAGCACTCCAAACGGTGCTGCTCCAATCCAATAAGTGTCGGCAGCTCGAGCAATGTTTCGCTACCTCCATCGTAGATACGCGCAAGACTTTCTATTGTGTGTTCGATGGCGGAGAGCACGGACATTTTCCCGCGCGGCATCCCCGTGTCCACGTTGAGCAGCCCTACCAGCGCGGCCTTGTCTTCCGGGTGCAGCTCGTCATCGGGTTGAGGCATCATTTTGTAAACGAACAAATCCACAAGCGGGCGGAAGGGCTCGATCACATCGTCGGCGAGGTTGAAGGCGTTCTGTTCGCTGGCGTGGAACAAGCCGATGGAAGGCAGCAACCCATGCGCTACCAGTCCGCGCGCAATCGTGCCGCGCATGACGGCGTAGCCATAATCCAGCGCGGCATTGGCGAAGCGTGCCTGATCGCGGCGGAAATCCTTGCCAAACATCTGCGTGAAATAAAATGCGGCGGCTTGCCCTTCCAGATTACCGACATCGCCGGAGCGCACTCGCCGCGCGTAGGAATCCAGCCGATCCGAACCCTCGCGCCCAGCCAGCCGCAGGCAGGCGGCCTGGTTAGCGATCTTTTTGCGCACGATAGTTGCCCACGTTTGTTTGGCTACCGGGCGCGGCAAATCGAGTTGCAAACGCAGCCAACGCGTGGCGCGTGAGTGCGGCAGGAAGGGTAGAAATACGCCGCTGGGATGATGCGTATCGCCCGTGGCGAACAGGCTGATGCCGTATTCGCCGCAAGCCGACAGTACCGGATGCGTGAGCGTGATCTCGCGGTGGTTGAGCACGATCACCGCGATGTCCTCGAAGGGCACGAATGCTGTTTGCTCCTGCTCGACGGCAAGCCTGAACTGTTCGCGCCGCAGTTTGGCTGGGCGCGAAATGACTACGCTACGCCAAGTCACGGCGATTCTCAGGTGGGGCGGGGTAGAGGTTGCCGAGGACATCCACGTTGAGTTTTTCAACGCTTAGTGCTGTTTTGACGCCGATACTACGAATTAGTCCATCCTTACCAACTTGCTGATTGCGATCATGAGCCCATAGGTGAATTGCTGCTGTCGAACGATCACAACCAGCGTAATAACCGAAACGGGCTTCTTGACGCAATGTAACTCGTACTAAATCGTTGGGGTACATCGGGAAGCAATAATCAAAACCGTCGTCGATCAATGTCCATTCATTTTCATCTTTGCCGCCCACAATTGCTAGATTTGGCAGACCCATTACTCGGTGATGCACATATACGGGAACAAGATGGTATTTTTTGTCTTTCTTGCTTCTGAATACGTCCACGCGCAACATCGTGTCGTTCTTGGCGATGCCGCCGCGCACCGGGATGCCGGAAAGCTTGTCGATCACCATTGTCACGGTACGCACGATGGGGCCGGTTGGGTTGCCGTTCTTGTCTGGTTTTCGCGGCAACGCGCGCAGCTCGGCAATCTCTGACTTTTCATCTGTTGTTAATTCGCGCTTGTCCTTGCCGCGTCCCGCGCCAGCTTCGATTTCTTTCGCGCGCTTCTCTCTCGCGTCACGGTGAGTCAGCCACTCGCGGATTGCGGCATAGAGTTTTTCGTTGCGGTGTGGGTCAATGAGATTATCGAGGTCTTTTGCCGTTAGGCTGGTCACCGCCACTTTTTGCGTGACGCCGCCTTGCGCTTTCAGCCGTTCAGGTTGGGCGTAGATGGTTTCCTTGTGCGCCGCACCGCTGTTACGCCGCTGGGGCGCGCGAGAGACGAAGAGGGGACGCAATGCTTCCAGCGCTTCGGGCGGGTAAGTACCGATCTGTTCCATTTCGGCGCGCAGGAGGGCAGGGTCGTCGATACTCAACCGCGCTTTGAGTTCATCCCGGAAATACGGCCACGGGTCGGGGAAGTGCTCTTTCATTTGCTGGAACATCACGGGATTTACAATTTCGCCTGTTTCCACATCCACAAAACCTTCTCGTACCTGTGCTAGTTCCTTGCGCCGCGAGTAGTCGGATAAACGCTTGACCATGCCGTGGCTGCACGCGGCGACCACGGCGGCATCCAGCGCATGATGGCGGTCGGAGTCAGAGCGCACTTTGACCAAGCCCCAGCGGGCGCGCAGGAAGGAGGTCATCTGTCCGCTGAGGACCACGCAGCGTTTAGCTTCGCTGTCCTCATGCAGTTGCAGGTATTGCTCGACGTAGTTCTTAAAGAAGCGGCAGATGTAACGGGTGTCGTTGAGATTGCGCTCGCGGAATTCGCTGGATTCCTTTTCGCCGAAATCCTTGCGCAGCAGGCGGCTGCGTTTGGCTTGTCGGTAGGCCTTGTTTCCTTCAACGAAGCCTACAAACTGCCGCCAGCGTTCGCTGTTGTTTTTGCCGTCCAGATATTCGTATGGAGTTTGATTGCCTTTGTTGCGGTTCTCGCGCGCCAGCACCAGAACGGTGTTGTTTTTGCTGAAATCGAAACTTCTTGAACGAGGTAGGGCGTGGTCAATTTCGACGTAGCCAAGTTCAAACAAGCGGTGAATATCCATCGGCTCTATGGAGTAAGCGCACTTGCCTTGTTGTTCACGATAAAGCTGGTACTTCTCGAACTCTTTACCTTTGACTGCGCCCACGATGTTGAAGTCTTGCGCGAACTGAGCTTTGCCTTTTTCGTTGTTGTCGCGGAATTCTTTTTGCAGTTTTTCTATATCGCGCCGTTCATCGAGCGGGCGTGATAAATCGCGCGCCATCTCGATATGTACCTCATGCGGTGAGCCGTATTCTTTGATGAGCGCGTTCACCACCTTGCGCGCCTGATTGAGCGCGCGCAGCACCACCGGGTTGCGCGGGATGTCCATGTCCTCGTCAAATTTCATGCGACCGTCTTTGTCGCGCCCGGAATAGAATGGCGGCAGATACTTGTGTTCGCCCGCTCCGATTTTGTGCAACTGGCTGTGGTGATAGCCCGCCTTTACGCAAGCTTCGTCGTAGCGCAGCCCGGCTTTCATGTGCGTCAGGATGTTGTAGAGCGCCTTGAGCGAGAGGTTGCTGAATTTGTCGAAGCGGACGGTGAGCAGCGCGTCCACCATCTTTTCCTTGTTCGGCAATTCGAGTTTGCCGAGCTCACGTTTTACTTCTTCGTCTTCCTTGTAAACGGTCAGCACTCGGGCAATCTCGTCGAGCAACTGCGGCCTGTCGTTCAGCGCGTCGGTGGAAATTTTCTGCCACGTATCTTCTAGTCCGGCATCTTTCAGCGTCTTGCGCAGTTCCTGCCAACCGGGAAGTTTGACGAGTCTTTCGTCTTCCGGGTCTTTGGCTTTTTCTTCTGTTCTTTGCCGTTCGCTTGGATAGGAAAGCCCAGCGAAGCGAAATTCTTCGGATAAGCCCGCCTTGACCAGAGCTTTGCGCAACTGCTTGTAGGAAAAATCGCTTGCCAGTTGATAAGGGAGCGGCAAGGCAATGCTCCGCTCCTCATCAGTGAGCGGACGAGTCTTGCCATCAACCACGATGCGCAGGTTGCTGAGACGTGTCAGCCAGACATGCCGCTCGGCGGTGAAGCTGGCTTTGGGTGCGCGGTATTCGCTTTTCTCGAAGGTACACTTGCCCAACATCTTGAGCAGCGCGTCGCCGGACAGTGCAGGTTCCTGTTTCCAGAACAGGCCGCTCTTCTTGTCGCCGTTGCCGAGGATGGCGATTTCCAGTTCTGTGCTGGCATGTGGATTGCCAAGAGCGCGTTAGCGCGCGAACAGCGCTTGCAATTCGTCGGCAAGCAGGAGGCGCGAAAGCGCCTTGCTGTAATCGCCATGCTTGTTGCGCTGTGCCTCCGGGAATTCCTTTAGTACCATTTCGGCGGCGGTGCGGTATTTCTTGGCATCCATCAGCTTCTTCGTGCCCGCGAGTCCTTTTTTGACCCTGCCGCCTTCGTTATCGCTTTCGGCTGCTTTTTCTTCGGCTTTGCTGATCCAGTGGAAGCCGCGATGCTTGCATAAGTGATAAATCACCCGCGCCCATTCTTCGGCTTCGAGCTTGCGGTCGAGCGCCTCCACGCGTAGTTGCCATGAGCGTGCAGCGGGTGTGCCTTTCTCGGGTGTATGCTTGAACAAATTGGCATCGCCAATCACGCCTTCGCGCTTCAGCGTGCGCGCTAGTTTGGTGAGCCGCCAGGCGCGGCGGCGCAGGCGGCGGCGCAGCAGGCGCGCTGTGCGGCGGGCTAAGTTGAGTGATTCGCCTTCCTTTGCAGTTTCCGCCTTGTCGAAACAGCGCACACCCAGGTCAATGATGCGATCATTACCGAGTACCGCCCACCCGACCGAAGCGATGCCGATGTCCAATCCGAAAGTGAGCGCGCCAAAGTTATTCTGCTTGCTTGCCATTATGTTCTCCCTGATAATGGAACCGTTGTAGCGCATCCGGGGTGAGAGCCGTTGCTACAATAAAGAATCGAAAGATTCTGTATCCGCCCGGCAGTGACCCTGCCGGGCTTTTCATTTTCTAAACAGCGGGGTGGGGAGAATACGCCTTTCTTCCGTTGGCCGGCAACGGCTTACCCTGCAACTTTGGCTGTCGGGTGTTAATCGCCGCGTTTGCTGCGCAGCCTATCCAGCGAGATCGCCGTGCTGCGTGGTACGGATCGCAATGCGGAATTGGCCAGCTCGATCGAGTCATTGTGGTCTATCAGCAATGCTTTCAAGATCGCCTCGATCTCGCCCAGAAGTTTTTCAGGTTCCCGCGCGTAGCGCAGCAGGAAGTCGCTGCGGCGCGGATGAAACCTGGCCCACTGCCAGGCAAGAAAACCTGCGTTGCTCTTGAAGCCGCTGTGCTGCAGCGATTCATTCAGGCTGCACACCGCGGCCGAGCCGAGATGGTCGGGGGAGGGGGCGGCGCTCCACATCAGGCCGAAATAGATCCGCCATTCACCGCCCAGATATTGCTGTTCCATCATCGGACGCAGGTAGATGTCCTGCTCGCGGCTTGCATTGCAATGCAAACCGACCAGGCATTCTGTTGCGTTCTTGTCCTCGGTGAGTTCGACTTGCCAATCCAGTCCGTGCGAGCTGAGCGACGCAACGAGGCGCTGGTGCAATTCCCGCCATAGCCGGTTGTTCATTTGCTCGCGTAGCGTGCTCATCTGATCGGCAATGGCCAAGCCTAGCGGCAGATTCTCTTCCTTGGCAAAAAAATCCAGTACGGACTGTTCTTCATTCATGGTGTCAGACCCCGGTGGCCCTGTTTGAAAATGCGTAAATGTATATTAGCGATTAATGTAATTCTGTGCGGCATATAACTTTTTTTCGCCATATGTGGCTGGGCCGCGCTATTCAGTGTTGACTTTATTTTTCAGACTAGACATTATTCGTCCGTGTAGTCGCGCCGTGCTGGTTCAGGCGGGGATAAAGCTGATGCTTATAATAATTATTATCGCGACACGCCGCATTAAATAATCCGATTTACCTGTTCAATCATGCCAGCTGCAAAGCCGGCATGGGATCGTTTGTTTGCCGGGGAGCCGTTACGATGCACCGTTTCTTAAGTATGTCCGTCTTGCTGACGGGATTGTTTGCTGCTGTGAACTGTTATGCAGCCGATGCACAGCTGCCCGTTTCTATGACTGAGGATAGTTCAGGTCCTGTCGTTGAGCAACCCATCGAATTTCCCCATGATCGCCATGCCGGTGATGCCGACAAGGGCGGCATGCAGATCAACTGCATGTATTGCCATACCTACGCCAGACGTAGTGCGGTAGCAGGGATCCCGCCGTTGCAGAAATGCATCGGCTGTCACCAGAGCATCGAATCGGTGCGCGAGACACCCCGCATCAAGAAGTTGTTCGAGTACTGGGAAGCCAAGAAACCAGTTCCCTGGAAGAAGGTGCATGACTTGCCCGATTTCGTGCGTTTCAATCACGAGCGTCACATCAAGCGTTTCATCGAGCAGCAAGGCCGTCCGGTTCAGGAGGCTTGCGGTTATTGCCACGGTAACGTGAAAGAGATGACGGTTGCGCGCCGCAGCAAGGCTCTGTCCATGGGTTGGTGTGCAAGTTGCCATGAGAAGGATCATCCGGTGACGGCGGAAGGCGGTACGCCGATCGGTGGCCAGGCTTACTGGTATGGCTTCCAGAAGCCGGTGGTGGCTTCAGCTGATGCAATCAAGGCGAAAGGCCCTAACGATTGCTGGCAGTGCCACAAATAAGCGCGGCAGGGCATTACAAGAATTTTCCAGAGGGGTTGTGATGATGGACAGTGGTTTTGATCGGCGTGATTTTCTGAAGGTGATGGGCTGGGGTGGCGCGGCGGTTGCGTTAAGCGGCTGCGGCAACACCTCCATCGAGGACGGCAAGGAAACGGTGGTTTCCTATGTGGAGGCCGCTGACTATGTGATCCCCGGCATCGGCGTGTATTACAACTCCACCTGCGCGCAATGCGATGCGGGTTGCAGCATCAATGGGCGGGTGCGCGAAGGCCGGGTGCTGAAGCTGGAAGGCAATCCTGCGTCGGCGATCAATCGCGGCAGGATGTGCGGTCTGGGGCAGGCGGGTGTGCAGCATCACTACAACCCGGATCGGGTGCGTGAGCCGTTGTTGCGCAAAGGTGACAAGGGCGAAACCATCACCTGGGATCAAGCTTATGCGCTGATCGCCGAAAAACTGAAGGGTGTGAGGGGCGAAGAGATCGCTTTTCTGAGCGGCGGTGTGAGCGGGCATCTCAAAGTGCTGATGGGCAATTATCTGGACAGCATAGCCTGCAAAAATCATTTCGTGTACGAAGCGCTTGCGCCGGCTGTGGTGCGTGCGGCCAACAAAAAATCCTATGGCGTGGAAATGCCGCGCTACAACATCAACAAAGCCAAGGTGGTGTTGTCTTTCGGCGCCGATTTCCTCGGCGCCTGGGTTTCTCCGGTGCATTTCTCGCAACAATATGCGCAGTTCCGCAAGGGTGTGGACGGCCAGCGCGGCGTGCTGATCCAGGTGGAGTCGAAGATGTCCCTGACTGGCGCGAACGCGGATCGCTGGGTTCCGGTACGTCCCGGAACCGAAGGCATACTGGCGCTGGGTATCATCAACGCGCTGGGTACCGCGACTGGCGATATCGCGGCTGCGGTGAAAGGCTATGACAAGGTTCATGTCAGCAGAGAGACCGGGGTTCCGCCCGGACAGATTGACAAGATCGCCGCCTTGCTGAAGTTGCGTTCACCCAGCCTGGTGCTGGCGGGCAGTGCGGCAGAAGGCTATGCGCATGGCTCGCAGAATGCCGCCGCGATCAATCTGCTCAACCACGTGCTGGGTAATGTCGGCAAGACGATCGAGGCTTCCGCTGCCGTTCCATTCCCGCAAATGGCCCCGGCAACGGGCAATACCGCTGCGCTGAAGTCGCTGAATGACGGTTTGGCCGCCGGTAAATACAAGGTGCTGTTCAATTACTTGACCAACCCGGTCTTCACCGCGCCGGGTGCGCTGAAGTTCAAGGATAATCTGGCCAAGGCAGGCTTCAAAGTGGTGTTCGCCCATTATCTGGACGAGACCGCATTGCAGGCCGATCTGGTGCTGCCGCTGGATTCCGCGCTGGAGGACTGGGGCACGGTGGTTCCCGAATACATGGCGGAAGGCGCACAGATCAATATCCAGCAACCACTGATGGAAAGGTTGCACGCCAATACCCGTGGCATGGGCGACATCCTGCTGGCATTGGTCAAGCAGCGTCGTGCCGAAGACTACAAGAGCTACGAAGACTATTACGCCTATTTGCGCGCCGCAATGCTGAAGAACAAGGGCGCGCTGGGTGGCGGCGGCACGGATGACGATAGCTTCTGGAACGAAACACTGACCAAGGGCATCGTCAAACTCGCGGGCACCAGGACTGCATTGTCCGGCAAAGCCGGTACGGTGGGTTTGAAGCTGCCGGGCGCGGTTGAATGTGACGAGCAATATCCGTTGCAACTGATCCCGGGAGTCAACATCAGTCTGCGCGATGGCCGGCATACCAATCAACCCTGGCTGCAGGAGTCGCCTGACCCATTGACCACGATCGTGTGGGATTCCTGGGTGGAGATCCATCCGAAGAAAGCCGCGGAACTGGGCATAGCCGAAGGCGACATCCTCGAAGTCACTTCCAGAACCGGATCGATCAGGGCGCAAGCCTATCTGTTCCCCGGCATCCACCCCGACGCGATCTCCATTCCGATCGGGCAGGGTCACGAGGCATTGGGCCGGTATGCCAAGGGTTATGGCGTGAACCCGTTCCAGATACTGGATGCGATTTTTGACAAGGAAACCGGCGAACTGGCGATGCATGAAACCCGCGTCAGGGTCAGCAAGACCGGTCAGCGCGTCATCGTGGTCAAGGATGAAAGTGCCGCGGGAGCCAAGCAGATTCGCGAGAAGATTGCCGGGCGTGTATCCACTGATCAAGTCGATCTTTCGAAGGAGGTCTAAGGTATGTCGGTCAGCAATCTGTTGGAGAATTGGTCGCAGTTCCGTCATTTCCACCCGGTGGAAGACAAGCCGCATGATCCATACAAATGGGCGATGAGCATCGATCTGGATGCCTGTTCCGGATGCAATGCGTGCAGCGTGGCCTGTTATGCGGAAAACAATCTGCCGGTGGTGGGCAAGGAGAAATACGCGCACGGACATGCCATGCACTGGATGCGTATCGAGCATTACTGGGATGAGGATCTTGGTACCGAGGGTGGCAGGGAATTCCCCGACCAGGGCGCGCAATTCCTGCCGATGATGTGCCAGCAATGCGAAGCTGCCCCTTGTGAAACGGTATGTCCGGTGGGTGCGACCAACCATACGGCGGACGGACTGAATTCGCAGATCTACAATCGTTGTGTAGGGTCGCGTTATTGTGAGGCGAACTGCCCTTACAAGGTGCGCTACTTCAACTGGTATGACTACCCGACCACCGACAATGTCTGGCCGGCAGAGATGACGCAACAATTGAATCCGGATGTGACGGTGCGTGGCAAGGGCGTGATGGAGAAATGTACCTTCTGCGTGCAGCGCCTGAATGCCGCCAAGGTGACGGCCAAGAACGAAGGACGTATCGTGCATGACGGTGAGGTGCAAACGGCCTGTCAGCAAGCTTGTCCGACCAATGCGATCTCCTTCGGTAACCTGGTCGACCCGGAATCCAGGGTGCACAAGCAATGGCAGACGCAGCAGGTCGAGATCGACAAGGACAAACAAGCCAAGGATAAACAGGAAGGTGGCACTGAATTGCGCGGCTACCGTATCCTGGAACAGATGCGCCCCTATCCTTCGGTGATGTATCTGGAACGTGTGCGCGAAAGTGCCGTTTAAGTTTAAGTTGCAAAAATTGCTGTAATTTCTTTAGGAAATGACGATGAAAGATATCCGCGAAGACATCGCTTGGGCGAAGATCAACCAGGACGTGCTCAAGAGTTTGGAGAATCCCCGCAAGCTGTATTGGGTGATTCTATTTGTCGCGATCGCGATGGTCGGGGTTGCTGTGGGTTGCGAGATCTACCAGTACAACGTCGGTATGGGCGTTTCCGACAAGAACAACTCGCATGTGTGGGGGCTGTATATCGCCACGTTCATCTTCTGGATCGGCATGAGCCACTCCGGTACATTGCTGTCGGCGATCCTGCACCTGATGCATGCCGACTGGCGCAAGCCTATCTATCGTTTTGCCGAGGCGATGACGACCTTCTCGCTGATGACCGCCGGCTTGTTCGTCGCAGTCCACCTGGGCCGCGTGTGGCAGATCTACTATGCGCTGCCCTACCCGAATGACCGCGGCCTGTGGCCGAACTTCCAGTCCCCGTTGCTGTGGGATGCGATGGCGATCTTTACCTACCTGAGCTCATCCATCCTGTTCCTGTACGTCGGCATGATCCCCGATCTGGCGATCTGTCGTGACAGGATGCACGAGGGATGGCGCAAGAAGCTGTACACATGGTTATCGCTGGGCTGGGAAGGCACCGACCGCCAATGGCGCAATTTCCGCGTCACTTACCTGACCATAGCCTGCTTCCTGATCCCGTTGGCGGTGTCGGTGCACTCCATCGTGGCCTCCGATTTCGCGATGTCTCAGCAACCTGGCTGGCACGTGACCTCGTTCCCGCCCTACTTCGTGGCAGGCGCGTTGTATTCTGGTTGTGCCGCGATCATCACGCTGTTCATCATCCTGCGCTATGTGTTCAGGTTCGAGGAGTACATGACGCTGCCTATCCTGAAGAAGATCGTGCGTTTGACCTTCGCGATCTCGATGGTGTGGACTTACCTTAATGCGGTGGAATTCGCCTCGGTCTGGTATAGCCACGATCAGGCTTCCAAGGATGTATTGATCCAGAAAGCCAGCGGGACCTATGCGCCGTTCTGGTGGGGGATGATCTTCTGCGGCTCTGTCGTGCCGCTGGCCATGGCTTTCAAACGGGTCCAGACCAACATTCCGGTGCTGTTCGCGGTATCGCTGCTGTTGAACCTGGGCATGTGGCTGGAGCGCTGGATGATCGTCGCGCCTACTTTCGCGCATGGTATCTACCCGTGGGGATGGGATCATGACCAATGGCCTTCCTTCGTGCAATGGGGCATGGTATTCGGCAGCTTTGGCTGGTTCACCCTGCTGTTCATGGTGTTCTGCAAGGTGTTCCCATCCGTGTCCATGTATGAGGTCAAGGAAATGGTCTATCACCGCAGCAAGGCAACCAAAAAGCTGGAAGAGACCGGAAAATTCGCAGCCGCCGGGAAGGGAGCACACTAAATGAGCAAACGTCATTTACTCGCGCTGTACAGCAACTTTGACGAAGCCGAAGCGGTGGTCAAAGAGTTGCGCAGCACTTCAATCAAGGGCTTTGATGTCAATCAGGATCTGATCGTCAAGTCACCCATCGAGCATCCCGAGGTTGAAGAGTTCCTCGGCAACAAACCAGTCTACGTGCAATGGTTCACGCTGGGTGGCGCGCTGATGGGCGGTCTGCTGGGGTTCTTTCTGATCTCCGGCGCGCAAGCCAACTTTTATGCCCAGATCAAGGGCGGAAAACCTATCGTGCCGTTCCCGCCCAATTTTGTGCTGACCTACGAGATGTTCATTCTCGGCGGAGTATTCATCAGCGTGCTGGGTTTCCTGATCTGCGCCGGCTTGCCGGCCAGACGTTCGCCGTTGTATAGCGCGAAGGTGTCGGAGGATCAGATCGGGATACTGGTGAAGTCTGACGATGGCGCCGCAAATGCGCTGAAGGCGATCTTTGCCAAACATCATGCTTTGGAAATTCAGGAAGAGGCGGGGAAATGAAGAAATCACTCTGGCAGATGCCCGGACACAAGTTTTTCGTCATAACTGCTTTGTTGCTGGCACCTTCGCTGGCGCATGCATGGCCCTGGTCGATGGATATGGCCAACCAGGTCGGCATCAAGCCGCAGGAAAGCGTGGATCCAGCCAATCCGGGCATGAAGGCTTTTCCCAAGAGATCCGTTCCTGTGGCGGGCACGACTGTTATGGTAAAGGATCAGGAATCTGCGCGGAAAATGGCTAACCCCGTTCCGGCAGACAAGAAATCTGTCGCCACCGGTGGTCGTTTGTTCGCGATCTACTGCACTCCCTGCCATGGTCAATCCGGAACGGGTGACGGTCTGGTTGGGGCGAAGCTGATCATGCAACCCTGGGATCTGACCTCAGGCAACCAAATGCACAATTGGAATCCCAGGGAGTATCCGGACGGCCATATATGGGGATATATAACACTGGGCGGTGCGGTGATGCCCGGTTACGCAAACGATCTGTCGGCCACCGAACGTTGGCATGTGGTCAACTACATACGCAAAGTATTGCAAAAAGGCCAGGCTGCTGCCTCGGCGAAATAGGAGACTGTGAACATGTTTGTATACAGTAATTGGTCGGTATTGACCGCAAGTTTCGTGGTGGTACTGTCGCTCGCGCTGAGCGGTGTAGCCTTGTGTTCGGTATTGCATTTGGTGGGCGCCAAGTGGCGCCTGCAAATATGCCAGCTGTCGGCTTCTCTCTACGCGCTGTTCCCGTTGGCATTCATCCTGCTGGTCATATTGCTGCTGGGCGGCTCACACACCTTCCCGTGGTGGGGCCACGCTGATGCACACACGGCTCACATGCCCGGCTGGTATCGTCCGCATTGGCTGATCGCCCGCGAAGTCGTCGGCATGGTGTTTATGATGGTCTTGTACTGGGTGTTCATCAAGCGCCAGGAGGTGAGCGGGCGCAGCAGCGAAGACGCAGAACGTTATCATAATGTCGCCACGTGGATCCCGTTCTGCTTCGTGCTGTACAGCACCATGGTCGCATGGGACTTTGAAATGACGCTGGTACCTGCCTGGCACAGCGCGATCTATGCGATGCAGCAGTTCGTCAGCAACTTCGGCATGTTCCTGTCGTTCCTGGTGATCTGGATCTCCGTGTTGAACAGCCGCAACAAGCTGCACCGCCCGGTGGAAACCTATATCTACAATTACATCGCGCAAATGCTGTTCGCATTCACGTTGCTGTGGGTATACACCTTTTTCGCCCAGTACCTGACCATCTGGTATGGCAACCTGCCCGAAGAATCGGACCGCGTGATGGGTATGCAGAACGGCGATTATTCGTTCATCTGGTGGTCGATGATAGTCCTCAAGTTTGTGATTCCCTTTGCCACACTCGCTTTCCCTGGCCCGCGGCACAACATTCGCATCATCACGGCGGTCGCAACCTGTATAATCATCGGTACGCTGTTCGAGCGCTATGTCTGGATCGGCGGCGTCGAGGGTAAGGGGGCATACCCTATCCTTGCTGTCATAGTGGTCGGCGGAGTGGTCGCCAGCATAGGTTACTTTCTGGTGCGCATGCGCATGCAGCGCACACAGATGATCAAGGGGTAAGTAGTAATGATGAGATTGTATTCGGGGACAACCTGTCCCTATAGCCACCGTTGCCGCATCGTGCTTTTCGAGAAAGGCATGGATTTCGAGGTGATCGACGTGGATCTGATGAACAAGTCCGAGGATGTCGCGACGATCAACCCCTATAACAAGGTGCCGGTGCTGGTGGAACGCGATCTGGTGTTGTATGAGGCGAATATCATCAATGAATACATCGATGAGCGCTTCCCTCATCCCCAATTGATGCCGCCCGATCCCGTCATGCGCGGCCGCGCGCGCCTGCTGTTGCACCGCTTCGAGCAGGAACTCTACAGCCAGGTCGACGTGATCGAGCATGGTGTGGTGAAGTCCGCCGACAAGGCGCGCGGCGTGATCCGTGACAACCTGACCCAGTTCGCGCAGATCCTGACCCGGCAGAAATTCCTGCTGGGCGATGAATTCTCCATGCTGGATGTGGCCATCGCGCCGCTGCTGTGGCGCCTCGACCACTATGGCATCCAGATGGGCAAGGATGCGGCTCCGCTGATGAAATACGCCGAGCGCCTGTTCTCCCGGCAGGGTTTCATCGATGCGCTGACGGCTTCCGAAAGAGCGATGCGCAAGTGATTCCAGCCACATTTCTTCGGTGAAACTGTGTTGGCCTCCTTGCTCATTCCTGATGAAACAACTAGCCATTCGACTAAGCGAGCAAGCAACGCTCACCAAGTCGCTGGTTATGGCCGGACTCCCGAATGAGCGATTTATCCACGCGCCCGTACCTGATCCGCGCGATCTACGAATGGTGTGTGGATAGCGGCCTGACTCCCTACCTGGCCGTCCGTGTCGATGCGCACACCGTGGTTCCGCCCGCCCATGTCAAGGATGGCCAGATCGTGCTGAACCTCAGTGCCGGTGCGGTGCGCAACCTGGAGATGGGCAACGAGATGATCACCTGCGCCGGCCGCTTTGGCGGGGCATCGTTCGATTTGCTGGTTCCGGTCGAGGCGGTCATCGGCATATTCGCCAAGGAGAACGGGCAGGGTCTGATGTTCCAGGGCGGCGACCCGCAACAGCCGCCACCCGGAGCAAGCGGAACCGAAACTTCCAAGCCGCCCCCGCACAAGCCCCAATTGAAGATAGTCAAATGAAAAAGCCGCAGTCACTGCGGCTTTTTCATTTTGTGGCTGAAAGAATGCAGGGTGCATAAACGCGCCCTGCAAGGTTATTGTCGTTCTTGATGCGGATCAGCCTAAGCCAGAGCCGCCTGCATCTTGCCCAGTGCTTTCTGCTCGATCTGGCGGATGCGTTCGGCGGAGACGTTAAACTCGGTAGCCAGTTCGTGCAAGGTCGCCGTATCACCCTCGTGCAGCCAGCGCGCCTCGACGATGCGCCTGCTGCGCTCATCCAGACTGGACAATGCACGGCTCAGTCCGGCTGTTTGCAGGCGTTCGCGCTCCGCCGTTTCCAGTATCCGCGACGGTTCATGCTCCGCGTTGTCAGCCAGATAATGGATGGGCGCGTAGCTTTCGTCTTCATCGCCGCCGGCCGGTTCCAGCGAAATCTCATGCCCAGCGAAGCGGGCTTCCATATCCACCACATCGTGCTCGCTGACGTTGAGTTGTCGGGCGATCTCGCTGACCTGCTGAGGCAACAGCGGCTGCAGGCCTTTTTTCAGCGTGCGCAGATTGAAGAACAGCTTGCGCTGCGACTTGGTAGTGGCGATCTTCACCAGCCGCCAGTTCCGCACCACAAACTCGTGGATCTCGGCACGTATCCAATGCAATGCGAACGACACCAATCTCACTCCGCGCTCCGGGTCGTAGCGTTTCACCGCCTTCATCAGGCCGATATTGCCTTCCTGGATCAGGTCGGCCTGAGGCAGTCCGTAACCGGCATAGCCGCGCGCCACGCTGACCACCACGTGCAGGTGTGAAAGCACCAACTCGCGAGCGGCATCCAGGTCATTCTCGGTCTTGAATCGCGTCGCAAGAGCGAACTCCTGCTCCTGCGTCAACAGGGGAAAACGGTTCACCGACTGTATATATGCCTCCAGGCTGCCAACCGCTGACGGTATAGGTAAACTCATCGTTGCATTCATGGTATTTCCTCCTTATGAGGCGATTCTAGCACTCGCGGAATAAGAGTGCCAAGTTGGTAAATAGTTCGCCACCGGATGGATGTATTCCAGCCAATTAAAGTCGTAAATTGCCATCCCTATTTGACGGGACTTCCAAAGCAGTCAAATTTGCTTCTCCCTCGGTAGAAGTCGTAAATTCAGCAAACTCCAGATATCCACATGGAATTGTCGCTAATTCTGCGATGCCTACAGTCTGATGCTACTCAGTAGACCTAGTAACCCATTCTGGACTGCGGGCTTTCCATACATCTGCTGATCGCGGAAGTATCAATAAACTAATGACTATATCGTGGCGATCTGAAGACAATTACTGCTACATCTGCTGGATCCACCTGGAACATTTCATCAACAAGTGGAGTAGTGACGCGCAAAAAGTCGCGCACATGAGCGGTCGTTACGTTCGTCTAAAGGACTTTTTCTATTGAAGAGTCGAGAAAAGATGTTCATTTGACTAAAATTTCAGACCAGAAATGAAATTAGCTAGGCTACAACATCAAGATTCGAACTACTCATCTCCTCCTGTCTTGCCGCAGTACTTAGGGGAGCGCATTGTTGGCAAACAACCGCTAGCGATTGATAATAAATGGGTTGCAACACATCAATGAACTGCCCCCACTGACAATTAAATTCCTCTTCCGTCCAACTCAGATGAAACTGCGCCATGTCAACCGGTCTGCCGCATCTGGAGCACACCTCGATAGGCCCAATCCCCGGGAAAGTTGCTCGAACATTCTCTTTTACGAGCAACTTGTCTCGGTCTTGATTCAAGCATGTAGCAGAGCAATACGCTCCAATCCCTTCAGAATCGATTGTCTCAACTTCTGGCATCTGTTCGCCATCGAAGAAATGTGTGCGTTCGTATAGGCGTCGGGAGTTTTCTTCGATGGCATCAAGTGCAAGCATGCGAAATCTAACAGTGACTAGACGGACGCATCGGTCAGTATTGCTAAAAATAAAGAAGCGCGCCTATTTTTGATAAATGATGGATTCATTACAACCCCATTAATATTGCCTGTCCGCATATGCATATGCATAATAGTACGGACGGGAGTGAATGTCTCCTTTGGGAAAGAAATGCGAGAGTCATCTATCAGCCAAAAGCAGCCATACGAGAGCGTCCTCCAGTTTAGACGTTCGCCATACCGATCAGCACCGGTTTTACAAAAAGCCCTGCTTTGATGTCCGCGTAATGTGAACTGCGTGACCTTCCTCGGCGTTCGAGAACAGCAGGGATTCGCAGGATGGTTACAGGTTGTTTGTTCTGGTGCGTTGTCATCTTCTTTTCTCCCTGGGTTGCTTTCAAAGTGATGCTGTTGTGGAGCTCGCTGCCGCAGGCGGTGTTGCTTTCGGTGGTGTTGGTTTGTTGATCGCGCATCTGTCTTCTCCTGGTCGTTGTGTAGTGGGTCATGCCGTCGTATCGCTCGCGCAGGGTGGCGTTAAGGCGGTCGCGTTTTCAGGAGGCGGCATCAGGCATGACAGACGAGAGGGGCAACCGAAGCCGCAGCGCAAGCGACCGCAGGGAGTGCGAACGGGAGAAGGGGCACGCGAAGCGGCACGGTTGTATCGTGCCCTTGCTGGCTGGCGTGGCTTATGTGCTTTTAGCCTCCGCGACCGGCAAGCCATTGGCGATGCGACGGCATGACCCATGAAAGACCAGGTGAAGGCGCTCAACAAACGGTCTGTAGCAACCGATTCAAAAGCCGGTGCAGTCAGTTTTTGAGGTCTTTAGGTGTGGCCGTTCTGCGTAGCAGTACGGCTGATTTGGGATAAGCCAAGCGGCGAATGTAGTTGGCAGATTGCCTGCGGCGCGGCGGTAGCAGGGGAGGGGCAGCCCCCTATTGAACGTCAGACTGAAGGTTTGTGAGAATTCACCAGGTCAAAAGTAGCGCCTGTGGGTGTTTATGGGTGTAGTTTTGGTTATGGAGGATATCCCCATGATTAAAACCTACACCATCTAGTGAGCGGAGTCCGATTTAGTGGACGGGCAAGTCATCTGGTTTATGCCGCAGTAGCGTAACGCTGATTGGCGTATTCAGATGGAATCTGATTGCCGATTTTTGCATGACGCCGGATAAGATTGTAAAGCACTTCAATTTATTCAAAGAGACTTGTATTGCTTGCTCGCGGGTCGCGAAGCGATAGTGATGCAAGCCTTCAGTTTTAATCGTGCCAAAGGAAATTTCCATCGGTGCGTTGTCCCAGCAGTTTCCTTTACAGCTCATTAATGTTTCCATGCCGTAGTTGGCTTGCAATGATCGGTATGCCGCGCTGCAATACTGGCTACCTCTATCCGAATGATGCAATAGCCCTGGCTGCGACTTTATGCGCATGAACATTGGCGCACCGCGTAGCATCATCGCGCAGGCACTTGAGAAAATCGCCCGCGCCGAACGAGAACGTCAGTGACCCATCACACCTTGCCGTAGCGCAACACCAGCAAGATACCGCCAAGGATCAATAAAG
>JBGSKJ010000141.1:0-4597 GCA_041741275.1 Gallionella sp.
GCAAGCGCCGACGTACGCAAGCTGCTGGTGTCGCTGGTGGTGATGAGAATTTCTGAACCAGGAGCGACCAGATCATTCAGTTTTTTCTCGATGACCGCTGCCGGCTTGGCAAGCTGACACCCGAAAAAGATGGTGTGACGATTGCGCCGGTGCTCAATTTCACCCAGGCGCCATAGCACGCCGTCGATAACTGATTCAACGGAATACCGGGGTGTTAGTTGAAGCGCACTAGACAGCCACCGGGCAATTAAAGTCGGATGTGCTTGCCAGTAACGAGCTTGCTCGGGCTTCAGCGGTCGCCAACCACATTCCGGGCAATAACCACGGTAGGGGAATTCGGTTTGTTGTGGGTCAGTGTTTGCCACTGGGTGATATGTTTCGTCGCAGCAGTAATCGCATGTAATGCTGCCGGCCAAATCATTCGACAAAGAGAGTGCACCGAGGTCGCGCAGATGCTGGAAGTGATGCGGCTTTCCACTTAACCAGATGGCATCTGGAGCAAGCCGCGTGTCAGCTTGCTCGGCTAGCAAGCATAATTCTGCGAACGCCTGATCATTCATTCCTGCTGTCGGTGTCATGTGGACCACCTTAAGCAACAGCTTCTGCGGGAACAGATTTGACCGGTCCGGAATTTTCTCCGGAAGTGGCCGGTTGCATGACGCCCCAAGCAAGAAGAAGGGATTCGGCAAGTTTTGCATCAGCTTCGTCCATGTCGCGCAAGTTGCTGATCCCGGACTGCTTGATTTCAATGTGCAACACTCGTCCTGATTTGCCGCTTTCATTGGGCAGGAAATATAGGGTGACCACTGCGTCCAGGATATTGAAGCCGTTGCTCAGCAAGCTGTGGTCCAGGTGATGTGCCTGGATGCAAGCCAAGACATCAGGCGCATTTTTATCACCCGTGGGCTTGATGATGTAATCGCATTGAGGCGAGGTGTTGGCACGAAGCTTGGCCTGGGATAAGCGGATACGTTCCACACGGTGAAAGGCCTGATCGACCTGACTGTCATCGAATAACTCGAATCCATCACGCAGCCTGTTGAGATAGAACATCGGCGCATCGACAGCTTGTGGCTTGAGGCTGGTTCTAAAAATGTGCTTTCCTAAATGCGGCAGCAATTTCTGATGTGCTTTCGCCCCACCGGGAGCCATGAGCTCAATCACGCCCGTCGCGGGATAAATGACGATGTCAATTTCCATTGGGGGTCGTATATCGCGCCAGTGGGTGCGATTGTCTTCGCCAAACTCCAATTTGCGCTGGGCGTTGTCTTCGATCAGGATGCCAAGCTGCAAACCGCCATCAAGATGCCGATCCAGTACGTCTGTGACCTGGCATGCGCGCGGCGTCCCTTTCTTGGGGCTGAACTCTGTGGCCAGCGCAAGTTCAAGTGCGCTGAGATCGTTCTGGTCGCGGAACAAGTGTTCGCACGAACCGATCTGCAGACGTTTCCATCCCCGTTTGCCCGTGCCTAAGTTGAAGGCATAAATTGCTTCGGCTGCCTCAAATAAATCCGGCCAGTTGGCCATGACCCACAAAGCGCGCTCAGCATCGCTGGAGAGCTGCGAAAAATCTTCATGAAGCGATGCATCCGGTTTGGCCGCGTTGCGCAAGGCATCCACGCCGCGCTTATTCGCGAGGTCGTGTACACGTCGCAACTCGCGATATATTTCCGCGCCTTGTACTGCATCGAGATTTTCCGTTGCAGAGATTAGGCCGGGGCCAAGTTTGTCGATGGGGGCGTCCCATTCGATCCCCTCGGGTAAATCAACCTTGCGCGACTGGAAGTAGAATTGCAAAGTGCGTGTCGGCACCATGCGAATGATTTGGCGATAATTGAAAGCAGTCATCTATTTTCCTTTCTTGTTTGGCATCTTCGCCGACCGATGTTGTTTTGTACGCACAGGGCCGAAATTGGACTCTGATATGCATAAAGCTCACCTTATATGACACAACAAAAAAATATATATATGTTCGTTATAACGTGACATTGCGGAAATTTAATGGAAAATGATTGTTATGTCAAGAAGGTGCTTATTCGTTCGAAATAATGTATCTTTATAATAGGTAAAAATAGTTTTCACCCCTTGAAAATTATCCGTTAGACAAAGACAGGAGAGACAGTGCCAACCCCATTAGGAGATAAAATTCGAAAGCTCCGCAGAGACAAGAAGATGAGCCTAGATGCTCTGGCTAGCGATGCTGAGATGAGCAAGAGCTATCTGTGGGAACTGGAGAACAACGACGATGCCAATCCAACAATGGATAAGGTGGCACGAATTGCCGCTGTGCTTGCAGTTACGCCTGAATTTTTGGCTCATGACGAGCAGGCAGATAAGCCGGTGGACGTTTTCGACAAAGCTTTCTTTCGCAACTACAAAACACTTAAACCTGAGACGAAGCAGCAGTTGCTGGAAATTCTCAAAACACTGAAAAAGACGCAGGGATGACTGTGCCGACGACTTCCGGGCCGATACCGTGGGCAAATCGGCTTAACCGCTTACTGGATCAATACCACGGGATTCATGGTGGTGACCGTTATCCGGTGAACGTCGAGTTTCTTGCTGAGCAAATCCCCGCAACTTTCAATACAGGCGAGCCAATCCTAGTTCGAGGCGAAGAGATAAATGACGATTTCGAAGGCTGCCTATACAAGATTGAGGATGAATCGGGCGGCCCGTCTTCTTGGGCTCTGATCTACAACCAAGCGCTTCTGTCGCCCGGGCGCATTCGCTTTACGCTGGCTCACGAGCTTGGACACTACCTCTGCCATCGGCATTTGCAAGGCGGATTCAACTGCAGCGAAGCCGATACTCTACATTGGGAATCGCCTGAGCGGAAAATGGAGACTCAGGCAAATCAGTTTGCAGCCTACTTGTTGATGCCGCGCCCCGATTTTGAGGCACAGCTTGGGTCAGCCATCGTCGATCTTGATGTGTTGGGCGGGTGTGCCGATCGATATGGTGTGTCACTGACGGCCGCCGTGCTCAAATGGCTGGAGTTCACCTCCAAGCGTGCTGTCCTCGTCATGTCCCGTGATGGACGCATACAGTGGGCGCGCGGTAGCGAATCAGGTAAGTGGCTGGCTATTGCCATGAACAAACGGATGCCGAATGGACAGCGTCGCCCATTGCCAGAACGGTCGGCCACTCTGATGAACAGTGCTGCTAACGTAGATCGGCAAGGGGCAGAAATCGATGCGCGCATTTGGTTCGAAAAGGAACCAGAGGGCATGTCGTTGCGAGAGATGAAGATCACTTCGGATCAGTACAAGCAAACAATGTCACTGCTGATTCTTCCGAAAGAAATTTCACCTTGGGAGCGTGACAAGTCAGACGACGATGGGTTGGAGGATACGCTTTCGCGTTTTGAGCGTAACGGGCAGCCATTGATTAGATGAGAGGGGATTCACCATAGCTTCGAAAATGCCCGCTGCACATGATGCAAACATCACTCGTATTACGATCGGCATGGCCGAGCATCAGCAATACCAGAAGCCTTTACACTGTGAGTTTTGTGAAGCATCGGTCCTATTTGTTAATGCCTTCACACGGCAGGTTGGAGATGACATCGTTGCCGTTGAGCCATTTTTCCGGCTGCAAAATGGACATAAGCACAATCCGACTTGCAGATATAACGTCCATGATCAAATCACCATAATTGCAAAGGAGTCCGAAGGTGATATTTTCGCGGCACTTCAGGGTAATCGCTATGAACTGCGCTTACTGGCCGTGAATAAAGCCCTGGAGCATTTACGGGATCAGGCTAGGCAGAAAAATTCCGCAGATTTTGCAACTGTTGCGGGCGCTAGCGAAAAGATTTATATCGACGCTGAGAAGCGGCTCGGAGCTTACATTAACAGTGCACAACGCGTATTGAAGGTGCGCGCTGCCTGTTTAGATAATTCTGAAATTGAAGACGTTCTGCAGTTGGTATTTGATGGTGTGCGCTTGCCTTGGAGCGATTTCTACTTTGAGGATGATCACTATTTTAGGTGTTTCTCTCAGGTGTGTCAGGCAACGGTACAGGTGCCGATCGCTGTCAATGGAACTGTGAAAGCGAATGTCATCGTTAATGGCCAAACCCGCCAGTTCGCCGTGCTTGACTTGGCTCGCCCCTATCGCAAAACAGAGCAAGTTGATGTTCTGGATGCGGCCTGTTTTTCTGTTTGGTCGCCAGACATGAACGCCTTTAAGGCTTTCAAAGTGGGCGAAGAAGTGTTGGCGTTCGGGCTCTGGGAGTCACGCGGTATTAAGGAGAGTGCCAACAAGAAATCCGGTACGCCGATCAAATTTTTTCGCAATCAATCATGAATTGCGTTTGTGGCCGGTAACAAAATCGCAGTTATGTACGGTGAAAAGCTGAAAGTTTTGGTGGGACAGAAATCAGCAAGAAAGTTTCTAACGACTAACTTAGCACACTCTTTTTCGATCTAATCGGTTTGGATTTTCGCAACAATCCGCACTTGTCTGAACGCATCCTTAATTCCCTTATGGTGCAGGTAACCGCTTCCTATGACAATTTCGCTTCAAGCGAGTTGGACAGAAAGGCAGCGATACCAATGTTAAATATCAACCAGCTCCCCCCTGAGCGAATGAC
>JBGSKJ010000142.1:0-4881 GCA_041741275.1 Gallionella sp.
GCGCGATCCCGCAGGCGGCGGCGATCGCCGTTCTCGGCGCGGCACGATTCGCCCTCGGGCACGGCGAAGATGCGGCAGCGGCCCTGCCGTTGTACCTGCGCGACAAGGTGGCCCTGAAAACCAGCGAGCGTGCACAGCCAGCCGGCGTAACAACAGGTCGGTGATGCGCAGCATGACGCAACAGGACGTGGATGCGGTGCTGTGCATCGAACTGGCGGTGCAGGCCTATCCGTGGACGCGCGGCAACTTCATCGATGCGTTGAATAGCGGCTATGTGTGCTGCGTGGATGCCGAAGAGCTTGTGGCCGGACACCCGGAAGACGGTTTTGAGATACGCGGCTATGCGATCCTGATGCCGGCGGTGGATGAGGCGGAGCTGCTCAATATCGGAGTGACGGCAGCGCAGCAGCGCAAGGGGCTGGGTCGGATGATGCTGAACGAGATGCTGGAGTCGGCGCGGGCAAGGAATATGAAGCGCGTGTTTCTCGAAGTGCGGCCGTCCAACGTCGCGGCGATCGCCCTGTATCGCTGCGCGGGGTTCACCGGGATCGGCGTGCGGCGCGGTTATTATCAGAATGCGAACGGCAGCGAAGACGCGCTGGTGATGGCGTGCGATTTGAAGGTTGAGGAAAATGGACAGACGTGAAGCGGTGCTGCGCGAATTGAACCTGTATCCGCAATGGGTGCGGCGTAACCAGCCTGCAGCAAACGCTGGCAACCCACTATCTGCCGAAGCAGATGTGGAATTGACTCCGCCGGTTGCCACGGAGGTGCACACGCTGGATGCTGCCCAGTCAGTTGTTCCAGAGTCTACAGCACATAAGGTATCGACTGATGCTGATACATCGAGCAGCGTGCCTGCATCTGCGCTTGACGGTCTCGGCTGGCGCGAACTCAAACAGCAGGTGCATGACTGCACCGCCTGCAAGCTGCGCGCCGGATGCGCGCAAACGGTGTTCGGCGTCGGCGACGAGAACGCCGGCTGGCTGTTCGTCGGCGAAGGGCCGGGGGCGGACGAGGACGCGCGCGGCGAGCCGTTCGTGGGGGAGGCGGGCAAGCTGCTCGATAACATGCTGCTGGCGATCCAGCTCAGGCGCGGCAAGAACGTGTACATCGCCAATGTCGTCAAGTGCCGTCCACCCGGCAATCGCACTCCGGCAGCGGACGAGATCGCCACTTGCCTGCCGTATCTGCAACGCCAGATAGAACTCTTGCAGCCAAAGCTGATCGTGGCGCTGGGCAAGGTCGCCTCGAATGCGCTGCTGGGCAGGGAAGCCACGATTGCCAGCTTGCGCGGCAGGGTGCACGACTACCAGTTGCCGACTGCGCCGGGATTGGGCGGGGGGCAGGGGGACGAGAGCAGTCGCCAGCAGTCCATCCCTTTGATCGTCACTTATCATCCGGCCTATTTGTTGCGCAGCCCGTCGGAAAAAGCCAAGGCATGGCAGGATCTGTGCCTTGCGGTGCAAACGATGCAATAGATGCCGGGACAGGCAGCGCGCCCGCCCCGGTTGGTTCGTGCAACTTCTGCGACGTCCCTACATCTGCGCCGCGTCCTGGTCATGTCCGTGCCGTTTGTACAGCGCGCCCATGATGCCGGCCAGCAGCAGGCCGAACACCAGAATGATGAAGTAGATGCTGAACTCCATTTTTTCCATCACCGCATACAGTCCCAGCATCGCGAAGATGCTCAGGTTCTCGTTGAAGTTTTGCACCGCGATGGAACGTCCCGCACCCATCAGCAGGTGGCCGCGGTGTTGCAACAGTGCATTCATCGGCACCACGAAGTAGCCGCCCATCGCGCCGATCGCAACCAGCAGGAAGGTTGCCAGCGTGCTGTTGGTGATCGGGATCATCACCAGTACCAGCAAGCCCATCGCGATCCCGACCGGCAGCACTTTCACCGAATGTTCCAGCTTGACGAATTTCGCCGCCAGCACCGCGCCGATGGCGATGCCGACGGCTACCCAGGCGGTGAGCTTGGCGGCTTCGCCGATATTGTAATTCAGCGCGATCGCCGCCCAGCTGAGAACCAGCAGGCGCAGCGTGGCTCCGGCACCCCAGAACAGCGTGGTGACTGCCAGCGAGACCTGGCCGAGCGGGTCTTTCCACAGCAGCCTGAAACAGTGCCAGAAATCCTTGGTCAGGGAGAGCGGATTGCGGCTGAACGGTCTGTGGTCGATGGGCACGTACGGGATGTACAGATTGAAGATCGCGGCGAAGATGTAGATCAGCACGATGACGACGATGGCCAGTTCCGCGGCGGTATCGATCAGCGGGATGTTCAGCGCATGCAATATCGGTTCGGCGATGCCCGGGCTGATCAGGATGCCGCTCACCACTGCACCGAGCACGATGGCGGCGACGGTAAGACCTTCCATCCAGCTGTTCGCCTTGACCAGTTGGCTGGCCGGCAGATATTCGGTGAGGATGCCGTATTTGGCGGGGGAGTAGGCCGCGGCCCCCAGGCCGACCAGGCCGTATGCCAGCAGGGGATTCAAGCCGGCCAGCATCGCGATACAGCCCGCCAGCTTCACGATGTTACTGATGAACATCACGCGCCCTTTGGGCAGCGAGTCGGCAAATGCGCCGACGAAGGGTGCCAGAACGATGTAAGAGACGATGAAGCCCTGCTGCAGCACCGGCGTGTGCCAGTCCGGCGAGCTTAGATCCTTGAGCAGGGCAATGGCGGCAAACAGCAGGGCGTTGTCCGCGAGCGCGGATAAAAACTGCGCCGCCAGGATGATGTAGAAACCGAGATTCATGCAATGGAGAATTTTTTATCAGTTCGTTTTATAACACGAAAGCATTGCCCCTGCTATCATTCGGGCTGTCAAAAAAACCTTGCGGCAAGCCGATTTACATGCCACGTCCGATACAAGCCAGCCTCGACTTGAATGCGCTGGAGAGCAATCTCCGGGCGGCGCGCCGGGCCACATCCGCGCGCATCATGTCCGTCATCAAGGCAGATGCCTATGGCCACGGTTTGCTGCGCGCGGCCGAAGCCCTGGCAGCGACAGATGGTTACGCATTGCTGGATATCCGCGACGCGGTGAGTTTGCGCGAAGCGGGATACCGCCAGACCATTTTGTTGCTGGAAGGATTTTTCAGCGCGGAAGATCTGCCTGTCATCGCCGAATACGAGCTGACCTGCGTGATCCACAACGCGGGGCAGATCGCGATGCTGGATGCCTATCCGGGCAGCGGGACTCCGGGAAGCAGGAAACTCGACGTCTGGCTCAAGGTGAACACTGGCATGAACCGTCTGGGTGTTGCACCGCAGCAGGTGGCGCAGACCATTGAACGCTTGCGCCGCCATCGCGCGGTGCGCGACATCACGCTGATGACCCATTTCGCGAATGCCGACGAGGCGCGCGGGGTGGATGAACCGCTCGCCCTGTTCAACGATCTCGCCGCATCTCATCGCGTGGCCCGCTCGCTGGCGAATTCCGCCGCGCTGTTGCGCTATCCTGAAACGCATGGCGACTGGGTGCGTCCCGGCATCATGCTGTATGGCGCGTCGCCGTTCGCCCATGAAAGCGGTGGAGGGGTCAGCGCGCAACAACTCGGTCTTAAACCCGCCATGACACTGGGCAGCCGCATCATCGCCACGCAGGAATTGCGTGCCGGCGATGAGGTAGGTTATGGCGCGCTGTTCCGTGCCGAACACAGCATGCGCATCGGCATCGTCGCCTGCGGTTATGCCGACGGCTATCCGCGCCATGCTCCCAACGGCACGCCGTTACTGGTGGATGGACAGCGCACGCGCACCGTCGGGCGCGTCTCGATGGACATGCTGTATGCGGATCTGGGCGACCTGCCGCGAGCCGATGTCGGCAGCCGGGTGGTGCTGTGGGGCGAGGGCCTGCCGATCGAGGAAGTGGCGCGCGCGGCGGGCACCGTCAGCTATGAATTGATGTGCGCGCTGACCCCGCGCGTGCGTATTGTGACTTGAGACAACGGAGAAAAACATGCTGGGCATCATCGGCGGCAGCGGCGTTTATAACATCGAAGGGCTGGCGAACACGCGCTGGGTCAAAGCAACATCTTCATTCGGCGAGCCATCGGACGAAATCCTGATCGGCGAATTGAACGGCCAGCCCATCGCCTTCCTGCCGCGCCACGGGCGAGGGCACAAGATACCGCCGTCGGAGATCAATTTCCGCGCCAACATCGACGCGCTCAAGCGGCTCGGTGTGACCGACATCGTGTCGGTGAGTGCGGTGGGTTCGCTGCGCGAGCATCTCACGCCGGGCATGTTCGTCATCGTCGACCAGTTCATCGACCGCACCTTCGCGCGGGAAAAGAGTTTCTTCGGCAACGGCCTGGTCGCGCATGTCTCGATGGCGCATCCGGTGTGCCATCGCCTCGGCGATCACCTGTATGCGGCGGCGCAGCAGACCGGCATACCGGCGGCGCGCGGCGGCACTTATCTGGTGATGGAAGGCCCGCAGTTCTCCAGCCTCGCGGAATCGGAGTTGTACCGCTCCTGGCAGTGCGACGTGATCGGCATGACCAACATGCCCGAAGCCAAGCTAGCGAGAGAAGCAGAGATCTGCTACGCCACCGTCGCGATGGTCACCGACTACGACTGCTGGCACCCCAACCACGATGACGTCACGGTGGACGCGATCGTCAAGGTGCTGCTGGCCAACGCCGACAAGGCGCGCGCGCTGGTGAAGAACGTCGCGCCGCGCGTGCATGGCGATACAGAAGCTGGACTATGCGGCTGCCGCAGCGCGCTGCAATACGCCATTATCACCGCGCTCGAAGCGCGCGATGCGAAGATGATTGAGAAGCTGTCCGCTGTAGCCGGGCGGATGCTAAAAAATTAATTGTAGGAGCGGGCCATGCCCGCGATACGATTGTTCGCGGGCATGG
>JBGSKJ010000143.1:0-3252 GCA_041741275.1 Gallionella sp.
CGCACGTAATCAATCTTGACCAGGCGCGGTGCCATCTTTCTTACATTAGGGTTGTCCAACTCGATCTCGGGTTGTCTTCCCAATCGATCCGCGACTTCGAATGTACATGCCGTCGAAGTTACAGGGCGAAAGAAGAGAGACAGCTTGTCATTTACAGACGTGGTTTTGCGCTCTGGCATCACATCATGGAAGTGAACGAACTTTTTCACCAAGCAGGAGAAGTACAGTTCCAGTTCAACCACGAGCGGCTGTGTTCTTTTGGCCAGCTCGCGAGCGGCTGAATGGGTCCATTCAACCAGGACGGGTTTCTGATTAATCAAGATTGTGGCATTCATTTTTGCTGACATCACGGCACCGCCCTTCCACGGAGTCTAATTACTACGAACTCATATGCAAGTAGAATCAAAACACATATGGTGCGATTTCTTCGACCATACCACCGATGAGATATGGATCACTGTTCGGCGCAAGCACACTGGCATCGCCCATCTGTCCCGTCATCTTCAGCTGCGTCGTGTCGCCGGTCTTGTGCAGTCTGGATTCTCCACCACAGGCACGACAATAGACGTAATCACCCTCTTGTACCCCGCGACGAAGAGCGATTGGCGCACTGCACGAGGGACAGCTTTGCAGGGGAATTCCGGGCTCACTGTGCCCGACGATATGCACGATATCTTTGGTGCGATCCAATGCCAGAAATTGCCGTCCCAATTGCGCATCGAACTGACTGCCCAGTTCGTTACCGATGATGGTCAACGCCTTCTCCATCGGCATTCCCTTTCGATAGGGACGTGTGCTGGTCATCGCATCGAAGGCATCGGCAATGCTGACGATACGTGCCACCTCGGGAATCACCTCTCCAGCAATGCCGTGCGGATAGCCATTGCCGTCCGGACGTTCATGGTGACCTACCACTGCCTCCATCGCCAGATCGACGAGCGGATGATTAGCCAGCAATCTGCCTCCCACGGTCGGATGGGTACGAATCACAGCGAACTCTCCATCGGTCAGCCGATCCGGCTTGTTGAGGATGGCATCGGGAACACCCACTTTGCCAAGGTCGTGCAGAAAGCCGCCGATCTCGCATACCGCAACGTCTCGCCGCGACAGTCCAGCCTGCAACGCAAGCAATTTTGAGAATTGCCCGACACGCCATAAATGTCCGCCGGTATAAGGATCCCGTGCTTCGACGATCATTGCCAGTCCAAGTAGTGTGCTGAGCAAGGATTCCTGTTCTACCATGACGTTTCATCCATTTGATATTCAGAAACGCGTGGTGAGTGTCACCAACCAGTCCGGCATCACGTTCACGATCCACTTCTCGAAAGACTTGTCAGCGCCAGTCAGTATCAGAATACCAACCAGCAGCAGGGCGGCTCCGAAAAACTTCTTTGCCGTTTGCCCGGCGTTTAACATACGTCCGCGCCACTTTCCCATCGCTTTGTTCGAGATAAAGCTGATCGCGAGCAAAGGCAATGCCGCCCCCAGGCTGAATAGCAGCATCACTGTTGCCACTTGTACCAACTCCTGCCCTTGGCTTGCCAGCGTGATCGCCACACCCAGCGTGGGGCCTACGCAGGGACTCCACACAATACCCAGCAACATGCCCAACAGGAACTGGCCATGCAGCCCGCTCAAATCGAAGCGCGCTAGCAAATTCTGGCCAATTCCCAAATGACTGATCGCCACGCTGAATCGTTCCTGCAGCGCGGTTGAAAACAGGACGATGCCCAACAACACCAGCAGCGTACCGCCAACCACGCGCAATGTGTCCTGCTCAAAACCGACCGTGGCACCCAGCGAGCCGAGCACGACACCAATGGCCGTGAAAGAGACCATCAATCCGCCGACCAGCGCATACGGCCCCAAACGATGCGAACTTGCCGCAGAGCCCATCAGAATCGGCACCAGCGGCAGCACGCACGGCGACAAAGTGGAGAGCACGCCCGCCAGAAACGACAGGCCATAACTGGTCAGACCCAATTCCATGACCGAGTCCTACAAGGCTTTACGCAACAACTCGGCGATCCGCTCGCGGTCTGTCTCGGCAGTCACGCGGGTGACTTCCTTGCCGCCCTTGAATACTATGAGCGTACTCTGATATCTGACGCCGAATGAACGTACAGCTTGCTTCTGTGCATCGAAATCGATACGCAACGTACTGACCCCGCGAAACTCTGCCTGTGGCAGCAGTTGCTCCAATATTTGTTCCTGCGCGCGGCAAGTTCCACACCAGTCGGCGTGGACAACCACCAGAATGGGCTTCCCGGCCTTGTTCAGAGCATCCTGCTTTTCCTGAGTGTAGGGTTCGCCAACAGCATGCGCGAACAATGGAAGAAACAATAATAATAGCAGTGTTTTTTTGATCTTGTTCATGAATATCTCCTTGAAAGGGGCTGATCGAATCGGCAGCGACATATCCGCATCGTGCTGATTTGTATTAGTCGCTCGACACACCCATTCCTTACACGACGAATTTCGAGGTTCGAAAATCGAGTGTAAGGTTAGTCTGTTTCATACGACTAATGCACATCATTCCCGCTAAGCAGGACATGATGCAATTATTACCATACTCAATTATTCAAGGAGAACACTATGAAACGTACCAAACTGTTTAATGCATTGATTGCTTCCGGCGCACTGACCCTGGCAATGGGTGGTTTGGCGATTGCCGCACCCGCGATGAACCCCTGCGCAGCGAAAAATCCCTGCTCGGCAAAAATGAACCCCTGTGCGGCAAAAAATCCCTGTGCGGCAAAAAATCCTTGCGCAGCCGGTGTCATGATCAACCCAAAACTGGTAAAACGACCAGGTAATTACCGGCCCTATCGAGGCGACCATGCCAAGTTGGTCCAATATGGCAAAGAACTGTTCGAAGATACCAAACTGAGCACGAACGGCATGGCGTGCAGCACTTGCCATGAGGACCACAACGCATTTCAGGATACTTTTGCCAAACCCTATCCGCACTTCGTGCAAATGACCAAGGACAGTTCCAATGTTAATTCGGTCTATCTGGATGAAATGGTTCAGTTCTGCATGGTCAAACCGATGGCGAGCAAACCGTTTGCCTGGGACTCCAAGGAATTGGCTGCCTTGACTGCTTATACCGCCGAATATCAAAAAAGCTTTAAGCCGGGGCAAAATTCAGCAATGGGCAACCCCTGTGCAGCCAACAATCCTTGTGCCGCAAAAAATCCCTGTGGTGCAAAGAAAATGAATCCATGCGCGGCGAAAATGATGAACCCATGC
>JBGSKJ010000144.1:0-72659 GCA_041741275.1 Gallionella sp.
CCTTGCAGGGGGAGGGTTAGGGAGGGGGTAGAAACTCCACCTTCCCACTGTTCTGCCCCTCTGCAATGAGGAAGGAGCAATTCGTTCACTTCATACTTGTGGTCAAGAACCCGTCCTTCACAACCCTATGTAAGGTGATCATCCCGGGTTCAAGGCGCAAGAGTTCCCAGACCCAAAGCCTGCAACACGGTCTGCGTCTCGCTGAGCGTGCCGACGATCATGCGAACCGGGGACGGCGCGAATTTGACCAGAGTCGGTGTCATGAAGATGCCGTCTATCAGCGCGCGCTTCGGTTCCTTGAACACGTCCACGACCTCGATCTCGTGCCGGTCCGGCAGGTGTGCCCGGCACAGCGCGGTCAGGTTGGCAAGCGCCTGCGCGGAGTTCAGCGCATCGCCTGCGACATAGAGCCGTAACTTGAACATCGCGGGTTGGCTCATGAATGGCTCCCTTTGCGCACCGGTTTCGCCGCATCGGCACCGCGCAACTCCTGCATCTGGGTGCGGCCCTGCGACAACTCTCCCTTGCGGCTCTGCGTGGAGCTGACCAGCAGCGCCTTCTCGACCTGCTTCGCCACGAGCTCTGTCTGCAGCGCCTTCAATCGCACCTCAAGCTCGGCTTCCTCGGCATCAAGCCTGACGCGCTTGAGCTTCGCGGCGACTTCTGCGGCCTCATGCGCGACACGCTCGGCGCTTTCCTTTTCCCAGCGCAGCGTGCCCATCAGCACTTCGCCGCCCGCGGTATAGGTGTCGGTCAGTGTCACACCCGCATCGCTGAGGATCAGCTCGCGCACCTGGTTGGAATGCGCCGTGCCGCGCGACTTGATGATGGACAGGCCGCGGTTGCGCTCTCCGGCCTGCACCAGATAGTTGAGGTGGATCCAGGTGTCCGCGAGCGTCGATATATGCAGCGCAGAACCGCCCTCCTCCATGTTGGACATCTCGTCCAGCAGCCTGGTGCAGAGCAGCGTGATGCCTTCGGCCTTGGCCCAGTCGATCAGGCGTTTCGCCACGCTCTGAGCGGTCAGGTCATTGCCGTAAGTGGACCATGCGGACACCGGGTCGATCACCAGGCAGCGAGTCAGATGCTCTTTCGCCAGCATCTTGATGCGCCCCAGGTAGGTCTCTGCACTGCCGGCGATGGTGCGGGCCGAGATCATGCGCAAGCACCCGTTCTTCACGTACCTATCCAGCCGGACCCCTACCGAGGCGAGGTTGCGGACCACCTCGGTACAATCCGAATCAAAGCTGACGAACATCGTGTGCTCGCCGCGCCGGCAGGCCGCCTCTGCGAATGCGGCGCTCAAGGTCGTCTTGGCCGTGCCGGAGGAACCGGTGACCAGTACGCTGGCGCCGCGATAGTAGCCGCCGCCCAGCATGGTATCGAGCCGCTGCACGCCGCTGGAAACGCGCTCATTGGTCACCTTGATGTCCGCACGACCCTGCGTGCGCGTGACAGCGACCTCGAATCCGCTTTTGCCGATCACGAACGGCGCTTCATCCTCATCGAAGCCGGAGCCGCGATATTTCTGCACGCGCAGATTGCGTTGCGACACGCCTTGCACCACCCTGTGGTTGAGGATCACGACGCAGTCCACCATGAATTGCATGAAGCCGAACGGCAGTTGGCTGATGGCGCCCGTCATCTCCCCGCCGGCCTGCAAGGTGATGATGCCGGTCAGTTCGCGTGCCAGCAACCACTCGTGCAGCCGGTAGAGCTCCCGCCTCTTCGCCGCCGCGTCAGGCAGCAGCTCCAACATGACATTCAGGGCATCGAACACGATGCGCCGCGCACCCATTTCCCTGGTCTGGGCCTCCAGCGCCGCCAACATCCCGCCGAGATCGAAATCCCCAGCCTGAACCAGGTCTGGCATCGGCTGGGCATCCATGAAAAACAGTTTTTTTCTCCGCAACTCCGCGAGTTTCCAGCCGAAGCTCTCGGCATTGGCCACGATGCGCTTTGTGCTCTCCTCAAACGCGACAAAAATGCCCGGCTCCTTGCGATCCTGCGCGCCATGCACCAGGAATTTCAGCGCGAGTATGGTCTTGCCGGAGCCCGGCCCGCCCACCAGCAGCGTGGTGAGGCCGCGCGGCAAACCGCCGCCGGTGATCTCATCGAAACCGGTGATCCCGGTCGGCGTTTTGCTTGAGACTTTCACGAGTGGAGGCCGGACTGATTTCATTCTTTTCCCCTTTTATTTCGTTCTCTGCTTAAAGCATATCAACCCAGCCAATGCGAACGCGGCTTGCAACTCGGATATCGGCAAGAGTACAAATACTTTTGTCGGCGTGGCTGAAAATATCAGCGCTTGAATTGCACGCAGACAAGTACCTCCTTCTACCACGAGCTGGCAGTATCCGCTTGTTTACTGGGTTGGTATGTTCGGTATCGCACACAATCCGCCGTCACGTTCAAATGCCGAAGGAGGAGCGAGGGATCGGCCCGGTATATTTCGTCCCGGATCCATTGCTGAAACTCCAGAATAATCCCCGGCACGGTGTTTGAAGCACTGTGCTGGCGTCTGGCCAATCTGGAGTTCGTTCTTGAAGGTTCGCTTTCCGTTGCGGGTTCAACCGGTCGATGCAACATACCGTAATCTGCGCAAGCAGAAAGAGTGCTGCAGATGAAGCAAAGGCCACGGATCTATTACACGGAAAACCAAAAGGCGAGGGTCAGACCCGCCCTTGCGAGATCACCACTATTCGTCCTGCATTTCCCGGCCGGGAAACAGTTCTTCGGTATAGCCAAATTGCGTCATGTCCCGGATGCGCATCGGGTACAGGATACCGTCGAGATGATCGCACTCGTGCTGTACCACGCGGGCATGAAAGCCGCTCACGCTGCGGTCGATCAGCGCGCCGTATTCGTCCCGGCCCTGATAACGGATATATGCATGGCGCGGCACCAGGCCGCGCAGGCCGGGCACGCTCAGGCAACCTTCCCAGTCTTCCTCCGCAGCTTCTTCCAGCGGGGTGATGAGCGGATTGATGAGCACTGTTTCCGGCACGGTTTTGGCATCGGGGTAACGCGAGGCTACTTTTTCCCTGCCAGGCAAGTCGGGCTGCACGCCGAAGATCACCACGCGCAGCCCCACGCCGATCTGCGGCGCGGCCAGACCCGCGCCGTTGAGGGCCTGCATGGTATCGCGCATATCGGCCAGCAGCGCGTGCAATTGCGGGGTGTCGAAACGGTTGACCGCTTCGGCACGCTGCAGCAGGCGCGCATCACCCATGCGCAATACGGTTCTAATCGCCATTGTTCACCACGAATTCCAGGATGCTTCTCACCCGCTCCATCGCCTCACTGGCGGTGGCATTGACCCTTTCCATGTTGATGCCCGCCGCACTGTCGCCGCGTCCGGCAGCATAATTCGCCACCACGGCGATGGTCGCATATTCGAGCTCCAGCTCTTTGGCCAGCGCGGCTTCCGGCATGCCGGTCATGCCCACCATATCCGCGCCATCGCGTTCATAACGATTGACCTCGGCGATACTGTCCAGGCGCGGCCCCTGCGTGGCCGCATACACGCCGCCACCCACACACGGCTGCTGTGCGGTTTGCGCGCTGCGCAAGATGCGGCTGCGCACTTTGTCGCTGTAGGGCATGGTGAAATCGGCATTGCTGTAAGGTTTGTCGCGTGCCTCGAAAAAGGTGGCGTCGCGGCCATGGGTGTAATCGATGATCTGGTCCGGCACGACGATCACCCCCGGCTTGAGATCGGCGCGGATGCCGCCCACCGTGGCCACCGAGATGATATTTTTGACCCCCTGCTCGCGCAACACCCAAAGGTTGGCGCGGTAGTTCACCTGATGCGGCGGGATGGTGTGACCGTAGCCGTGGCGCGCCAGAAAGATCACTTCATGCTGATCCAGCGTTCCGAACATGAAGGCGCCGGACGGTTCGCCGTAGGGTGTGCGCATCACCTGTTGATGCGTGATCTTCAGATTCGCCAGTTGGGTCAGACCTCGCCCGCCGATGATTGCCAACATACTCTCTACTCCTTGACTGCGTAAATGGCGGGCAGATTGCGCCACGCCCCTTCGACATCCATACCGTAGCCGAACACAAAACGATCCGGCAACTCGATCCCGGTGAAATCCGCATGGATGGGTTTTTTGCGGCCGTGCTGCTTGTCGGCCAGCACCGCGCTGTAGAACTTGCTTGCGCCCAATTCCATCACCCGCTGGCGCAATGCTGCCAGGGTGTTGCCTTCATCGAGGATATCATCCAGCACCAGCACCACGCGACCGCGCACATTCTCGCGCGGTGCGACTTTCCAGTGCATCGCCCCGCCCTGCCGGGCATCCCCGTAACGCGACACATGCACGTAATCGAAATCCAGCGGAAAATCGAGCAGCGGCAGCAACTGCCCGCTGAACACCACCGCTCCGCCCATCACCGACAACACCAGCGGATGCGTATCCGCCAGCGCGGCGTTGATCCGCCTTGCAACCTCATGCAGTGCCGCCTGCACCTGTTCATGCGTGTACAACAACTCTGCCTGTTGCAGGATGTCGCGGGCGTGCTGGATGGAAATCGTCACGGCTTATTTCAAACCCTTCAGGTACACGGCGAACTCGTCGCGCACTTCGGGATGCTTGAGACCCAGCGCCACCATCGCCTTGAGATACCCCAGCTTGGAACCGCAATCGTAACGCATGCCCTTGAAGCGATAGGCGAGCATCTTCTCCTCATGCATCAATGCGGCGATCCCGTCGGTCAACTGGATCTCGCCACCGGCACCCGCCTGCACTTTTTCCAGATGGTCGAAGATGCGCGGTGTGAAGATATAGCGCCCCACCACCGCCAGTGTCGAAGGCGCGTCCTCCGGATTGGGTTTTTCCACGATGCCGCTTACCTGCTCCAGATCGGCCGCCAGCGCCACGCTGCTGACGATGCCGTACTGGCTGGTCTGGTCACGCGGCACATCCTGCACGCCCAGAATCGAACATTGATATCGCCGGTACACCTCCGCCATCTGCTTGATGATAGGCGGCTCGCCATCGATCAAATCATCCGCCAACAGCACCGCAAACGGTTCGTCCTGCACCACCGGCCTGGCACACAACACCGCGTGCCCCAGTCCCAGCGGTTCGGTCTGGCGGATGAAGATGCAGTTGATGTGCGCGGGTATCACTTCTCGCACCAGGCGCAGCAACTCATCCTTGCCGCGCATCGCCAGCTCTGCTTCCAGCTCGTAGGCCTTGTCGAAGTGATCCTCGATGGCGCGCTTGTTGCGTCCGGTGATGAACACCATGTCGGTGATGCCCGCCGCCACCGCCTCTTCCACCGCATACTGGATCAGCGGCTTGTCCACGACGGGCATCATCTCCTTCGGGCTGGCCTTGGTGGCCGGCAGGAAGCGGCTGCCCATGCCTGCAACGGGAAACACAGCTTTAGTGATTCTTTTCATGTTGTTTTGTTCTCTCTAAACTGTTTATTGATCTGAACGCAACGATACACAACCCACTGCACTTTGGATAAGAGCTTTGAAGTCAGTTTCGCGAATAATCCTAATTGAATAACCTTCTGTAACCAGCAACTCAGCCTTCCTGTGCTTGGTACTTTTTTCGTGCCCTGCAAGTTTTGAGATGTCCTGGTCGCCAACAACAAGAATAGTTGTTTTCTTTGTCACGCCAGGTGCAACTTGACACCCTACACTAGCCGCCAAGTCTGCCGCTTCATTTCTAGGCAATTCAAGTATTCCAGTAAATACGACAATCTCACCAAATAGGTCACCCTCTGGATTTCCATCGCGATGGATTGCTGTTCCATAAGAAGATCGCTGTAGATCAATTGGTTGATTGACACGATGCATCCACGCTTCCAAATCTAACTGGGATTCATGTATTGCAGCGAGCAATACATGACCGGCAGCTTTCGCATCTTCCAATGCGTCATGATGCTTAAACTCATAACCAATTTTGCTACAGACATTCTTGAGTCCATAGCCTTGCCATGCCAAGTCCTTCCATGTTCGGCGCACTACTCTGGCCGAATCTAACCACAAGGTTGAGATTTGACCAAGCTTATATTTTTCAAACGCACGTGTAAGGGAGACTCGATCAAAATGAGTGTGGCAAACAGTAATGCCGCCTCCCAAATATTCTCTCAAGGTTCCAGCTATATCTGGCAATTTTGGCTGGCCATTCACCATTCTTGGCTCTATACCGTGAATAGAAATATTCACCTCGTCAAAATAATCCTCTGGATCAATAAGCGTTGACCACTCTCCAACAAGATTCCCGTCAGCAAATTCTGCAATACCAATCTGGCAAATCGAACTCATATCTGGATTTGCGGTTTCAATGTCAATCGAAACAAAGCGCATAACTGATCACCGGTTCCGGTTTATGTTTCTAAAAGCTTAGCCATATCATTTGTAAACACCACAGTCATACCTGTAACTGAGCAGGTCAATGCAGGCTCGTTTTCAGTATCAATATCCAGATCATTGCCACGCAAACCCTGCCACATAGCCAAGTAATAGAAGGAACCATATTTCTGCTTCTTTTTTATAGCTTTCTCGACCCCACCTTTCCACGGCAAAATCATAAGTTGACCATTACGTGCTTGCTGTGCAAGTGTTGCATCTCCCAAGCTCTTCGCGCGACCACGCTCCCAACAGGCTATTAACCCTCGGTCAGCACTTTCCCATCTCTCATCCCAAGTTAGATTCGGACGAATTGTCTCAGTAATCAAGCGATGAATTCTCATGATTTAAGTTTCATTGCAATAAATCCAGCAGAGAGCGCAAGCGGTTTCAAGTTGGCTCACCCTACAAGTGTTTTTCCAACAAGTGCAATAACGCTTGTTCATCTATGATCAGCACCCCCAATTCGCGTGCCTTATCCAGCTTGCTGCCCGCCACCGCACCCGCCACCACGTAATCGGTTCTCTTCGACACGCTGCTGCTGACTTTGGCACCCAGCTTTTCCAGTCTTTCCTTGGCATCTTCGCGTTTCATGTTGAGTGTACCAGTGAGCACAAAAGTCTTGCCAGCCAATGGCAAATTCTGAACCAGCTCACCTTCACTTTCCATTGGACTTACACCACTCCGTTTTTCATCCAGCAAGTTTTTTATCACATCAACGTTATGTTTTTCTCTGAAGAAAGCAAAGATGCTTTGCGCCACCACAGGCCCCACGTCCGGCACTTGTTGCAAACGTTCTTCATCCGCCGCCACGAGATTATCCAGCCCGCCAAAATGCCGCGCCAAATCTTTCGCCGTGGTTTCGCCCACGTTGCGAATACCCAGCGCGTAGATGAAGCGCGCCAGCGTAGGTTGTTTGCTGAGCTTTATCGCTTCCAGCAGATTGCTTGTGGATTTCTCACGCATGCCCTCCAGATTGGCGAGCACGTTCATGCCGAGCCGATAAATGTCGGCTGGTGTGTTCACAATGTCGCCGTCCACGAGTTGCTCCACCAGCTTGTCACCCAAGCCTTCGATGTCCATCGCGCGGCGGCTGGCAAAGTGCAACAACGCCGCTTGGCGCTGCGCCGGGCAGAACAGGCCGCCGGTGCAGCGATACTCTATACTGCCTTTTTCGCGAAAAACCTTACTACCGCAGATCGGACACTGTGTCGGCATGAAAAATTTGTGTGCGTAGCCTAAGCGTACTTCCGGCACACGCCCCACCACTTCCGGGATCACATCGCCCGCGCGACGCACAATTATCATATCCCCGATATGTACACGCTTACGACGTAATTCGAACAGATTGTGCAACGTGGCGTTACTGACCGTCGTGCCACCGACGAACACCGGATCCAGCTTCGCCACCGGCGTAAGTTTCCCCGTTCGCCCAACCTGCACCTCTATGTCGTTGAGCCTCGTTATCTGCTCTTCAGCCGGAAACTTGTGCGCCACTGCCCAGCGCGGCTCGCGTGATACAAAACCGAGCTGCGCTTGCAAGGCAAGGCTATTGACCTTGTACACCACGCCGTCGATATCGAATGGCAATTGGTCGCGTTTCGCCGCGATGCGCTGATGAAAATTCACCAACCCTGGCGCGCCGCACACCACTTCGCGTTCCTTGCTCACCGGCACGCCCATCTTGTCCAGCGCATCCAGCATGGCGCTGTGTGTCGCGGGTAGTTCCCAACCCTGCACTTCGCCCAGGCCATACGCAAAGAACGACAGAGGACGCTTTGCAGCCAATCTGGAATCGAGCTGGCGGATGCTGCCCGCAGCGCCGTTGCGCGGGTTCACCAGTGTAGGTAGACCCTGCGCTCGCTGCTTTTCGTTGTAGCGCTCGAAGTCACGGCGCGACATGTACACCTCCCCGCGCACTTCCAGCACCGAGGCTTCACAATCTTTGAGTCGTAGCGGTATCTGCCGAATAGTAAGCACATTCTGCGTCACGTCTTCACCAGTCTCGCCATCCCCGCGCGTAGCAGCCTTAAATAATAGACCATGCTCGTAGCGAAGGTTGATCGCAAGGCCGTCGAATTTAAGTTCGCAGGCGTACTCGATAACAGCATCGGGTTCGCCCAGTTCGCGCCGCACCCGCGCGTCGAACGCGATCGCACCCTCGTCGCTGATGTCGGTTTCGGTGCGGATCGACAACATCGCCACCGTATGGCGCACCGCATCGAATCCCTCTCGCCGGTTAGCAAGGGAATTATCGCCAACTCGCCGAGTAGGTGAATCAGGAGTCTTCAGTTTTGGATGCTGCTCTTCGAGTGTTTGCAGTTCGCGGAACAGCCTGTCGTATTCCGCGTCAGGAACGGTTGGCGCATCCAGCACATAGTAGGCGTATGCATGCTTCTCGATTTCCGCTCTCAGAGTTGCGATGCGTTGAGCAACAGACGTACTCATCTACAAGACCTCTGCACAACGTAGCGAGCGCAGGTCAGACGAGGAGAAAAGGGGCGAGAAACCGGAATGTATGCGTCTATACATGAGGATTTTGAGCCCCTTTTCGACAAAGTATCACCAAGCATAGTAGTTGTGCAGAGGTCTTTAGGAGAACAAGCGGCGTGCCTGGGCGCTGCCCGGAGTTATGCCGTTTTCACGCATGCTGGCTTCCACGCCGGCGATCTGTGCGCGGATGTGCGCCAGCCCGCTGTCGTCCAATGCCACGCGATGATCATCCACGATGCCGAGCTGCAACCCCCCGGCCAGTTCGTGCGCAACGGCTATCATCCGGTCGAAGCCCATGGTTGGATCCTCCACGCGCGGCACATCGAGCAGCAGGGTGATGCCGGCTGTGCCAAAGGTTTCCAGCGTGTGATGCTGGAACGGCACGGTATCCTGGTTGATCAGACTGAACAGGCTGAGCCCCTGTTCATCCAGCAGATGGAAAGCCCCGTCCGCCTCAAGCGTCATGCCATGCAGACCGGCGGCCTGCGCAATATCCGTGGCGCGTATCAACCGTTCGCCGGGCGGGACCAGGTTGACCCCGACCATCTGGTCGACCGTGGCGCAGAGCGCGTCCAGTTCCACCGCATGCTGGTATGTTTCCTGGATATTCGGCAAGGCGGCTTCAGCCTTGATATGCCTGGCGGCACCCAGAACCAGATCGCGAAAATCCGCCAGTTTCGCCGCGCTGATCGCGCCGCCCCGGTCCACCAGTTGCAGGGCGACACGAAAGCGCTGATAAAGCGTGTGGCTCTCGGCGATGGCGCGCTCCCATTCCCGCGTGGCCAGCTTGAGTCCGCACACCTGCACCGGCTTGCCAAAGTCGAATTTGCGTTGCCACAAACCAACCAGCACGGCGGCCGGGCCCGGTTCGGCGAGATGCAATTCGATGATGAAATCACTGCGCGCATCCAGCAGCGCACAGGGATCGTCCGGCACAGCAAGACCGGATGACTCCGCGTCAGGCTCCGCAGTGCCTTCCCCGGCCATTTCCGCCAATGCCGGTTGGTAGCCCTGTTCGACCGGTTTTGCAGAGTTGTCGTGATATAGCGCATCCGCGTGACCCGATTTGAAAGTCGCGCCAAATTTGCGCCGGTAGCGCCTTTGCTGCCACCAGCCGAACACATACACCGCGACGATCACGCCGAATCCGATTGCCAGCAAGGCTGCTTGTAATTCGCTCATAGGAGAACCATAACAAATATCCGGAAGATGGCGCGGATTATCTCACGTCAAAGACCGGCCCGACACTCTCCCCGGACTCCTTCCACGCCCAAACAGCGTAACGGAAGGTTCGCAAATCGGGCTCAAGTATGGTGGGATGCCATGGGTGACATCCGGTGGCGGGGATGGCACGGGCGGACAGGCGGTCATGGCGATTCCCGGCGCAATTTGGGCGGCATGGTGTTCGCCTGGCCATGCTGCGCAAAACATATCTTCCTAATCGTCAATGCGCAGCACCCTGAAGATCAGCTCCAGCGCGAACCCGCGTGATTGCAAAAAGCGTACTTGCCTGGCCTTTTCTTTTTCATCCCGCGGTGCGACACCAAATTTCTTCCGCCATACTTCGCGTGCGGCTTCCAGTTCGCTTTCTTTCAATGCCGGCAACGCGGCACTGATCAATTCTTCGGCGATGCCCTTCTGGCGCAACTCATGGGTGATACGCTGCGTGCCGAAACGGCTGCGCTTGGCATGCACCAGTTGTGTGGCAGCGCGTGCATCGGAGAGCCAGCCGCGCGCGGTCAGGTCGTCCAGCAGCACATCCAGATCGACCGGCCCGGAGGAATCAAATGACTGCTCGGAATCTGCGTCGGCCTGCACATGCGGCAACAGCTTGCCGCGCAACTCGGCGCGACTGTATTCACGCCGGGCCAGGTATTGCAAAGCCCGCGCACGTAAACTTAAGGATGCACCTTTTGATCCGGATTTCATTCCAACTGCTGCGTTGCTAATAATTTTTCTTGCTTACATATGAACAATATGCGGCGCGGCGAAAAATTTTCAGCGCCTTGCATTTGGACGAACTCTGAATCCCTCGATGCATCCTTACCCTCAGACTTTTTCCTCAATTGCTTTCGCGCCCGCTTTGGCACTCGCCTTGTCGGCTGCTTTCGCGGAGGGCTTTACCACCGGGTCGAGCAGCGCCACACCGACGGCTTCGCGCACCTTGTTCTCGATCTCCCGCGCAACTTCCGGATGTTCGCGCAGATACTCGCGCGCGTTGTCCTTGCCCTGGCCGATCTTTTCGCCCTTGTAGGCGTACCAGGCACCGGCTTTTTCCACCAGTTTGTGCTGCACGCCCAGGTCGATGATCTCGCCTTCGCGCGAGATGCCTTCGCCATACAGGATATCGAACAGTGCTTCGCGGAACGGCGGCGCAACCTTGTTCTTCACCACCTTGACGCGCGTCTCGTTGCCGATCACCTCGTCGCCCTTCTTGATCGCGCCGATGCGGCGGATATCGAGGCGCACCGAGGCGTAGAACTTGAGCGCGTTGCCGCCGGTAGTGGTTTCCGGATTGCCAAACATCACACCGATCTTCATGCGGATCTGGTTGATGAAGATCACCATGGTGTTGGAGCGATTGATGTTGCCGGTCAGCTTGCGCAATGCCTGCGACATCAGGCGCGCATGCAGGCCCATCTGCGCATCGCCCATCTCGCCCTCGATCTCGGCCTTGGGTGTCAGCGCGGCAACCGAGTCGATCACCACCACATCCACCGAGGCGGAACGCACCAGCATGTCGGTGATCTCCAGCGCCTGTTCGCCGTTGTCCGGCTGGGAGATCAGCAAATCCTCGACTTTCACACCCAGCTTTTGCGCGTACTGTGGATCGAGCGCGTGTTCCGCGTCGATAAAGGCAGCCGTGCCGCCCATCTTCTGCATCTCGGCGATGACTTGCAAGGACAGCGTGGTCTTGCCGGATGATTCCGGGCCGTAGATCTCGATCACGCGACCGCGCGGCAAGCCGCCCACACCCAATGCGATGTCCAGACCCAGAGAGCCGGTGGACACGACCTGTATGTCACGCGCCACGTCATGTTCGCCCAGGCGCATGATCGAGCCTTTGCCGAACTGCTTTTCGATCTGGCTCAGCGCCGCTGCCAGTGCTTTTGATTTGTTGTCATCCATTATTTTCCCCTTTCAAAAAGTGATGCCGGATTGTGGCATAACAATTTGCGTTTGTACAGAACGTTCGTTCTCTTGTTGTTTTCAGGCCGTTTCAGTCAATTTATTCAGCAAGTTAACCACGCCCTGCAAGGCGATACGCACCGCCTGGACGCGCACTTCGGCACGGTTGCCGTCCAGTTGATAGCGTTGCGCGCGGGTCTCGCCTTGCTTGATCCCCCAGGCAAACCAGACCGTGCCGACCGGCTTGTCCGCAGTACCGCCGTCCGGTCCGGCGATACCGCTCACCGCCAATGCCACTTGCGCCGTGCTGTTGGCCAGCGCGCCCGCCACCATCTCGCGCACCGTCGCCTCGGACACCGCGCCATGCTGTTTGAGCGTCGCCTCGCTCACACCCAGCATCTGCTGCTTGGACAGATTGGAATAAGTGACAAAGCCGCGCTCGAACCACGCTGAACTGCCAGCCACATCGGTGATCGCCTGCGCGACTCCACCGCCGGTGCAGGACTCTGCCGTTGCCAGCATCAGCCCGTGCGATTTGAGCACCCCCCCGACTTGTGCGGCAAGTATGTCCATATTTAAGCAACCCCGGAAAACCTTTTAACCACGGAACACACGGATGACACGGACAAAACCAATGCTTCCTTCCGTGTTTTTCCGTGTGTTCCCTGGTTCATTGTTTTATTCACACCAAACCGCGCGCCAGATCGTTCTGTATATCCACGACCGCCTCCAGCCCGACCGCGATGCGTATCAGGCCATCCGTGATGCCGGCCGCCGCGCGTGCCTCGGGTGTGATGCGTGCGTGGGTGGTGCTGGCCGGATGGGTGATGGTGGTCTTGGTATCGCCCAGATTGGCGGTGATGGAAAGCAACCGGGTGCTGTCGATCACGCGCCATGCGGCAGCCTTGCCGCCCCTGACCTCGAACGACACGATGCCGCCACCGGTCTTCTGCTGGCGCATCGCCAACTGATGTTGCGGATGCGACGCTAGCCCCGGATAGAACACCCGTGCCACGTTGGGCTGCGCTTCCAGCCAGCGCGCCAGTTCCAGCGCATTGGCGCTGTGCGCATCCATGCGGATCTTCAGCGTCTCCATGCCCTTCAGGAATATCCAGGCATTGAACGCGCTCATGGTCGGGCCGGCAGTGCGCAAAAAACCGTACACGCCTTCCAGATCCTTCCTGTTGCCCAGCACCGCACCGCCCAGCACCCGCCCCTGCCCGTCGATGTACTTGGTGGCCGAGTGGATGACGATGTCGGCGCCGAGTTGCAGCGGGCGCTGCAGGATGGGCGTGCAGAAGCAGTTGTCCACCGCCAGCAGCGCGCCGCATTCTTTGGAAACTGCGGCGATCGCCGCGATGTCGGAGATCTCGGTGAGCGGATTGGACGGCGTCTCGAGAAAGAACAGTCTGGTATTGGGACGCACCGCCGCCTGCCACTCGGCCACATCGGTGGCGGAAACGTAAGTCGTTTCGACACCGAACTTCCCGATGATGTTGTTGAACAGATTGACCGTCGCGCCGAACAGGCTGCGCGAGGCGACGATATGATCGCCCGCCTTGAGCACGCCCATCACGCACGCCAGTATCGCCGACATGCCGGAGGCGGTGGCGACACATTGCTCCGCGCCTTCCATCGCGGCGAGGCGTTCCTCGAACATCGTGACGGTCGGATTGGTGAAGCGCGCATAGATGTTGCCCGGCTGTTCGCCGATGAAACGCGCGGCGGCCTGAGCAGCATTCTCGAACACGAAGCTGGAGGTCAGGTACAGCGCCTCGCTGTGTTCGCCGAACTGGCTGCGCACCGTGCCGGCACGCACCGCAAGTGTTTCCGGCTGATAGGCAGTTGCTGCCTGGTCGACTTGGTTTGTCATGACTGTATCCCTTAACCCAAAAGAAAAAACCCGGATAGCTTCAGCCAAACCGGGTTTCCCACGCTTTAGCTGTATTTGTTATGCGCCCGCAAGCTGATCCTCAAATCGGCGCAGGTTGCAAGTTAGCACCCAGCTTCCCACGTTGTCAACTTAAGACCTTGCCGGTCACATCGAGGACTCGCTCAATGCCAGATTCAACACCAGCTGGTCTTCGTCTCCCGCCTTGTTGGCTTTGCCTTTGCTGCGCCGCGCTTCGACCTGATTCAGGTACGCGGCGGTGATGTCGCCGGTGATATAGCGGCCGTCGAAGCAGGAAGCATCGAAGCTGTTGATATGCGGATTGGCCTTGCTCACGGCGGCCTTCAGATCGACCAGGTCCTGGTAGATGATGCGGTCCGCCCCGATCTCGCGGCAGATCTCGTCGTCGTTGCGCCCGGTGGCGATCAGTTCTTTCGGACTGGGCATGTCGATGCCATACACATTCGGGAATCGCACCGGCGGCGCGGCAGAAGCGAAATACACCTTGCGCGCACCGGCATCGCGCGCCATCTGCACGATCTCGCGGCTGGTGGTGCCGCGCACGATGGAATCGTCCACCAGCAACACGTTCTTGCCCTTGAATTCGACGCCGATGGCATTCAGCTTCTGGCGCACCGACTTCTTGCGCATCGCCTGTCCCGGCATGATGAAGGTGCGGCCGATGTAACGATTCTTCACGAATCCTTCGCGGAACGGGATCTTGAGCCGATTCGCCAGTTGCAGGGCGCTGGGGCGGCTCGAATCGGGGATCGGGATCACCACGTCGATATCGATCTCGCTCCAGGTGCGTTTGATCTTGTCGGCCAGATATTCGCCCATATACAAGCGCGTCTCATATACCGAGATACCGTCGATCACCGAATCCGGGCGTGCCAGATAGACATACTCGAAGATGCACGGGTTCAGGCTGGCCTTGTCGCTGCATTGCTGGCTGTGCAGCTTGCCGTTGAAATCCACGAACACCGCTTCACCGGGGGCGATGTCGCGCAGGAACTTGAAGCCCAGCGTATCGAGTGCCACGCTTTCCGATGCGACCAGATATTCCTTGCCCTGTGGAGTCTCGTTCACGCCGATCACCAGCGGGCGGATGCCGAAGATGTCGCGGAACGCCAGCAGGCCGTAGCCCGCAATCATCGCCACCACCGCATATGCGCCGTGACAACGCTGGTGCACGCCGGTCACCGCAGCAAAGATCGTCTTCGCATCGAGGCGGTATTGCCTGGATTTGTTCTGCAACTCGTGCGCCAGCACATTGAGCAACACCTCCGAATCGGAATTGGTGTTGACATGGCGCAGGTCCTCGACGAACAGCTGCTCCTTCAATTCGTCGGCATTGGTCAGATTGCCGTTGTGTCCGAGCACGATGCCGAACGGCGAATTCACATAGAACGGTTGCGCCTCGTTGTGATCCACCGCAGAGCCCGCTGTCGGGTAGCGCACATGCGCGATCCCCGCATTGCCCGCCAACGCGCGCATGTTGCGGGTGCGGAACACGTCGCGCACCAGCCCGTTATCCTTGTGCAGATGGAAGGTATGGCCGTCCAGCGTGGCGATGCCCGCGGCATCCTGACCGCGATGCTGCAAGACTTGCAAGCCGTCATACAGCAGCTGATTGACCGGCGACTGCGAGATCACTCCGAGTATGCCGCACATGATTTTTCATCCCAAAATAATTAACTGCCCGGCTACCGATTGCGCGCCCGGTAACGGATGCGCTGCGCGATGTTCTCCGGCAACCAGTCTTTGGTCAGCAACGCGACATCCTCGGCCGTCTTGCTCATCCGCGCATCGCGCCAGAATGGCCGTTCCGGAATATCCGACATTCCGGCCAGCCACACCGCGGCAAGCACCACCAGCGCGCCGCGCAACACCCCGAACAGTCCGCCCAACATCCGGTCCAACCGGCCCAACCCGATCGCTTTCGGCAATTTGCAGAGCCCCCAGACCAGCACGCCCCAGACGACCATCACCGCGATGAACACCAGCGCATAAGCCGCAGTGGCCCGCAACATCTCATTGTTCGCTTCGACATGGCCCAGAGCAGGGATCGGCAAGTGTCGCGCAAAACTATCCGCATACATATTGCTCAGCACGAACGCAAGCGGCCAACCCAGCAACGACAACACTTCATAAAGCAAACCGCGCCACAAACCGAACACCAGTGAAACCAGCAATATTGCGATTACGGCAAAATCAAATACTGTCATCTATGGCTCATAACGGAAGAATTCGTGCCTTCATCTACGAACCCCTGGCATTCATGACTTTCGGGTGCAGCCCGTGCTTTTCCAGCAACTGCCGCACTTTCTCGGCCTTTTCACGATCGGCGTACGGTCCGACGCGCACACGTATCATGCCGGCAGCCTTTTCGGTATAGGCTTTGAAACCCCATTTCTTCAGCTTGTCCAACTCCTGCTTTGCGGTATCGGCATTCGAGTATGCACCAACCTGCGCGACATAAGCTTCGGCAACAACAGCCGGCTTATCCTTGCCCCCTGATCCCGCCTTCTGACTGGCGGCAGGCTGCTCCTTGCCCGCCACTTCGGCTCCGGATTTTCCGGGTAAGGCAAGCGGCGCCCCGGCAGGCTCGGACGAAGCTTCGCTTGACGGTTGAACCGCCGCCACATCCGAGACCGCTATTTTCGGCACGAACCCGCCGGCTTCGTCAGCGGCGGGGATACGCAGATCGATATCCTGTCCGGTCGGCCTGGGTTCGCTGTCCAGCACCATCGGCAGTATTACCACCACCGCCAGCGTAAGCGCGAACGCACCGATCAAACGGCGGCGTGCCTTGCGCCTGAGATTCTGTTCGTCGTCCGATAACTGTTTTGCCATTCTTCAGTAAACCTCTAAACTTTTCCGCAGCATGAGTGGAGCTATCCTTGCAAAACCCGCAACCCTCTTGAGACCATCACTTCCGCCACCGTATGGAACGATCCGAAGGCGGCGATTCTATCATTTTCGCCTGCCGCGTTATAGGCATAACGCAACGCTTCGGCGACGCTGCCGAAGGCCCTGATCTCGCCGCATACCCGGGCCTGTTCCAGCACCTGCTCCAACTCCGCGGCCGTCGCACCCCGCGTCGTGTCTATGCCCGCCACCAGCCAGGTATCGATGTGCGCATCAAGGGCTGCCACGACGCCCGCCATGTCCTTGTCCCCGAGCATCGCAAATACCGCATAAGTGTGCGGGCACGGCGGCAGGCTGGCGAGATTCCCGGCCAATGAGCGGGCCGCATGGGGGTTGTGCGCAACATCCAGGATCAAAGCCGGTTTGCCCGGCACCAACTGGAAGCGTCCCGCCAACTGCACCTCGTTCAAACCGCGCCGCACCGCATCCATGCTCACCGGCAATTCTTCCCTCAACGCATCCAGCGCCGCCAGTGCGGCGCTGGCATTGTGCAACTGGAACGCACCGCGCAAGGCCGGATACGGCAATGCACTGCGCGGTCCCACTGTACCGCGATAGTCCCATTGTCCCTGATGGGTTGCAAAACCGAATTCGCCGGGTATGCACCACAGTTCCGCGCCGACCTGCTGCGCCTGTGTGCGTATCGCCTGCGGCACATCGCTGTCCGCACAGATCGCCACACAGCCTTTACGGAAGATGCCGGCCTTCTCGAATGCGATCTGCTCGCGCGTGTCGCCAAGATAATCGGTGTGATCGATATCCACGCTGGCAATCACCGCGCAGTCGCTGTCGAACACGTTCACCGCATCCAGTCGCCCTCCAAGACCAACTTCCAGAATGGCGACATCGGCCTTGTGCGCGATGAAACACTCCATCGCGGCCAGGGTGCCAAACTCGAAATAGGTTAATGGGATTTCGCCGCGCGCCTGCTCGATCCTTTCGAACGAAGCGCACAACTCGGCATCGCTTGCCTGCTGTTTGGCGATGCGCACCCGCTCGTTGTAGTGCAGCAGATGCGGAGAAGTGTAGCAGCCGACGCGGTAGCCGGCGGCGTGCAAAATGCTTTCCAGCATCGCGCACACCGAACCTTTGCCATTGGTGCCGCCGACCACGATGATCGGGAAATCGGGTTGGAGATTCAGCCGCTGTTTGACTCGTGCCACGCGCTCAAGGCCCAGAGCGATGGTTTTTGGATGCAGGGATTCAAGGTGGGTCAGCCAGTCGGCGAGGGTATTGGGCATGTTGTGCTCGTACGCAAGCGGCTCATCTCCGTCTTGAGCGGGATACGCGTGGATTTTCGGGCTGTACAGGTGGATCAACCAACTCTATCGTTTCACAAAAACCCGAAGGCAATGGTGACTTGGAAATTCCCATCAGGGGAACGAACGGGCCGCACAAAAATCCGGAGCCTTTCACGTACTGTTCCCGCGCACTCACAGGCACACCGTTCTCGAAAGTCAGCTCGGTGTATGTGCGGCAAGCCGGCAACCATAGGGGGATCGGGAAACCCGCCCAAATTGTGCGGCCGCACCACCTGGTTTTGTCGTTATAGATTTTGGTTCTTTTGTCATTCGGATCTGTGTTCTGCTCCTGATAGGACGATAACGCCCTTTCATCGTTATAGAATTCAATCTCTTTGGGTTTCCAAAGCTTCTGCTCATCCTTCGGCACAAGCAATAACGCCGCGGACAAATCTTTCTCCACCGGGCCTGAAGATTTTGAATAATAATAACCCGCACATCCGGATAAATTGATAACCAGAAAAGCTGACAGCAGCAGGTTTTTCAAACCGCCCGGCATAGCGTGCACCGGCTCAATCCCGGCTGCCGCCGCCCGCATGGTCAGCCGCACCGTGTATCGTGGTCTCGCTCATCCCGCACCCGTTCACGAAGCAACCACACGACAATAGCAATAGACGAACTGCTGCACGCTACCCGACGGCGTGTGATGGGACTCCTTGACATGTTTGAGCAAAGTGAAAGCATCGCCAAACTGCGCATGCAGCTCGCCGGCTGCATAGCGCATCACCGGCAAGCCGCTGCATTGGGTCGGGCCATCCTCGGCAAAGGTGGCGACGATGACATGGCCGCCGGGTTTGACCGAACGAAACACCGTTTCAACATAAGCCTGGCGCTGCTGCGGTTCGGTCAGGAAATGGAACACCGCGCGGTCGTGCCACACGTCATACCGGTGGCTGGGCAAATCCACTTCAGTCACGTCCGCTTCCTGCCATTCAACCCCGGCTGCACGCGCACCCAGTCGCTGTTTGGCAGCAGACATGGCTGCAGCCGAGAGGTCCAATACCGTGACGTCGGAATAACCGTCGGCAAGCAGATCATCTGCCAGTGTTGATGCACCGCCGCCGACATCGATGATCGCGCCGGACTTCGCTATTCCGGTGCCACGCACCAGCGATAATGAGCGCTCCGCATGTTCCTGATACCAGCTTACCGAAGTGGCCCGCTTGGTTGTGTACACTTTTTCCCAGTGACTTTTGCTTTCCATTTTCACACCCCTTGCGATGTTTACGTCAGGCCGCCTCGATCTCCGCCACGGCAGATTGCCTAGTCAATAGAGTGATCAGCGTCGTCAGTTGATTTTTCATCTCGCGCCGGTCGATGATCATGTCCACCGCGCCGTGCTCCAGCAAAAACTCCGCGCGCTGAAAACCTTCCGGCAAAGTTTCGCGCACCGTCTGCTGGATCACGCGCGCGCCGGCGAAGCCGATCAGCGCGCCGGGTTCGGCGATCACCACATCGCCCATGAAGGCGAAGCTGGCGGACACGCCGCCCATGGTCGGGTCGGTCAATACCGAGATGAACGGCAGTCTTTCCTGGCTGAGCTGGGTCAGCGCGGCGCAGGTCTTGGCCATCTGCATCAGCGACAAAAGTCCCTCCTGCATGCGCGCACCTCCGCTGGCGGAAAAACAGATGAACGGGCACTTCTGCTCCAGCGCGACTTGCACGCCGCGCACGAAACGCTCGCCCACCACCGAACCCATCGAGCCGCCCATGAAGCTGAATTCGAATGCCGCCATCACCACCGGCTGCGCATGGATGCTGCCCTGCATCACCACCAGCGCGTCGTCTTCATCGGTGGCAAGTTTGGAAGCGGTCAGGCGCTCCGAATACTTCCTGCTATCCCTGAACTTGAGCGTGTCCACCGGCAACACTTCCGCACCGATCTCGAAGCGGCCCTCGCCGTCCAGCAACAGATCCAGACGGACGCGCGCCGTGATGCGGTGATGATGGTTGCATTTGGGGCAGACGCTCTGGTTCTTTTCCAGGTCGGAGTAATACAGCACCGCCTGACAGGACGGACACTTGTGCCACAAGCCTTCCGGCACGTTCTTCTTGGCATCGCCCAAACGGCGCTTGATCTTCGGCGGCAATAATTTTTGGAACCAGCTCATGGTAACTCTCCTCTAATCTATGCGATAACAGCGCAGAGCGGGCATAGCCCACCTAGGCCTTGTCTACAGCCTGTCTTAATTCCCTGACCAGCTTGCTCACGTTGACGATCACATTTTGTTCGGTCGATCCTTCGATCTCCTGCACGATGCGGCTGCCCACCACCACGCCGTCGCACAGCTTGGCCACGGCCAGCGCGGTAGCCGCATCGCGTATGCCGAAGCCCACCCCGATCGGCAGCCTGATGTGCTTGCGCAGTTGCGGGATCTTTTGCGCGATCGCGGACAGGTCCAGATTCCCCGCGCCGGTCACGCCCTTCAGCGAGACGTAATACACATAACCGCGCGCCTGCCTGGCGACACGCTCCACGCGCGCATCGGTGCTGGTCGGCGCGAGCAAAAAGATCGGGTCGATGCCATGTTTGGTCAGATGCGCAAACGCCTCGTGCCCCTCTTCCGGCGGAAAATCCACGGTCAGCACACCGTCCACGCCAACTTCTGCACAACGTTTGGCGAAGGTCTCCCAACCCATCGCTTCGATCGGATTGCCATAGCCCATCAGCACGATGGGCGTACCGGCATCGCTGCGGCGGAATTCGGCGACCATGTCCAATACGTGATGCAACCCGACATGATGCTTGAGCGCGCGTTCGGAAGCCCGCTGTATGGTCGGACCATCCGCCATCGGGTCGGAGAACGGCACACCCAGCTCGATCACGTCCGCACCGGCTTCCACCAAGGCGTGCAGCAGCGGCACGGTGAACTTCGGATGCGGATCACCGGCAGTAAAGAACGGGATCAACGCCTTGCGCTGGTGCTGCTTGAGCTTGTCGAAAGTGGTTTGTATGCGCGACATGATGTTCCCTAAAATTCGATACCCCTAAAACTCAATACCTGAGGCGCGCGCCACGGTCGCCATGTCCTTGTCGCCGCGACCGGAAAGATTCACCAGCAGCACCTTGTCCTTGCCCATGCCCGGCGCGATCTTCGCGGCGTGCGCCAGCGCGTGGCTGGACTCCAGCGCCGGGATGATGCCTTCCAGGTGGCACAGGTCGTGAAACGCGCGCAGCGCTTCGTCGTCGTTGATCGCCACATATTCGGCGCGCCCGCTGTCCTTCAGCCAGCTGTGCTCGGGACCGACGCCGGGATAATCCAGCCCGGCCGAGATCGAATGGGTCTCGATGATCTGGCCGTCCGCATCCTGCATCAGATAGGTCTTGTTGCCGTGCAACACGCCGACCGGACTGTTGGTGGTCAGCGGGGCGGCATGTGATCCGCTGTTGATGCCGAGTCCGCCCGCCTCCACACCGATCAGCCTCACACCGCGCATGTCGATGTAGGAATGGAACACCCCCATCGCGTTGGAGCCGCCGCCGACGCAGGCGATCACCGCATCCGGCTGGCGGCCCGCCAGTTCCGGCATCTGCGCCACACATTCCTTGCCGACGATGGCATTGAAATCGCGCACCATCATCGGATACGGATGCGGCCCGGCCACCGTGCCGATGATGTAGAAGGTGTTCTCGATGTTGGTCACCCAGTCGCGCATCGCTTCGTTGAGCGCATCCTTGAGCGTTTTGGAACCGCTTTCCACCGGCACCACCGTCGCTCCGAGCAGCTTCATCCGGTACACGTTCTGCGCCTGGCGCTTCACGTCTTCCGAGCCCATGTACACCACGCATTCCATCCCGTAGCGTGCCGCGACGGTCGCCGTCGCTACCCCATGCTGGCCCGCGCCGGTCTCGGCGATCACGCGCGGCTTGCCCATGCGCTTGGCCAGCAATGCCTGTCCCACGGTGTTGTTTATCTTGTGCGCGCCGGTGTGGTTGAGGTCTTCGCGCTTGAGATATATCTGCGCGCCGCCGAGTTGTTCAGACCAGCGTTTGGCGTGATAGATCGGACTGGGGCGGCCGACGTAATGTTTGAGGTCGTAATTGAGTTCGGCGACGAACTCGGGGTCGTGGCGATATTTTTCGTAAGCCTGATTCAGCTCTTCCAGCGCGCCCATCAGCGTCTCGGCAACGTAGATGCCACCATAAGGGCCAAAGTGGCCGCTGCTATCGGGATAGTTGTAAGTCAATCTGCTTAACCTCATTGATGAAAGCGGCGATCTTCGCCGCGTCCTTGATACCCTTTGCCGCCTCCACACCGCTCGACACATCCACCGCGCAGGGCCGCACTTGCCGGATAGCTGCCGCGACGTTCTCCGCAGCCAGACCGCCGGACAATACCACCGGCAACGGCAACTGCCCCGGTATCAACGCCCAGTCGAAACTTGTTCCGGTACCGCCCGGCACACCTTCCACATGGGCATCCAGCAGCAGACCCCTGGCGGCATGAAAACGCGCCGCGCATTGTAGCAAATCCACTCCGGCCTTGACGCGGATCGCCTTGATATAGGGTTTGCCGAATTGCCCGCAATACTCCGGCGTTTCATCGCCGTGAAATTGCAGCAGATCCAGCGGCACACGCGCCAACACCTCGCGCACCAAAGCCGCTTCGGCATTCACGAACAGCCCGACCGCGGACACGAACGGCGGCAGCGCGGCTGCCAGTTGCGCGGCCAGCTCGATACCGACATGGCGCGGGCTTTTCTGATAGAACACCAGCCCGATGGCATCCGCACCGGTGTGTGCAGCCGCCAAGGCATCTTCCACGCGGGTGATACCGCAGATTTTTACACGTGTAACCATATTTCTCCTCAGGGGTGTTTGGAGTGCGCATAACCAGCGACTTGGCTGTCGTCTTTTGATAGCCTAGTCGAATGGCTAGTAGTTATATCAGACACGTCTGCGCTTAGAAAGCGGCGACAAGTCGCCGCACTCCATAGCAATCCTCAGTCCTCTGTCTGTGGTAAGCCCCACTTCGCATCGTAAGTGATTCGACGCAAGTATAAGCCATCCGGCGCGAAGGTCGGTGCGGCGGAGCTGCGCTCGCGCCCGGCCAATACTTCGGCCAGCCAGGCCGGCGGATATTTTCCTTTGCCGACATAAACCAGACAGCCGACGATATTGCGTACCATGTGATGCAGGAACGCATCGGCACTCACATCAAAGATCAGCATCTCGCCCTCGCGGCGTATATCCAATTGGCGCAGGTGTTTCTCCGGTGAATTCGCCTGGCATTGCGCCGCGCGGAACGCGCTGAAATCGTGTTTGCCCAACAAATGCTGCGCCGCCTCGCGCATCCTGCCCTCATCCAGCGGCGCGTGAAACCAGCCGACTTTTCCGGCATGGATGGCACTGCGCGTGGGGCGATTGAGCAACAGGTAGCGATAGCTCCGGCCATGAGCAGAAAAACGCGCATGAAACTCATCCGCCACCGGATGTGCCCACAGCACGGTGATGCTTTCCGGCAGCAGCGCATTCACGCCGCGCACCCAGGCCGTCAGCGGGCGTTCGACGCCGGTATCAAAATGCACCACCTGTTCCAATGCATGCACGCCGGTATCGGTGCGTCCCGCCGCGATGACCGCGATCGGTTCACCGGAAATCCGGCTCAGGGCATGTTGCAGCGTGTCCTGCACGGTGCGCCCATCCGCCTGGCTCTGCCAGCCGCAATACGGGCGGCCGTCATATTCCACACCCAGCGCGATCCTCATCACAGAGCGGCGATTAACAACAGCAGCGCAAAGCCGACCAGCAGCCCGTCGCCGATAGCAAAACGATACAGTGCCAGCTCCATTTGTCTGCCGGTCTCGCCATGCGGCTCAAACAAACTGCGCAAGTTGTCTTGCCAGGTATGCGTCTCGCGCAACATCGCGGCATCGGCATATTGCAGCGTCAGCGCCAGACGCACGGCGAGTCGCTCACGCGACAGTCCCAGCCATTGCAATGGTGCGAACAGGGTATAAAGTCCGGCGATCAGCTGCGGGCGATGCAGGCGATCCAGCAATATCGCCAATCCCGCCAAGGCAGCCAGCAAGCGCGTGAGTTGCAGCGCGCCATCGCCCAATCCTTCACGGCTCGGACTGAATATGCCGAGCGCTTCCGACAGCGGTTGTCCGGGCGTGCTGTAAGCGTAGATCAGCAATAGCGACAACATGATCCAGCGCGTGCGGCGCAACAACTGGATGAATTTATGCCGTGAAATCACAACAGCACCGAGCAGGACCAAACCGGCAGCCGTCAGCAATTCCGCCAGCGCCAGCAACTGCATGGTCGCAACCAGCAGGCACCAGGTCAGAATTTGCGCGGCGGGATGAAAACTCATTGAAGCTCCAATAGAAAACGGCAGCCCGGTTTCCGGGCTGCCGTAGCCAATAACTTCTGATCAGCCGAGTTGGGCGAGCAGCGATTGTGCAGCTTCGCGTTGCCCGGCATCGCCCTCGCGCATGACTTCCTCGATGATCTCACGCGCTCCGCTGGCGTCACCCATTTCCTGGTAGGCCTTGGCCAGATCGAGTTTCGTGGCAACCTCCTGCCAGTGTTCATCCTTGTTTTCGGATGCCGGGGCAGCATTTTCAGATGTCTTGGCAGCAGGTGTGGCGGCAGCATCGAAATTCAGGCTGATCCCCGCCAAACCCACTTCCGCGGGTTGTGCTGTCGCCACAGATTCCCCGGCTTTATTTTCAACCGGGAAATCCAGTGTGAATTCCATCATGCCATCGTCCGCTTGCGCGGGTTTGCCGGCGTCGGGTTGTGTTTCCGGCTGGGATGGATTGCTGCCTGTTATATCAAAGGTCATGCCATCCAATTTTGGCAACGGAACTTCTGCCTGCTCGGAGGCCACCGGCGCCCCGGGACGACTACCTGTCACGTCGAAAATCAAATCGCCCAAATCTGGCCGGGCTGATCTTGTTTGTCCGCCCGCCGCAGACACCGGAGGATGGGTGGAAGTGATGTCAAAGTCCAGCTCCCTGGCCGGCTTGTTTGCAATTTCGGGAGATAACAGTGTCACGGTCTGTTCCGCATCAGCCAAGAAGTCCTGCTCCGGAGATGGGGCTGATTCAGCGGACGGAGCACCCAAATCGAAATCGACAGAAACCGGTTTTGCTGGCGGCGCATCACCCGTGACCAACCTCGGCATGGCATTGAAGACCGGTGCTTGCGTGTTCGTACTGCCCGAATCTTCTTTGTTTTTGGTTCCGCTACCGCCATACATGGGATTATTCGGATCCAGCTCGCGTCCCATTGCAAGTGCCTGCTGAATGGCCTCCTCATCACCTGAATCCTGCAACTGGCGCGTGATGGTCGCGAAGGAACCCAGATCCCTGCGATTGGCATATATCTCCAGCAACTTGAGATGGATCCTGTGGTTATTCGGTGTGTCTTTCAGCGCGTCCTTGAGAATTTCTTCGGCCTGCACATCGCGTCCGAAATTGAGGAACAGATCGGCCTCGCTGATCGGATCGGCTTCCTGCGATTGTTCGCTCGTTGCAGCCTTGGCTGCAACCATGCCGGTAAAATGGCCCGGCTCCGGGGCAGGCACGGACGGAGCGGCGATATGCCCGGATCTCGAACCAGAATCCCCGTTAAACTGGCTTAGAACATCAATAGCCGGTTTTTTTTTTCGCCGACTTGCCAGCCAACCCAGGCCGATCAGGACAACCAAAGCTCCCGCAGCGCCGGCGAGATAAAGTGGCTCGGCCAGAATCTGATCGACCAGTGACGGCTCCTGCTTGACCGGTGCCTTGGACTTGGGCTTGGCAACCGGTGCCGGCTTGACCCCGCTCGCTGCGGTCGTCACCGCACTGGCAGCCACCGGGGGAGCAACGGCAACTGGAGGTTGCTGCGCCAGTGCCGCTGCAGCAGACTTCAACTGGGCCAACCGCTGCATGTCCTGAAGATTCTTTTCCAGCATGGCCGTGCGGGTCTGCTGTTCCTTGCCAGCCTTGGCTGTTGCAATCGCATCCTCCTGCGCGGCGTTGTCCTTGTCCTGCGCACTCATGGATTTGCCACCGGCACCGGCCGCCGCCCGGTCGCCGGGGGCTTCACCCTTGGACAGCTTGAGCACTTCCCTGGCAGATTCCTTGGCAACCGGAGCCTTGTCGGCAACCGAACTGGCAATCTTGCCGCTGGCAACCTGCTCGGCTGCTTGCGGCTGGCTGCTCATTGATGCGGCACCGGCCAGTTTTTGCCGGTATGAATTCCAATCGGCTGACTGGGCACGGATTTCCTTGACCGCCTCTGACTGCCCTACCCGATCGACTTCGTCCGGATTGGGCAAGCGCAGAACCTTTCCGGCCCTGATACGGTTCATGTTTTTTCCGTCGAACTCGCTGGCATTGGCGCGATACAGCGCCACCAGCATACGTTCAAGACTCACATCAGCCGGCTTGTATTGCGCCGAGATCTTGCTCAAGGTGTCACCGCGTTGAACCGCGAGCCACTCTTCGTTCGGCACGGTGATGCCGCCGGCAGTGATATCCTCGGGCACGGCCGCCACTTCCGGAACAACCTGCTCTACGGGCGCAGCTGCGGGTGCGGATGCAGCCAGCGTTTCGCCCTGTTCCACAAAACCAGGCGCTTCCGGCGCAGCGACCGGCTCAACCGGCATGTCAGCAGCGGGAACTGCTGCGGATTCAACTGCCGGTGCGACCGGCTGCACTTCCGCCTGCACGGGGAGTTCGGCAATATAGCCCGGCGGATCCAGCAGGAAGGTGTATTCGCGCAATAACCTCCCCGACGACCACGTCAATTCCACCAGCATGACCACGAAAGGATCGTTGACCGGCTGCGCGCTGCTCACCTTGAGGTATGGCTCTCCGTTCGCACGGCTCTCGATCTGAAATTTGAATTTGTTGCCATGCGGATAGTCCAGGCCGGCACCCTTGTAGACTTCGGGTGAGGCCAGGCGCGCAACCAGGCTGACTTTCTCGGTCTTGCTGACCGATACCAAGTCAATATCAGCCTTGAGCTGCTGCCCGAGACCGGAAGTCACATTGATTCCACCCATACCCACGGCGGAAATAGTTGCGGACAGCGTCAATCCGGCAACGAACCCGAGCAGTTTTAACATAACCGGCCACTTGGTCGGCGTTAACCAGCGGCTTATGTCACTGTCTTTGGGTGACTTAGCCGAATGGCTATGCAAAGCTAACCAGCGACTTGCCAGCGTTTTTGCTGGTTTGGCCGATTGGCTATGCAAAGTTGTTTGCCGACCCAGTGGAATGGCTAGTTGTTTTTCCAGTGATTTTCGCACGCCATCACCCTCACCTTATTTATTGGACAATAGAAAATAACATCATAGAGTTATCAGCACAAGCTAATAATTTCTTGCAACAATTCAAACCCTGCCCGATCCACGGCCAAAAGCGGCCCGGCGCAACTCTTCAATCGAGATACTTTGCAATCAGAATCTCCGCGATCTGCACACTGTTCAACGCCGCACCCTTGCGCACATTGTCGCTCACCACCCACAGATCCAGGCCCAGCGGATGCGAGATATCTTCGCGGATGCGCCCGACATAGGTCGCGTCGTTGCCCGCCGCCTCGATCGGGGTCGGGTAGCCGCCCGGCTCGCGCTTGTCCAGCACGATCACGCCCGGCGCCTTCTCCAGCAGGGCGCGCGCCTGGTTGGCGGTGATCTTTTTGCGTGTCTCGATGTGTACCGCTTCGGAGTGCCCGTAGAACACCGGTACCCGCACCGCGGTCGCATTCACCAGGATAGAATCGTCTTCCATGATTTTTTGTGTTTCCCACACCATCTTCATCTCTTCCTTGGTGTAGCCGTTGTCCATGAACACATCGATCTGCGGCAGCACGTTGAAAGCGATGCGCTTCGGATACACCTCGACTTCGACGTCCTGCTGATTGAACAGCGCGCGGGTCTGTCCGGCCAGCTCGTCGATGGCTTCCTTGCCGGTGCCGGACACTGCCTGATAGGTCGCGACGTTGATGCGCGCGATGCCCACCGCATCATGGATCGGCTTCAACGCCACCAGCATCTGGATGGTCGAGCAGTTCGGGTTGGCGATGATGCCGCGATTCTTGTACTGCGCGATGGCGTGCGGATTCACTTCCGGCACCACCAGCGGAATATCCTTGTCATAGCGGAAGTGCGCGGTATTGTCGATCACCACGCAACCGGCCGCGGCGGCGATCGGGGCGTATTTTTCCGACACGCTGCCGCCCGCCGAGAACAGGCCGATCTGCGCCTTGGCGAAATCAAAATCATCCACGTCGATGACGGTGACCTCCTTGCCGTTGAACTGGACCGTCGAACCGGCCGAGCGACTGGAGGCGAGCGGATAAATGTTGCGTACCTGGAACTTGCGCTGTTCCAGTATGGCCAGCATCGCCTCGCCCACCGCACCGGTTGCGCCCAATATGCATACGTCGTATTGCTTGGTCATAATTGCTTTCCTAAAAAACTTGCCGCCAAATGTTAATCCGGGAAGGGATCGCACCTGCGGTGCTCAAGGGAAAAGAGGGAAGGGGAAAACCGCTGCACCGCCGTTACCCTTCTCTCTTCCCCCTTCTCCCTTCACTGTTGTCAGAGCGCCGCGACCACCGCATCACCCATCGCCGCCGTGCCGACTTTCTGCATGCCCGGCTCGTGTATATCTGCGGTGCGCAATCCCTGCTGCAACACCTTGCGCACCGCGGCTTCGATACGCTGCGCGATGTCTGCCCTTGCAAAAGTGTAGCGCATCATCATCGCCACCGATAAAACCGTCGCCAGCGGGTTGGCGATGTCCTTGCCCGCGATGTCCGGTGCGGAACCGTGGCACGGCTCATACAGGCCCTTGTTGTTGCCATCCAGCGAAGCCGACGGCAGCATGCCGATGGAGCCGGTCAGCATCGACGCCTCGTCCGACAAAATATCGCCAAAAATGTTTCCGGTCAAAATCACATCGAACTGCTTGGGCGCGCGCACCAGTTGCATAGCGGCATTGTCCACGTACATGTGCGACAACACCACCTCCGGATATTCTTTCGCCACGTCGGTGACGATCTCGCGCCAGAACATGCTGGTATCCAGCACGTTGGCCTTGTCCACCGAGCACATCCTTTTATCGCGTTTCATCGCGATCCGGAAACCGACATGCGCCACGCGGCGGATCTCCGACTCGCTGTAGTGCATGGTGTCGAAGCCCTGCCGCTCGCCGTTCTCCAGGGTGCGTATGCCGCGTGGTTGCCCGAAATAGATGTCGCCGGTCAGTTCGCGAAGGATCATGATGTCCAGCCCCGACACCAGTTCCGGCTTCAGGCTGGAAGCATTGACCAGCTCCGGATACACCATCGCGGGGCGCAGGTTGGCGAACAGGCCCAGGCCTTTGCGGATGCGCAACAGGCCCTGCTCCGGACGCATGGGCCGCGGCAACGTATCGTATTGGTAGCCGCCCACCGCGCCGAGCAGCACCGCATCTGCTGCGAGCGCCAGCTTTTCAGTCGCCGCCGGAAACGGATCGCCCGCCGCGTCGTAGCCCGCGCCGCCGATGTGCGCATATTCCATCTCGATCTTCAGGCCGTCGCGGCGCAACGCTTCCAGCACTTTGGCAGCCTGCGCAACGATCTCCGGTCCGATCCCGTCACCGGGCAATACTGCGATCTTCATTCTGAATCCCAAAAAATACGTGAAACGTGAAGGTGAAACCGTGAAAAGTGATGCCTACCCGGCGCTTCGCGCCACCCTCCCTGCCGGGAGGGTAACGTTTCACATTTCACATTTCACATTTCACATTTCACACAAAAAGCCACGGTTGCGCGGCGCGATGCTTGGCCTCATACGCCCTGATCTCATCAACATGCTGCAAGGTCAGGCCGACGTCATCCAGACCGTTCAGCAGACAATGCTTGCGGAATGTCTCGACTTCGAACTGGTATACCCCGCCGTCCGGCGCAGTGATGCTCTGCCGCTCCAGGTCGATCTTCAAACGAAAGCCCGGCGTGGCCTCCACGGCCCTGAACAGCGCATCCACCTGCTCCGCCGGCAAACGGATCGGCAGCAAACCGTTCTTGAAGCAGTTGTTGAAAAATATATCGGCGAAACCGGGCGCGATGATGGCGCGAAAGCCGAAATCCTCAAGCGCCCAGGGCGCATGCTCGCGCGAAGATCCGCAGCCGAAATTCTCTCTTGCCAGCAAGATCTGCGCGCCCCGATAGCGCGGCTGGTTCAGCACGAAATCAGGATTGATCGGACGACGGGTGTTATCCCTGCCCGGCTCGCCGTGGTCCAGATAACGCCATTCGTCAAACAGATTCGGGCCGAAGCCGGAACGCTTGATCGATTTCAGGAACTGCTTCGGGATGATCGCGTCGGTATCCACGTTGGCCCTGTCCAAAGGCGCTGCCAATCCGTCCAGCACAGTAAATTTCTGCATTTAATTGACCTTGCTCACATCGACAAAATGCCCGGCGATCGCCGCAGCCGCAGCCATCTCCGGACTGACCAGATGGGTGCGCCCACCCTGACCCTGCCGGCCCTCGAAGTTACGGTTGGAAGTCGAGGCACAGCGCTCGCCCGGCGAGAGCTTGTCATCGTTCATCGCCAGGCACATAGAGCAGCCCGGCTCGCGCCATTCAAAACCGGCCGCGATGAATATCTTGTCCAGGCCTTCCTGTTCGGCCTGCCGTTTCACCAGACCGGAACCGGGCACCACCATCGCCAACTTCACGTTCGACGCGACATACTTGCCGCGCGCGATCGCTGCCGCAGCGCGCATATCCTCGATGCGCGCATTGGTGCAGGAACCGATGAACACCTTGTCTATTTTGATCTCGCTGATAGGAGTATTCGCCGACAGACCCATATATTGCAGCGCCCGCTCGACAGCGCCGCGCTTGACCGCATCGCCGATGGTCGCCGGATCCGGCACGCGCCCGTCCACTGCCACCACCATTTCCGGCGAGGTTCCCCAGGTCACCTGTGGTTTGATCTGCGCGGCATCAAGCTTGACCACCGCGTCGAACTGCGCGCCCTCATCGCTGTGCAAAGTCCGCCAATAAGTCACCGCCTGTTCCCACATCTTGCCTTGCGGCGCGAACGGGCGGCCCTTGAGATAGTCGACGGTGGTATCGTCCGCCGCGATCATGCCGGCGCGCGCGCCCGCTTCGATCGCCATGTTGCACACCGTCATGCGCCCTTCCATGGTCAGGCCGCGTATCGCACTGCCGGCGAACTCGATCGCATAGCCGGTGCCGCCTGCCGTGCCGATCTTGCCGATCACCGCCAGCGCGATGTCCTTGGCGGTGACGCCCCTGCCCAGCACACCCTCCACCAACACCTGCATGGCCCTGGTTTTTTTCATCAGCAGGCATTGCGTCGCCATCACGTGCTCGACCTCGGAGGTGCCGATGCCGAACGCCAGCGCGGCGAAGGCGCCGTGCGTGCTGGTATGCGAATCGCCGCACACCACCGTCATGCCCGGCAGGGTCGCTCCCTGCTCCGGCCCGATCACATGCACGATGCCCTGTCGCACGTCATTCATTTTAAATTCATTCACGCCGTACTCGGCGCAATTGCTGTCCAGCGTCTCCACCTGCAAACGCGAGATCGGATCGGCGATACCCTGCGCCCGCCCGGTGGTCGGCACGTTATGGTCGGCCACAGCCAGGATCGAAGCGCTGCGCCACAGCTTGCGCCCGACCAGCTTCAGCCCCTCGAAGGCCTGCGGACTGGTCACTTCATGCACCAGATGACGGTCGATATAGACCAGCGCGGTGCCGTCGGCTTCCTGCCGCACCACGTGAGCATTCCAGAGTTTGTCGTACAGGGTTTGCGCGCTCATCTTGTTCAACTTTTTCAGAGCGGGCGATTATGCCATAACAGCAGCGGCTTGGCAGCTTGCTGCATCATTCCTGCACGAGTCGAAATGATGATCTATTATCATTCCGTTTGTTGTGCACCCGCCATCCCCTGCTTCCACACTATCAGCAGCAACCCCAGCAACGCCACGCCCGCGCTGCACGAGTACAGCACGGTGGCGCCGTAGTGTTGCCAGATCGGGCCGCTGGCCAGGCCGCCCAGCATGCCGCCTGCGCCGTAGGTCAGGCTGCCGAACAGGGCCTGCCCTTTGGATTGATGCCGACCCTGGAAGAACTCATGGATCAGTCCCACCGACGCGGCGTGATACGCCCCGAAGCTCAACGCGTGCAGCATCTGCGCGACAAGCAGCAGCACCAGACTATCCACGGCCCAGCCGATCAGCAGGAAGCGCACCACCGCGGCACTGAAGCTGACCAGCAGGATGCGGGTGTAGCCGAAACGGCGCACCAGCATGGGCATCAGGAAGAACACGCCGATCTCGCAGATCACCCCGAGCGCCCACAGTCCGCCCACCGCGCTTTTCGCGTAGCCGTGCTCGACCAGATAGATCGAATAAAAAGTATAGTAAGGGCCGTGCGCGACCGACATCAGGAAACACGCACCGAGCAGGGCCAGCACGCGCGGCTGCATCACGATCTGCCTGATCGGCTGATGGTCGGTGTGATGCGCCAGCACTTCGACATGCGGGATCTGCCGCGAGAAGATCAGGATGCCGAGTTCGCAGACCACCCCCGCCCACAGCAGCCAGGAGATGGCGATGTAGTCGAAGGCATAACCCAGCCCCACCACCGAGACGATGAAACCGATCGAACCCCACGAACGGATACGCCCGTAGCGTGCGCTGTGCTTGCCGAGATAGGACAGCGTGGTCGCCTCGACCAGCGGCATCGAGGCGCTCCAGAAAAAGCCCATCAGCGCCAGCACCAGGAACATCCCCCAGAAACTGGTGGTGGCGAACACGCCGAGATAACACACCGCGCTCAGGGTCGCGGCGATCTGCACCACCTGCAATCTTTTACCGGTACGGTCGGCCAGCCAGCCCCAGATGTTGGGCGCGATCATGCGCGTCACCGGCTGTATCGACATCAGGATGGCGATCTCGATGGCGCTGAACCGGATGGACTTCAGGTACAGGCTCCAGTAGGGCGAGAACATCCCGACGAAGGCGTAATAGGAGAAATAGAATCCGGCGATGCGCCAGTAGTAGTTCTTGGGGGTGGACATGGAATTACAGCTTCTGAATGGCGCGCATTATCTCATGCGGCAAAAATATTTTTGCCGCTGTACTTGAAATTAATGACCCAGCCCCCATTAGCCACCAGTCGAAACCAGGAGAGCAGCATGGAGCAAAACGATACCAACCCGCCGATCGAACCCCAGCCGGCCGCCGCAGGCACTGCGGATGTGATGCCCAGCCCTGAAGAGCTGCTCAAGGAAGCCGAGCGCAAGGCGCAGGAACACTATGACGCGTGGATGTATGCCAAGGCCGAGGGCGAGAACATCCGCCGCCGCGCGTCCGAGGACGTGGGCAAGGCGCAGAAATTCGCCGTGGAGCGCTTCTCCAGCGAGATGCTGGCGGTGAAGGACAGCCTGGAAGCCGGCTTGGCGGTGGAAACCGCAACGGTGGAGAGCTTCAAGAGCGGTATGGAACTGACGCTCAAGCAACTGTCCGGGGTTTTCGAGAGATTCAACATCAGCGAGATCAATCCGCTCGGCGAGAAGCTCGATCCGCACAAGCACCAGGCGATCAGCATGCTGGACAGCGACCAGCCCGCCAACACCGTGGTCAGCGTGATGCAGAAGGGTTATGCGCTGAATGACCGGGTGTTGCGCCCGGCGATGGTGATGGTGGCGAAGGGGAAGGAATAAATTCCGGGAAGGGTTAAAGGGAGAAAGGTTAAGGGGGAAGGGTTAAGGGTAAAACCGCACTCACTTAATTCGGAGAGGAGTTTTTACCCTTCCCTCTTCCCTCTTCTCCCTTCTCCATATCAAGCACTTGAAATATCCAGCGCCGCCCTGATGTTAGGCGGCAAGACAACAAAAGTATTCAATCTTTAAGCATTCAACTGAAAGCCAATTTAATTGAAAGGATTCATCATGGGAAAAATCATCGGTATCGACCTGGGCACGACGAACTCTTGCGTGGCCATCATGGAAAACGGCAAGACCAAGGTGATCGAGAACGCCGAGGGCACGCGCACCACACCGTCCATCGTCGCCTACATGGAAGACGGAGAAGTGCTGGTCGGCGCGCCGGCCAAACGCCAGGCGGTGACCAACCCGAAGAACACGCTATACGGCGTGAAGCGCCTGATCGGCCGCCGCTTCGAGGAAAAGATGGTACAAAAGGACATCGATATGGTGCCGTACAACATCGTCAAGGCCAAGAATGGCGACGCATGGATCAAGGTGCGCGACAGGGAGATCTCCGCACCCGAGATTTCCGCGCAAGTGCTGGCCAAGATGAAGAAGACCGCCGAGGACTACCTTGGCGAACTGGTGACCGAAGCGGTCATCACCGTGCCTGCCTACTTCAACGATGCACAGCGCCAGGCCACCAAGGATGCCGGTCGCATCGCCGGACTGGAAGTGAAGCGCATCATCAACGAACCGACCGCGGCCGCGCTGGCGTTCGGACTGGACAAGCAGGAAGGCGACCGCAAGATCGCGGTGTATGACCTGGGCGGCGGCACCTTCGACATCTCCATCATCGACATCGCCGAGATCGAAGGCGAACACCAGTTCGAGGTGATGTCCACCAACGGCGACACCTTCCTCGGTGGCGAAGACTTCGACATGCGCGTGATCGAACATCTGGTTGAAGAGTTCAAGAAGGAAAGCGGCATCGACCTGAAAAAAGACATGCTGGCACTGCAACGCCTAAAGGACGCTGCGGAAAAAGCCAAGATCGAATTGTCTTCCGCGCAACAGACCGAAGTGAACCTGCCCTATATCACCGCGGATGCCAGCGGCCCGAAACACCTGGCGGTGAAGATCACCCGTGCCAAGCTGGAAAGCCTGGTCGAAGACCTGATCGCCCGCACCATCGAGCCGTGCAAGATCGCGATGAAGGATGCGGGTGTTTCCGCGTCCGACATCTCCGACGTGATCCTGGTCGGCGGCCAGACGCGCATGCCGATGGTGCAGGAAAAGGTCAGGGAATTCTTCGGCAAGGAAGCGCGCAAGGACGTGAACCCGGACGAAGCCGTGGCTGTCGGTGCGGCGATCCAGGGCGGCGTGCTGCAAGGTGAAGTCAAGGACGTGCTGCTGCTGGACGTGACCCCGTTGTCGCTGGGTATCGAAACCATGGGCGGCGTGATGACCAAGCTGATCAAGAAGAACACCACGATCCCGACCAAGGCCTCGCAGGTGTTCTCCACGGCCGACGACAACCAGAACGCGGTGACCATACACGTGCTGCAGGGCGAGCGTGAGATCGTTTCCGGCAACAAGAGCCTGGGGCAGTTCAATCTATCCGACATTCCGCCCGCGCCGCGCGGCATGCCGCAGATCGAAGTGACTTTCGACATCGATGCGAACGGCATCCTGCATGTGTCGGCGAAGGACAAGGCGACCGGCAAGGAGAACAAGATCAAGATCCAGGCCAGCTCCGGCTTGAGCGAAGCGGAGATCCAGCGCATGGTGCAGGACGCGGAAGCCAACGCCGAAGACGATCGCAAGGCGGTAGAGCTGGTGACCGCTCGCAACCAGCTCGACGCGTTGATCCACTCCACGCACAAATCGCTGAAGGAATATGGCGAGCACCTGAGTGCGGACGAAAAATCTGCCATCGAAGCCGCTTTGAAAGATGCCGAAGAAGCAGTGAAGGCCGACGACAAGGATGCCATCACGGCCAAGTCTGAAGCACTGGCGACCGCCGCACAAAAGCTGGGTGAAAAGATGTATGCAGCCGAGCAGGCCAAGGCGCAAGCCTCGGATGCGGGTGCAGCATCCGGCGCGGAAGCCAAGAAGGATGAAGGCGATGTGGTGGATGCCGAGTTCACCGAAGTAAAAGACAAGCCGTGAAAAGTGAAAGGTGAAACGTGCGGCGCAATCACAAAGATTTGCGTGTATTGCAAAGTGCCATGCTACTGGTAGAGGACATCTACCGCCTCACATCCGCCTTTCCAAGGGAAGAACAATTTGGATTAACTTCGCAAATGCGCCGAGCGGCCGTTTCTGTTCCGTCAAATATAGCGGAAGGGTCGGCTCGAAGCGGCACCAAGGAATTGCTTTACTTCCTTGGCGTAGCGACTGGTTCACTTGCTGAGCTCGACACCCAACTTGATCTTTCCATCCGTCTAAAATACTGCACTGACATCACCTCTACCCAATCCAGGCTCGATGAGGTTTCAGCGCTCACACTAGCCCTTATGAAATCGCTCAAGGACAAGACATGAAGCCGCAACTCGTTTGGTTTCGGCATAACGCGCTAAGCGCATTAGCCTCCACCGCAACAAGCCGCAACGCGGCTTGTTGTCACGTTTCACATTTCACATTTCACTTTTCACAGCTTTCACAGCAATGAACAAAAAAGACTACTACGAAGTCCTCGGCGTCAACCGCGACGCTTCTGACGAAGAGATCAAAAAAGCTTATCGCAAACTGGCGATGAAGCATCATCCCGACCGCAATCCGGACAACCCCAAGTCCGAGGGACATTTCAAGGAAGCCAAGGAAGCCTACGAGATACTGAGCGACACACAGAAGCGTGCCGCTTACGATCAGCATGGCCATGCCGCATTCGAGGGCGGAAGCAATCCGTTCGGTGCGGGAGGGGCAGGCGCGGCCGGATTCGATTTTTCCGACATCTTCGGCGACATATTTGGCGGCGGGCGCGGAAATGCCGGACGCAGCAATGTGCAGCGCGGTGCCGACCTGCGCTACAACATGGAGATCACGCTGGAACAGGCCGCGCGCGGTACCGAGACACAGATCCGCGTGCCAACCATGGCGGAATGCGAAACCTGCAAGGGCACGGGCGCCAAACCCGGCACCAGCCCGACCACCTGCACCACCTGCACCGGGCATGGCCAGGTACGCATGCAGCAGGGGTTCTTTTCCATCCAGCAAACCTGTCCGCGCTGTCACGGCACCGGCAAGATGATCGCTTCGCCCTGCAAGGATTGCAATGGCATCGGTCGCATCAAGCAGCACAAAACGCTGTCGGTGAAAATTCCCGCTGGCGTGGACACCGACGACCGGATCCGCCTCTCCGGCGAGGGCGAACATGGCGCGAATGGCGGCCCCCCCGGCGATCTGTATGTGGTGATCCACACAAAACCGCATGCGGTGTTCCAGCGCGACCACAACGACCTGCATTGCGAGATGCCGATCAGCTTCAGCACCGCCGCGCTCGGCGGTTCGATCGAGATCCCCACGCTGGACGGAGTGGCAACGATCAAGATCCCGGCCGAGACCCAAAGCGGCAAGATATTCCGCCTGCGCGGCAAGGGCATCAAGGGCGTGCGCAGTTCCAGTCATGGCGACTTGCACTGCCACGTGGCGGTGGAGACACCGGTGAATCTGACCGAGCGCCAGAAGGAAATGCTACGCGAGTTTGAGGCTATCAACGACAAAGACAGCGAACGCCACAACCCGCGCGCAAAATCCTGGATGGACAAGGTCAAAGACTTTTTTGCTTCGTAAGCCTAAAGTCCTTGCGCAAACAAAAACGCCTCGAACGGGGCGTTTTTTTTAATTCAACATGCGGCTACTTCTTAGCAAAAATTTCTTTCAAAAACACTGTCGCCTGCTGCCATGAATCCTTGTCGGCTTTTTCATTGTAGGCCAGCGGCAGCTTGAACTTCTTGCCTAGTTCATCCGCATCCTGATTGGAGAAAGAATGCTGCGCACCCGGATAGGTGACTACCCGATAGTTCGCTCCCGCAGCATCCATTTCCTTCTTGAAAGCTGCGACGCTGTCCGCGTTTATCATCGGATCGGCTTCGCCGGAGAACGATACGATGCGCGCCTTGATCTTGCCGGGCTGGGCGGGACTGTCGGTGCCCAGTGAACCGTGGAAACTCGCCACACCCTTCAGGTCTTCACCCTGCCGCGCCATGTTCAGCACCACCCCGCCGCCGAAGCAATAGCCGATCGCGGCCAATTTTCCAGCATCCACGGTCTTTTCCTTGCGCAACAAGTTCATGCCGGCCTCGAAGCGCGCCTTGGCCATCGGCATGTTCTTGCTCACCTCGGTGGCGAACTTGCCGGCATCATCGGGATGATGAGCCTGCTTGCCGTCGCCATACATGTCCACGGCCAGGGCGGTATAGCCAAGTTTCGCCAGCATGCGTGCCCGCTTGCGCGCATACTCGTTGTGCCCCCACCACTCATGCACCACCAGCACGGCAGGGCGCTTGCCCTTGAAGGCATCGTCATAGGCGATATAACCCTTGAGGGTGACTCCTTCCGCCTGATAATTGACTTCCTTGCCATGGACAGCTGCCTGCGCCGCCGTACCCATCAGGCACCATAACGACATCACCACCAAGAATTTTTTCATCATCACTCCTCCTTGCGTAGAAAAAGACCTCAACCCGTCCGGCCCTGCGCGGACACCGTGATCACACGGCATTCAGACCACTCCGGCTTGCACCGTCTGCTTCACATAAAACACCTTCAATTTTTGCATGCGCAATTCATTCAGCAACTGCTCGGCAAGCGCATCATCCAGGATGAACTCGACCTTGACCGCCAGTTCCCCGGCCAGCTCGAAGAAAGTATCCTCGTGCATCTTCCCATGCCGGCCGAACCCGGCAATGGCGCGAAACGCCGACCCGCCCTGCACACCCAGCCCCTTCGCTTTTTCCAGCAACCATTCATACAGCGGCTTGCCGTCATGATGTTGCTTTTCACTGATGTAGAACGAAAGCAGGTTCATGATCGCGCCCCTAAGTATTAAACCATTTGAAAGTCTGTATCCCGAGTACCGTCATCAGCAGCGAACCACCCAGATGGGTGACGATGATCGCCGAGCCCCAGGCGTACTGGCCGCGCAGCAACAGCGTGACGGTCTCTGCCGAAAAGGTCGAGAAGGTCGTCAGCCCGCCGAGGAAACCGGTGATGATCAACAGCCGCCATTCCGTGGACATGCCGGGGTACTGCGTAAAAAATGCGACCGCGAGGCCGACCAGATAGCCGCCGACCAGATTGGCGGTCAGCGTGCCCAGCGGCAACTCGGGCAGCGCCGGATTGAGCCACAGCCCCATGCCCCAGCGCAGCCATGCACCGAAAGCCGCACCGGTACCGACGGCAAGAAATGAATAGATCAGCATGCGTTCATTCTAACCGACCACCCGCACAACCGCGAAGCCGCCGCCCGGCGTGCGGAAGTTGGTGGTCTGGCCCTGGTACAGCCTTGCCGCAACCAGTTGTATCTGCCCGTCGTAGACATAACAACGCACGTCGTACTTGAGCGGCACAGCTTCGGCATCATTCACGCATACGCTGCGCTCCCCCGGCACGGCCATTTTTTGCGCGACATAGTCGGACTGCAATATCTCGGAGAACACCCGTTTGGTCAGTTTCTCGCCGCGATACGCGCCCTTGCTGCCATAACCGCTGTTCGGCTTGAAGAACCATTGTTTCCGCTCCGCCCACAGCACCTGTTCCATCTCTGGTCGCACGACTATGGTATGCGGCACACCCGTTTGCAGAATCGCGATGTCGGCTTCATTAACACCCAGCAAACGCAAGCCTTCCGCATTGCTCAGCCGCGCCAGATTGCGCTTGTCGGCGTAGCAGGCATAGTGCGCGGGATCCGGCGTCAGCACCACGCGCCCGTCCAGATACGCCTTCAGCAATACGGGATGCTGTTGCAGGGAAAAATCCGTCAGCCGGTTGTATAACAGATCGATCTTCATTTCCTCGAAATACAAGCCGTCATCGCGCTCCTGCAGTGCAGAGGGATCGACGATGCGCACAGCGATGCCCGCAGACTCGAACATTTTTTTTGCCCGCAGGAATTCGGGATAGAGATATTGCCCTTCCGGTTGTTCGTCCACGATGGCGATGGTTTTGAGCGGTGCATCGCCGCGCACCAAACGCCACTCGTTCCGGAACATCGCAAGAAAAGTTTGATCGAGATCGTCCGCACCTACTGCTGAACCCGGCAATCCTGCATCGCGCTGGCTGTCGATCAGCATCGCGTTGAGAAAAGCACCGCCCGCATTGGAGTTGATCTCGATCAGGTGCGCGCCCTGTTCGTTGAGGTGGAAGTCGTAGCCATAAAAAACGCCCAGGGCAGAATGATGGTCGTTATTAGTGGCATCCTCCCATCCGGGCAATTTCACCACCCGCTCCACTGCCTCTATCACCGCGCGCATCTGCTGCAACTGTGCAGTGCCGATGAAAACCGGGACATCAGCGAAAAGATGCGGGCAGCGTTCCTGCACCAGGCTATGCCACGACTCACCCTGCGCCAGCATCGCTTGCTTCAGTGCGGCATGATTCAATCCGGCCGCATGACAATCTGCGTTCAGACTATCCGCTTTGTTCACTACCGGCCCAGCAACTTCAGTTTGAGGTCGTCCTGGGCCGGCTTGTCGCCCAGCCAGATCTTCAGCAGCGCGGTATTGAATGCCCCGCCTGCGATCGTGCCCTTGAGCACGCTGTTCACGCTGATCTGCGTGCCGCGGCTAGCCTGATAATCCAGCGTGATGATATCGCCCTTTTTTACCTCTTTCATCGCGATGAAGATCGCGCTGAATTGCTTGATCGACGCATCAAGGCTGGCCAGTTCGGCCGGCGTGTGATTGGCCAACAAGGCCTTGTTGAATGCGCTGAACAAACTGTCTGCACTGATATCGCGTAACAAATGCAGGGCTATACGCTTTTCGCCGCTATCGGCCAGCACCGCCTCCGCGCTGGATTTCTTGTCAACCAGATACAGCGCCGCGATATACAGATCCAGGAAGAACTTGCTGCGCACCCCCGCGCCGTTCAGCACCAGGTCACGGCTGCCAAGATAGACCGTGTCCGGCAGCTTGACCCATGAGACGTCGGCAGCTTGCGCCAGAGTGGACAGAAACAGCAATACGGCCAATAAGATCTTTTTCATCATCATTTTCCTATAGCGATTCAAATATTCCTGCCGCACCCATCCCGGTTCCTATGCACATCGTCACCATGCCGTACTTAAGTTTGCGGCGGCGCAGTCCGTGCAGCAGCGTAGCGGTGCGAATCGCACCGGTCGCGCCGAGCGGATGGCCCAATGCGATCGCGCCGCCGAGCGGGTTGACGATAGTCGGGTCAAGACCGACATCCCCGATCACCGCCAGCGATTGCGCGGCAAAGGCCTCATTGAGCTCGATCCAGCCCATGTCTTTCAGGCTCAAGCCCACTTGCTTCAATGCGCGCGGGATGGCTTCCTTCGGGCCGATGCCCATGATCTCCGGCGGCACGCCCGCCACGCTGAAGCCCATGAATCTTCCGATGGGCGTGAGGTTGTAGCGCTTCAACGCGGACTCGCTGCACAACAACACCGCGCCTGCGCCGTCCGACATCTGCGAACTGTTGCCCGCCGTCACCGAGCCTTTCAGCGCGAACACCGTCTTGAGTTTGCCCAGCGCTTCGAGAGAGGTATCCCCACGCGGGCCTTCGTCTTGCGCCGCCTCGCGCGTTTTCACCTTGACCTCGCGGCTGCCCATGTCCGGCAGATGCTCAGTGATCCGGTACGGCGTGATCTCGTCTTCGAATTCGCCATTATTGATCGCGGAGAGCGCGCGCAGATGGCTCTGCAACGCGAACGCATCCTGCGCATCGCGCGACACATGCCATTGCTCGGCCACTTTCTCCGCCGTCAGTCCCATGCCGTAGGCGATGCCGACATGCTCGTTCTCGAAGATGGCCGGATTGAACGCGATCTTGTTGCCCATCATCGGCACCATGCTCATGCTTTCCACGCCCGCCGCCAGCATCACTTCGGCCTCGCCGAGCCGGATGCGATCCGCCGCCAGTGCCACCGCCTGCAAACCGGAGGAGCAGAAACGATTCACCGTCAGCCCCGGCACCGTGTTCGGCAACCCGGCCAGCAGCAACGCGATGCGCGCCACATTCATGCCCTGCTCCGCCTCCGGCATCGCACAGCCGACGATCACATCGCCGATGCTGGCCGGATCGAGGGACGGCGCTTGTGCCAGCACGCTCTTCAACACATGCGCCAGCAGATCATCGGGACGGGTGTTGCGGAACATGCCGCGCGGCGCCTTGCCGACCGGCGTGCGTGTCGCGGCGACGATGTAGGCTTCCTGGACTTGTTTGGTCATGGCTACCTCTCAATATTGTGTGAATGGGATTCTTGGGGCGTGTTGCCATACGCCCCTACGGATAATGGATGCAACGAATCTTCCATCCATTGCTGCGGATTGTTGGCAACATATTCGACAATACGATTGTAATCCGCATCGTCACGGATGATGTGTTCATAATAATTGCGCTGCCATACCGGAGCGCCGGGCGTATTACGAATTTGATTGATGCGCCTGCTTGCTGCACCCTTAAAACCACGCACCATTGCCCCAACATTGCGCGATGGCGACGTAGGGGCGTATGGCAATACGCCCTTTTCGCATGGCAATACGCTCCTGTTGTGGGAATACGCCTTATTCTGTTCATCGCGGGAAATTGGCGTATTGCCATACGCCCCTACGATGTGGATGATGCCGTGAAAATGATTCGGCATCACCACAAATTCACCGCATTCGATTTCCAATCGAACCTCCGCCGACCTCAACCATTCAGACACCACGATTTCCCCGTACTCGTTCAATCGCATAACACCGCTTTCGATTTCACCAAACAAACATGCCTTGCCATAAGCGCAAATAGTCACAAAATACGCCCCCGCTTGCAAATAATCGCACCCCTTCAAACGAAGGCTGCGACGGTGATGCTCGTTTGGTTGATCGGGCATGTTTGTCTCCCGTAGGGGCGTATGGCAATACGCCCTTTATGGCGCACCCTGTTACCGTTTATCATGGGCGTTTTGCCATACGCCCCTACACATGCACCGCCTCCTTCTCGATGAAAGGCCGCAACTCTGGACGCAAGGATTTCTCCGTCACCAGATCAACAGGCACCCCGAGTAAATCTTTCAGGTAAAACTGCACCCCAAAATAGCGCACAGAGGTCGCCGGGCCATCGAACGCAACCAGTACGTCCACATCACTACCCTCTTTCACCGCGTCGCGCACGACCGAGCCGAACAAGGCCAAGCGCGCGACGCCAAAGCGCTGCGCCAACACCGGCTTATGTTCAGCCAGCAACTTTAATGTCTGCGACCTGTTCACTTGCTCACTCCTCAATAAAACGTGGTACGTCCCCTATTACTTACTGATTTCGAATTCGATGCTGACCCCGTTTGGTCTGGATAACCAGTTCGAGACCTTTAATTTTATAGTGTGCCTTTAAGAAATGATAAACACGCATCAATAAACTCACTATCAGAAATACAGCAACGGCCTATGTGGCAATCCTAATTCCGCAACGGCTTCCCATTCTTCAACATATGCTCGATGCGCGCCTGCGTCTTCTCGGTCGCCAGCAGCTCCATGAAGTTCTTCCGCTCCAGATCGAGCAGCCATTGTTCATCCACCAGGCTGCCCGCCTCCACATCACCGCCGCACATCGTCTCGGCGACGCGGCAGCCGATGTCGTAGTCGTGTTCGGAGATGAATCCGCCTTCCAGCATGTTGACCATCGCAGCCTTGAGGGTGGCGATGCCGGTGCGTCCGGCCACGGCGATCTGGCGCTGGTGCAGCGGCGGACGGTAGGCGGTGGCGTTAAGTGCTTTCGCCTCTTCCTTGGCGATGTGCAGCAGCTCGAAGCGGTTCAGCACGATGCGATCCGATGCTCTGAGGTAGCCCATCTCACGCGCCAGTTCGGCGCTCTTGGAGACCTCGCCCATCGCGATGTTCTGGAAATAGCGCCTGAGGTAGGGAAACACGTCGATGCGGTTGTCGCTGGCAAAACGTTGCGCTTCCTGTGCCGCGCGTTGCGCCATCTCCTTGCAACCGCCGCCTGCGGGCAATACACCGACGCCCACTTCGACCAGGCCGATGTAACTTTCCAGCGTGGCGACGATCCTTGAACAATGGATCGAGAATTCGCAGCCGCCACCGAGCGCCAGGCCATCCACAGCGGCGATGGTGGGCACCTGCGCGTATTTCAGGCGTTGCGAGACTTGCTGGAATTTGGCGACTACATCCGCAACTCGCGCCACATTTCCTGTTGCTGCATTGAACACTTCGCCCAATCCACCACCGCCTGCGACAGTATATTTGACGCGGCTTGCAGCCTGTTTAAGTTTGCCAAGCATGCCCGCGTCTTGCGCCAATTCCTGCACGCCCTGCATCAGTTGCAGCAGGTTCGCGCCTGCCGAGAACGGCGGCTCCACTTGCCACAGGATCAGCGCGGTGAAATGCGCCTCGGCCTCATCCACCGCGCGCAGGATGCCGTCCAGCACTTCGTTGCTGACGATGTGCATCTTGGTCTTGAAACTGAGTATGGCGATGCCGTCACCCATGTGCCACATCCGCACTTCGTCGGTCTCGAACACGGTCTCGCCATAGTGGCGTTCCTCGCCGACAAGTTTGTCCGGGAAGAGTTGGCGGCGGTAGACTGGGAGTGTGGAGCGGGGTTGGTAAGTTCCTGGTGGAGTAGGGTGGATAAGCGACAGCGCATCCACCGGAACTCCGGCCCCGGCGGATAAAGGTGGATGCGCTACGCTTATCCACCCTACATTCGGAGCGAAGGAGCCTTGCGGAGTGTGAACACCGGTACGCGTTGGTTCGGTGACCCATGCCGGCAGCGGCGTGTTCGCCATCGCCTTGCCTGCCGCGATGTCGGCGGCGATCCAGCCCGCCACTTGCTGCCAGCCTGTCGCCTGCCAGATCTCGAACGGGCCGTTGTCCCAGCCGAAACCCCAGCGCACCGCGAAATCGAAATCGCGCGCGTTGTCGGCGATCACTTCCAGATACAGCGCGCAGTAGTGGAACACATCGCGGAACACCGCCCACAGGAACTGCGCCTGCGGATGCGTGTGGTTGCGCAGCCCAGCGAGCTTCTTTGCCCAGTCGCGTTCGCGCAGGATGTCCTTTACGCCCTCGTCCACCTGGGCATCGGACAAACGATATTGTCTGGTATGCAGATCCAGCACGTGGATCTCCTTGCCGACCTTCTGGTAGATGCCGCGCTTGGACTTCTGCCCCAGCGCGCCCTGATCTACCAGATAACCGAACCAGTCCGGCAATTCGAAATGCTTGTGCCATGGGTCGTCGGTGAGGTTCTCGCGCATGGTGTTGACCACGTGCGCGAACACGTCGAGACCGACCACATCCAGCGTGCGGAAGGTCGCGCTCTTGGGACGGCCGAGATAGCGCCCGGTCAGCGCATCCACGGTGTCGAAGCCAAGGTTGAATGCTGCCGCATGATGTTCGGTAGCGAGCATGGAAAACACGCCGATGCGGTTGGCGACGAAGTTGGGCGTGTCCTTGGCGCGCACCACGCCCTTGCCCAGCGTGGAAACGAGGAAGGTCTCCAGTTGGTCGAGCAGCGGCGCTTCGGTTGCCGCACAAGGGATCAGCTCGACCAGGTGCATGTAACGCGGCGGATTGAAAAAGTGGATGCCGCAGAAGCGGTGGCGCAGATTCTCGGGGAACGCCTGCGCCAATTGGTTGATCGACAGGCCGGAGGTGTTGCTGGCGAAGATGGCGTTATTGTTCACGAACGGCGCAACCTTGCGGTACAGGTCGGACTTCCAGTCCATGCGCTCGGCGATCGCTTCGATGATCAGATCGCATTCGCGCAACTTCTCCAGATGCTGGTCGTAGTTGGCCGGCTGAATGAAAGTGATCCTGGCCGGGCTGGCAATGGGTGAAGGGTCGAGTTTCTTCAGCCCATCCAGCGCCTTGTTCACGTTGCCGTTCGGATCACCCTCTTTTACGGGCAGCTCGAACAGCAGCGTCTCTACATTAGCGTTGACCAGATGTGCGGCGATCTGCGCACCCATCACACCCGCCCCCAACACGGCGACCTTGCGTATCTGAGAATTGCTTTTCATCACACTGCTCCAAAACGGGTTCGTGAAGCAAAAACGGGAAGGCGAACCTTCCCGTCGTCAACATCATGCTGGCTTAGAAATTGTAAGCGTATTGCACGCTGAAGATATCAACGCTGTTCTGGTAGGTTCCGACCAGATTTCCTTTGTCGGGGTTTTGCATATCGGCGATCGACGAGTCCTTGACGAACAGATGCGCATAACCGAAATCCACTGCACTATCCTTGGATGGTTTGTATTGGCCACCCACCGAGAGCCAGGTGCGATCATTGTCGGGTATCCGTGCGGTACGGTACGCATCGGTTACCGGCGCCTGATCGACAGCCAAGCCGGCACGCGCTGTCCATTGCTCGTTATAGTGATAACTCGTCCCAGCCGAAAAACGCCAGGTGTTCTTCCAGTGCTCCTGCACGGTCAGCACGTTTGCACCCGAGGTGCGGTCGATCTTGAGTTGTTGCAACACACCCCAACCGGTCCAGGTCGCATCCGCCATCACATCCCACTTGTCATCCAACTGATGCAGGCCGCTCACCGAGAAAGAATCCGGCATGGTGATCGGCAGTGTCACGCCGCCGTTTGCAAGTGTCGGGCTCGCTGCCAAGGCACCCGGCACATTGGAAAATGCGACCGTACCACTCAATGTGTATTTGATCTGGGAACGGTATGCCACGCCTATCCGAGTCTGCGGGCTGACGTTGAACAATGCACCCAGGTTATAACCCCATGCCGAATCGCTGCCGCTGATCGTGCTCACACCTTCTACACCTGCTCCACCAATCGCAGTCAGCAAGCCACCGCCGCCAGCGGCAAAAGCAGCTGCGCTGTAATTCACGGCACTGGTCAGATCCCCAGTAATGTGCTGATAGTTCAGCCCGGCACCGAGCGAAATCGTGTCGGTCACATCATAGGAAACAGATGGATTCAGATTGATGGTTTGCAGTTTGGATTTGATCGCCTGAAAGCGACCCATCCAGGTCGTGTCATATTCAGTCTGCAGGCCAAAAGGCGCATTGATGCCCAAGCCGATGCGTGTTTGCGGATTCATTTCCATCGCAAAGTAGGCATTGGGCACCAGCGCCAAACCACCCGCATCACCGCCATTTCCGCCCAATGTCTGCAATGCGGCAGCGGTAGAGCCGGTATCAGAGAATTTCGCCGACGGCTTGATGAAGTGAGCCGCCACCACGACCTGTTTGCCGTTCAGGCGCGACATGCCTGCCGGATTGAAGAAAATCGTGCTGGCATCTTCCGCGATGGCCGCACCACCCGCATAGGCATTGCCCAGGCCGCTGCCGCTCTGCTCGATCAACGCAAACCCGGAAGCGGCCGCTGTTCCGGACATCGCCAATATCGCACCTGCCACCAACCCACCCACCACTGTTCTATTGATCATCATGATTATCTCTCCCTATAAGTGTTATGAAAAAATACCCAACTGAAAAATTATGCTCCGCCAATGATGCGCTTATTCTTCCGGCGGAACAACCCTGGGCTTGCGGTTGTCATCCACTGCCACATAGGTCAGCGTGGCCTCGGTCACTTTGACACATACCGGCTTGGCCGGATCGCGCTGCGCATAGACCTCGACCTCTACGGTGATCGAGGTATTCCCCACCTTCACGATCCTGGTGTAGAAACTCACGATGTCGCCGACGAAGATCGGTTGCTTGAACACAAAAGAATTCACCGCCACCGTTGCGACCCTGCCCTTGGCGCGATGCAGCGCCGGGATGCTGCCCGCGATGTCCACCTGCCCCATCAGCCACCCGCCGAAAATGTCGCCCGTGTAATTGGCATCGGAAGGCATCGCCGCCATCCGGATCGTTGGCTCGCGCTGCGGCAGGGTGGTGTTCGCATGCTGATGTTCAGCCATGATCAATGCCCGTCATAAAGTTCATTTATTTGATCCGCAAATTTTTCGACCACTTTGGCGCGCTTGATCTTCAAGGTGGGCGTGAGCAGTCCGTTTTCTATGCCCCAGGGTTCTTGCAGCAGCAACACCCGATGCACCCTGGCATAGCCGGGGAAAGCACTCAGATTATCCGAGATCCGTTTCAACACCTCGGCCTGAATGCGACTGTCCGTGAGGGCTTCCGCCATATCGGCACGCACGCCGACCTGTTTGGCGAATTTCAACCAAGCCTCGGGATTGAGTACCGCAAGTGCGACCAGATAGGGTTTGCCCTCACCGTAGACCATCACCTGATCGAACAGGCGTTCGCGCAGGATCGCCTGTTCCATGTCGGCCGGCGGGACTTTCTCACCGTTCGACATGACGATGATCTCCTTGATGCGGCCGGTGATGTAGATGTGTCCGGTATCACTGATGCCGACAGTATCGCCGGTACTCAGCCAACCATCCTCAGTTATCATCGCCCTGGTCGCCTCCGGATTGTTCCAGTAACCCAACATCACGTTCGGCCCCTTCACCAACAGCACGTTCTGCTCGCCGATGCGCACCTGCACACCGCGTATCGGCTGGCCGACGCTGTCAGGGTAGTTGTTCTCCAGATGATTCCCCGAAATGATGGGGCTGGTCTCGGTCAGTCCGTAGCCCTGCACTACCGGCAGGCCAAGACCGACAAACATGCGCGAGATCTCCGGCGCGAGCGCCGCACCGCCACTGACGGCAGTACGCAAACGCCCGCCCAGGCGATCCAGTATCTTCTGCGCCACCAGTTTCTTCAGCAGCGGCCACAACAGGAACGACAGTTTCCAGCCACCGCGCCCCTGTTCTTGCAGGAAGCGCGCCCAACCCGTGTCCACCGCCAGCTTGAACAGCTTGCGCTTGAGCGGTGAACCTTCTTCCAGCTTGGCACTGATCGCGGCGTACACCCGCTCGTAGATGCGCGGAACGGAGATCATGATGGTCGGATGGATGCTCTGCAGGTCCTCCGACAGCAGTGGGATGGAACGCGCATAAGCGACCGTCGCACCGGTCATGATGGCGAGATAGTAACCGCAGGTGCGCTCGAAGGTGTGCGACAGCGGCAGGAAGGACAACAACAAATCGTCGTCGCGCATCGTAAAGGTGCCCAGTGCAGCATGCGCGTTGCTCAACATGTTGTCATGACTGAGCATCACGCCTTTCGGCCTGCCAGTGGTCCCGGAGGTATAGATGATGCTGGCCAGTTCGCTGCTCTTGCAGGGCGGCGCGGGGTGCAAAGATGCGCTGGCCGGCAAATATTCCGCCATGGATTTCAGGCGTGGTTCCTCGTCATCGCGCACCGGGTCAATACTCACAAAACGCCGCACACCGCCGATCTGGTCGCGCACCGTGCGCAAGGCCTGCCATTGCTCCGCATTTTCCAGCAACAATACCTTCACGTCAGCATCGTTGATGATATAGGCGATGTTGTCCGGCCGGTCCACGGTGTACAGCGGAACGACCACCAGCCCCAGCGACATCGCCGCCTGGTCGAACATCACCCACTGCGGGCAGTTGCGCAACATGATCGCGACGCGGTCACCCTTGGCCAATCCTTCACCGGACAGCGCCATCTGCCAGCGCGCCACCTCGGCCAGCATCTCGCGCCAGGTGATGTCGTGCCATGCCGGTGCCGGGCCAGAAGTTGTTTGGACGTTCTGCTTGAAATAGCGATAAGCGGGTTTATCCGGTGTACGGCGGGCGCGCTCGACGAACAATCCGTGCAAGGTGCCCGCCTGTTCCGGCGAAATCACATCGTTCTTTTGCATCTGCATCCCTCCCTTTATGAACTGCATATTCGATCAAATAAAGTTAAAGTCCGTTCGGGCTGAGGTATCGAAGACCCTAGCGCTGTTGCTGACCCTTCGATACCTCAGGGCGAACGGAGTTAATATTCTCAAGCGCCAATCAATCGTCCAAAAACAAGTCGTTATTAAGCGGCGTACCCGACGACACCGCATAATGCTCGAATTCCTGCACTCCCGCTTCGCGCAACACTTCTTCGTCGATGAAAAAATTTCCGCTGCAAGTGCGGCAGTCGCGCGTCAATATCGCATAGGCCGCATCCGCCACGATAGCGGGCTTGCGCGAGGCGCGCAGAACGGGCTCGGGAAAGTTGAACTCGATCGCGGCCGTGGCGATGGTGGTGCGCGGCCAAAGGCAATTCACCGCTATAGCTTTATTCCCGTGGCCATCGGCCGCGAATTCTCGCGCCATGCCCAGCGTGCACAAGCTCATGCCGTATTTCGACATCGTGTAAGCCAAATGCGGCGCGAACCATTTTGCATCCAGATTCAGCGGCGGCGACATCGTCAGGATGTGCGGATTGTCCGCCTGCTTGAGATAGGGAATGCAGGCCTGCGACACCAGAAAGGTCGCGCGCATGTTCACGTCCCACATCAGGTCCAATTTTTTGGTGGGCGTCCCCAGTGTGCCGCTGATGCTGATCGCACTGGCGTTGTTCACCAGCACATCTATTCCGCCAAACTTCTCGACGGTCTGCAACACCGCCGCCTCGATAGCCTGATCGTCGCGCACGTCCAACCGGATAGCCAAAGACTGCCCGCCTGCCCGCACTGCCTCCTCTGCGACACTGTGTATCGTTCCGGGCAACCGGGCATGCGGCTCCGCGGTCTTGCCGGTGATCACCACTTTCGCGCCTTCGCGCGCGCAACGCAGTGCTATCTCACGCCCGATTCCGCGACTGGAGCCGGTGATGAAGACGACTTTGTCGCGCAATGAGGTCATCCCCGATTCGACTGCAACTCTTCCGGGCTAAAGTCATCCACCATGATGACCTTGCGGCGCAGCGCGTAATCGCGCTCCAGTTGCAAGGCCTGCTCCGCGTCGATGATGCCCTTGTCGCGCGCCTCGGAGATGCGCAGCAACTCTTCCAGCGCCTTCAGCTTGCGGCTCTTGCGTGCCTCGTCCAGCTTGACCTGCAATGGTTCGCACGCCAGCGTACTGGCGAGAGCCGACTCCAGCGCGCCCACCGCTTCCTGCTCGTCAGCGGGAATATACATCCCCGCAGTCAATCGGTCCCGCGCCGCGCCGGGCTGCATCAGCAGCGTGGCGATCTGATGCCCGAGATGATCCGATGGCGGCGACAATCGCTGCCCCAACGGGAAGATCAATACGCTCAACATCCCGCGCACCATCGCGTTCGGGAAGTTCTGGATCACACCGTCGAAAGCCTGCTGGATCTTGTGCAGCGCGTCCTGCATCGCCCAATCCAGCAACGGCAGGTCTTCGTCAGGGCGGCCGTCATCCTCAAAGCGCTTCAGCGTCGCCGAACACAGATACATCAGGCTCAACACATCGCCCAGGCGCGCGGAGATCTTCTCGCGCCGCTTCAGCGAGCCGCCCAACACCGCCATCGCCACATCCGCGCTCAGCGCAAAGGCTGCCGAATAACGGGTCAGCTGCTGGTAGTAACGATGGGTGGCCGCACCCTCCGGAACCGGAAAACCGCGACCGCCGCTCAGGCCCAGCACAAAGCTGCGCGCCGCATTGCTCAGCGCAAAACTGATATGTCCGAACAGCGCCTCGTCGAATTGACGGAGGGCACGCTTGCGGTCATGGTCTTGCGTAGCCGCAACTTCCTTCAGCACGTAGGGATGGGAACGGATCGCCCCCTGCCCGAAGATCATCAGTGTGCGCGTCAGGATGTTCGCACCTTCGACGGTGATACCGATCGGTGTTTGCTGGTAGAACCGTCCCAGGTAATTGTCGGGACCGAGACAGATACCCTTGCCGCCGTGCACATCCATCGCGTCGTTGATCACGCTGCGCCCGCGCTCGGTGGCGTGATATTTGATGACGGCGGAGATCACCGAAGGTTTTTCGCCCAGATCCACTGCCAGCGCAGTGAACTGGCGCGCCGCATCCACCATATAGGTATTCGCGCCGATGCGTGCCAATGGTTCCTCGACACCTTCGAACTTGCCGATCGGCAGCTTGAACTGTTTGCGCACCCGGCTGTATGCGCCGCTGGTGCGGGCTGCCAGTTTCATCGCGCCGATGCTGCTGGCCGGCAGCGAGATAGAGCGCCCCGCAGCCAGACATTCCATCAGCATGCGCCACCCGTGGCCCACACGCGTCGTCCCGCCGATGATGTAATTCATCGGGATGAACACCTCCTTGCCCTGCGTCGGACCGTTCAGGAACGCGGAATTCAGCGGAAAGTGGCGGCGACCGATCTGCACGCCGGGTGTATCGGTGGGGATCAGGGCGAGCGTGATGCCACGTATGGTTTCGCCACCGAGCAGGCGTTCCGGGTCATGCAGTTTGAATGCCATGCCCAGCAGCGTGGCCACCGGAGCCAGCGTGATATAGCGTTTTTCCCAGGTCAGCCGGATGCCCAACACGTTCTTCTGCCCGGCGAATTCGCCATAGCACACCACGCCATAATCGGGGATCGCGCCGGCATCGGAACCGGCGAACGGGCCGGTCAGCGCAAAGCACGGAACATCCAGTCCCTTTGCCAGGCGTTGCAGGTATTGATCCTTTTGCGCCTCCGTGCCGTAGTGCAACAACAACTCGGCTGGCCCCAGAGAATTCGGCACCATCACCGTCACCGCGGCCGTGCCGCTGCGCGAGGCCACTTTGCTCACCACTGCCGAATGCGCCTGCGCGGAAAACTCCAGCCCGCCATATCGCTTCGGAATGATCATGCCAAAGAAACCCTTGTCCTTGATGAATTGCCAGACTTCGGGCGGCAGGTCGGCGCGCCGGTGCGTGATGTCCCAATCGTCGATCATGGCGCACAACTGCTCGACCTCGTTGTCAAGGAAGGCTTGCTCAACACTGCTCAGGGAAGGTTTGGGGAAAGCCCTCAGTTTATTCCAGTTCGGGTTACCGCTGAACAGTTCGCCATCCCACCATACCGTGCCGGCATCGATCGCCTCTTGCTCGGTGGCCGATATCTGCGGCAAGATATTGCGGAACAACTTGAGTACCGTGCCGCTCACCAGGTTGCGGCGCAGAAATGGAATCCCGAACAGCATGATGTACAACAGCAGTGCGACAGCGATCCCCTGCAAAACGGCATCCGAGAAGCTCGCCTGGATCGCAATCACCGGAATGATCACAACCATCGCCAGTGTCCAGCCAATAATGGAAGAGCGGAAAAATGCGAGCAGAATGAAGATCGCCAGTGCCGCCAGTAAGGTTAACGCCATAATCGATGATCTCCCGATTCATTTTATTGAATTACTGCCACACTTTAGCGCGATGTATGCAACTGTACAACAAAACCGCTTCACCGCTTCCAGTCTAACGCTTCAACTTGATGTGAAATGTCTCCCCTATCGCATCGATGGTTTCCGGGCTATCCCACTCGTAGGCGCCGCGCACTTTTTCGAGTACACGGCCATGAGCGTCCACCAATACGGTCAGCGGGATCGTATCGGCACCCAGCATATTTTCAAGGAACAACTTGCTATCAAGAAAGTTCTCGAAGGTGACTTTTGACTGTTTGATGAAAGCCGCAGCCGCGTTGCCATCATCATCGGTAGATATCCCGATCACATTGAACTGCTTTCCGCCATACCGTTGCGCAAGCCGACTCAATGAACCCATCTCTGCCCGGCATGGGCCGCACCAACTGGCCCACACATTGATGATCAGCGGCTTCCCCTTAAAGTCGGAAAACTTCCTCGTCTTCCCGTCAAACCCGCGCAAGTTTGCCTCGCGCAGATAACCGCCTATTTCGACCTCGCCGGGTGTGCCCGCAAAAGCAGTTGCCGGGATTGCCGATGCCATGAAAAAAACCAGAAGAATTGCCCGCATGCTAATTCCGCCTGTTCGTTGATTCATTTTCCAATACCGATCGCCGGTTGCCTGCTCATTTCGGATAGACATTCCTAGCGCACCCGGTTGACTGCTTCTTCCACACGCTCCACCGCGATGATCTCCATGCCCGGAATCTTTTGCTTCGGGGCGTTGGCCTTGGGGATGATCGCCTGCGTGAAACCCAGCTTGGCGGCCTCTTTCAGACGTTCCTGTCCGCGCTGCACCGGGCGCACTTCACCGGCCAGCCCCACTTCGCCGAACACCACCAGCTTTTCCGGCAACGGCTTGTTGCGCAGGCTGGACACCATCGCGAGGATCACCGCAAGGTCGGCGCCCGGCTCGGTGATCTTCACGCCGCCCACTGCATTGATGAACACATCCTGGTCGAAACAGGCGATACCCGCATGGCGATGCAGCACCGCGAGCAGCATCGCCAGCCGATTCTGTTCCAGACCCAGCGACAAGCGTCTCACATTGGGCGAATGCGCCTCGTCGAGCAGCGCCTGTATCTCCACCAGCAGCGGGCGGGTGCCTTCCTGCGTCACCATCACGCACGAACCGGCGACCTGTTCGCCGTGCTGCGACAGGAACAGCGCGGATGGGTTGCTCACCTCGCGCAAGCCCTTCTCGGTCATCGCGAACACGCCGAGTTCGTTCACCGCGCCGAATCGGTTCTTGAACGCGCGGATCAAACGGAAACTGGAATGCGTGTCGCCCTCGAAATACAGCACCGTGTCCACGATGTGTTCCAGCACGCGCGGCCCGGCCAGCGCGCCCTCCTTGGTGACGTGCCCGACCAGGATCATGGTGATGTTGTTGGCCTTGGCGATGCGCGTGAGCTGCGCGGCGCATTCGCGCACCTGCGCCACAGAGCCGGGCGCGGAAGTGAGCTGCTCTGAATACACGGTCTGGATCGAATCGATCACCACGACGTCCGGCTTGTCGTGTGCGATGGCGGCCTGGATCCTTTCCAGCTGTATCTCCGGCAGCAGGCGCAGGCTGCGCGCATCCAGGGACAAGCGTTTGGCGCGCAGCGCGATCTGCTGCGCCGACTCTTCGCCGCTGACGTACAGGGTATTTTGCTGTTTGGACAGATGCGCCAGCACTTGCAGCAACAGCGTGGATTTGCCGATGCCCGGATCGCCGCCGATCAGCACCACCGCACCCTGCACCAGCCCGCCACCCAGCACGCGATCGAATTCTTCGATGCCGGTCGGCGTGCGCGGCACTTCGGCGGCTTCCACTTTGGAGAGCATCTGCACCCTGCCGCTCGCCGCCAGCGCGCTGAAACGGTTCTTGCCGCCTGGAGTGACTGCCTCGGCCACCGATTCGATCAGCGTGTTCCATTCCATGCAATGCGGGCATTGTCCCTGCCACTTGGGTGTTTGTCCGCCGCACTCGGAGCATACATAGATCGTTTTGGGTTTTGCCATGCCTACCTTTTATTTGAGACGATCACAGAGATCAATAGGCACTGCTTATAGCACCAACGGGTTACAGATCACTTGCCCAGCAATCCATTCCCGGCCATCGCTTTCACCATGATGCCGATATAGGACTTGATCATGTTCTGGTATGAGTCTCCCATCACGGTTTCGGACGAAGCCGCCCAAACCAGTTTGTCATGCCGGGTTTCATACAGGTTGGTCTCGATCACCGCGTATTCGTCCTCGGCGATATAGCCCGGCGAGTACATGTAGCGGTAGCCATAGCCGTAATAGTCCGGCCAGGTGCCGTAATTGGACGGGGGATAATAGACCGTCCCCGGCACATAGGTTTGCACGGTCTTTTTGCTGACCAGCCTGGTGATGAGTATCGTATCGGCTCCCAGCTCTTTCACCTTGGCCGCGATCGCCTCCTGGTCATCCCGCTGCTTGTCGGGAAGAACGGTATAACTCGAGATCGCTTCGGTGCCGCGGGCCTTGAGCTGCAATACGAACTCATCCTCGAACAACCTGCGGTTAAGCGGATTCTTGGACATCCCGATGACCATGATCGTGGCGGGACGGGCCTGGTATGACGGGTCTTTCCAGACCGAATTGAGCTGGGTTGAGGCGCATGCAGTGGCCAGGATCGCTCCAAGCGCCAGAACAACGAAAGGGTTGCGCAGATAACGTGACATTTTTACTCCTCCTTTAGCGGAACAGATGGATGAAGCATACGTCATATCGCCCTGTCAGGCCATATCCGCGGTTTGCATCAAAATCACGGCGTAGACCATGCGGAATGATCTTGGCAGCGATAAAAGACATACGGGGCGATGGCGGTCCAGGCCGGCAACAGGCGCACCATCGTGCACATCATCCGGGTCACTTCATCCGGGAAGGCAGTTTGATCGTATCGCCCGCCACCATGAACACACCCTTGCCCTGATGATGCAGGGTGCGCGGGTCCTTTATTGCGGGATCGATCCACGCCTTGACCACCTCCAGCACGAAGAAGTTGTACTTGTTCACCATACCGGTATCGGCCACCGCGCATTCGAGATTGGCATAGCACTCGGCGATCAGCGGCGGCGCAACTTGTGAGGCGGGCAGCGGCGTCAGCTTGAATTTTTTGAACTTGTCCACCTTGTTACCCGAGCAGTTTCCGATGCCCGCCACCTGCTTCGCCAGTTCCACCGTCGGGATGCTGATCACGCATTCCCTGGTTGCCACCAGCGCATCAAAGCTGTGATTCCGCCCGCTGATCACACAGCCCACCAGTGGCGGCTCGAACTCCATCATCGTGTGCCACGACTGGGTCATGATGTTCGTCTTGCCCTTGTGCGCAGTCGTCACCAGCACCACCGGCCCCGGTTCAAGCAGGCGATAGACACTGGCTAAGGGGAAGTTTCTTTTCGCCATACCGGCACATCCTTTGAGGAGACCTCTAAAAATCCAATTACATCATGCCAACCCGGGTTGCCGGTTATTAGAGCCTGACATCAATATTTTTATAACGGACTGCTGGTTGTTTTTCACGGCCAACGTGAGCGGCGTATCCCCGTCGCGATTCATTATTTTCATATCGGCACCGTGGAACAAAAGTGTCCGGACAATTTCGGTATAACCGGCAGCAGCAGCCTTGTGTAGAGCTGTCGATCCGTCGCGTATGGATGAATTCAGATTTGCGCCACTGTCGATCAGCAACAGCACGACCCCCAGGTGCCTGGCTTTGGATGCCTGAAACAAGGGGGTAAAGCCTGAATTGCTGATCGCGTCAACTTCCGCACGATTCTCGATGAGCAATTTTGCACCGGACGTTTGTCCGGCATCGGCAGCCCAATGCAGGGCGGTGTTGCCGAGTAAATCTCTGGCATGCACGTTCGCCTGATGTTTGATCAGAACCCTTATAACTTCATCGTGCCCATTGAAAGCCGCCAGCATCAGCGGGGTCCAGCCACGTTCATTGGAGATTTCAGTGTTGACACGGGCCTCAAGAAACAAGGCCACTCCCCTGCGGTCACCGCTTACTGCCGCCTGATGAAAGCCCCTGGCGGAGCATGGAATACCAAGTTTTTCTACTGCCTTTGCAGTGTCAACCGGAAGCGGCTTCCAGGTGTTCTCGTTCAGGATGTTTACCGGCGGCTTAAAGGTGGCAAATTTATCCGTGGATACATCCCAGATATCCTGGTTCTTTGCAGGCGCGTGAGAGCTGAAATGCACCAGACTCAATCGCACAATTTCCGCGGCGACATCGGGAGGAAAGCCGGCGCGGTCTTGCCGCTCGGGAACCATCAATTCCGTAAAATAGGCACTCATACCGGGTTTATCCCAGAGCATCATGATTTTCTCGAATATCCTCGGGAATTGATCCTCCAGGCCGCGGGGGTAATATTTCTCTTCCCCGCCCAATATTCTGAGTAGTCTTTCATTCATATCGTTTCGTTGCATCAATTGAATTGCGCGATTTTTTGTTTGGTCAAGGCAGGATTCTGTGCAAAAACAGCTTTTAACGCAATGGCCGGGTAAGAAACGCTTGTCACCCGTTGCAGCAGCTACTGTCTGGATGCCGACCAATTGTAGCCCCGCACCTTGCCATGCTTGTCAAACCTGACTTGCAGGATTTTCACTTTGGCTGTGCTCATATCAGCTATCTCGCCTTCGGCGAAGTAATAGGCCCACTCGTCGAAGCGCTCGCCATCGACGGCCACGCTGACCCCCACGCTGGAGGGCTCGCCCAGCCAGGAACGAACCTGGCTTTGTGTGGTGATACCCTGCTCGATCCTGGCTGTGAATACCCCCGCATCAAAATCCCTACCCAGCCTGACAGAACCGCATGCGCCGAGCAAAAAGACAGCAAGTAAAAATACCGCAATACGTGAAAAAACGAGCATGATGTCTCCTGTTAAATATTCTTGTCCGTGTCGATGCTGGGGCCTGTTTTTGAATATCACGAGGCCAATCAAATACTCGAAATCCCCAACCTTCCCGCACGCCATCGCGTAAAATCGCCGCCGCACTATAATGCCGGCCCCGGCAAATAACCATATCCCTTTCAACCCGGAATATTTCCGCCCCCCGATTGTGACCGCCGAAGTCGAACGCTTCTTCTCCGAACAAAGCCCGCTTGCCACAGAGGTGGACTCATTCCGTCCGCGCGAACAGCAGCGCGAGATGGCGTTGGCGGTGGCCGAGGCGATACGCGACAACGCGATACTGGTGGTCGAGGCAGGCACCGGCACCGGCAAGACCTTCGCCTATCTGGTACCCGCGCTGTTGGCGGGCGGCAAGGTGATCATCTCGACCGGCACCAAGAATCTGCAGGATCAGTTGTTTCAAAAGGACCTGCCTATGGTGCGCGACGCATTGAAAGCGCCGGTGTCGGTGGCGCTGCTCAAGGGGCGCTCGAACTATGTGTGCCATTATCATCTATCACGAACAGAATCGGATGGCATGTTCAAGACGCGCGAGGACATCAAGCATCTCGGCAAGATCAAGAGCTACGCCAAGGTCAGCGATTCCGGCGACAAGAGCGGACTGGCCGATGTGCCGGAGAACGCGCCGATCTGGATGCAGGTAACGTCGACGCGCGACAACTGTCTCGGCCAGGAATGTCCCAACCACAAGGAATGCTTCGTGCTCAAGGCGCGCACCGAGGCGATGAAAGCGGATATCGTGGTGGTGAACCATCACCTGTTCTTTGCGGATGTGATGCTGCGCGACGAGGGCGTGGCGGAACTGCTGCCTGCCTGCAACACGGTGATCTTCGACGAGGCTCACCAGCTGCCGGAAACCGCCAGCCTGTTCTTCGGCGAAACTCTGTCCACCACGCTGTTGCTCGATCTGGCGCGCGACACACGCATCGAGGCAGCTGCTGGAGCCAAGGATTTTGCGCCGCTGCCAAAAGCCTGCGACGAACTGGACAAGGCCGCGCGCGACTTGCGGCTGGTGTTCAAGAAGGAAGGCCGGATGCCGGCAGCAGCCACGGAGAATTTCAAGGAGTTTTCGCCCGCACTGAAGACATTGAGCGAGAAGCTCGCGCAATTGAACGGCATGCTGGAGAAGCAGGCGGAGCGCAGTGAAGGGCTGGAGAACTGCTGGCAAAGGGCACAGGCTTTGGCGCAACAACTGGCCAAATGGCAGAAGGGTGACGAGCCGGATCAAGTCAGGTGGCTGGAGGTATTCCACCACTCGCTGCAACTCAACACCACGCCGCTGTCCATCGCCGAGATCTTTGAAAAGCAGATAGTCGGCAGTGCGCGCGCCTGGATATTCACTTCCGCGACACTCGCGGTGAAGCAGGACTTCTCGCACTATCAGGGCGAGATGGGTTTGCTCAATGCCAAGACCGCGTGCTGGGACAGTCCGTTCAACTACGCCGAACAGGCCTTGCTGTATGTACCGGCCAATCTGCCGGAGCCGAACAGCGAAGGCTATACCGAGGCAGTGGTGCAGGCCGCGCTGCCATTGATCGAAGCCAGCCAGGGCCGCGCCTTCCTGCTGTTCACCAGCCTGCGCGCGATGCAGCGCGCGCACGAAATCCTGCAGGCCGAATTCGACCGGCGCGGCTGGAACTACCCGCTGTTGCTGCAGGGCGAAGGCTCGCGCAACGAGCTGCTGACGCGCTTCCGTTCTCTCGGCAACGCGGTGCTGCTCGGCAGCCAGTCGTTCTGGGAAGGCGTGGACGTGCGCGGCGAGGCGCTGTCGCTGGTGATCATAGACAAGCTGCCGTTCGCCCCGCCGGACGATCCGGTGCTTGCGGCGCGCATCGCACAAATCAACAAACAGGGACGCAACGCGTTCATGGAATACCAGTTGCCGCGTGCCATCATCACGCTCAAGCAAGGTGCGGGACGCCTGATCCGCGACGAGACCGACCACGGCGAGCTGATGATCTGCGACCCGCGCCTGATCAGCAAACCTTATGGCAAGCGTATCTGGCAAAGTTTGCCGCCGATGAAACGCACCCGGGTGGAAGCTGAAGCAGTGGAATTCTTCAAAACTGCTTAACCCCTCACGGCATCAAACCCCTCCCAACCTCCCCTTGCCATAACCAACGACTTGGCTATCGTCTTTTGATAGCTTAGTCGAATGGCTAGTTGTTTTATCAGGGGAGGTGATTAGAATCACCGTCAGCAGGCCAAGCTCCTCCCTGCGCCCTCCCTGACAAGGGAGGGCTGGGGTGGGTTGAATCCGGGAGGCCGGAAGGTATTTGTCGGAAGCAGAAAATCACTTTTGAATATTACCGTTGTTGCACCAAGCCACTACATTGGTTTCCCGCCACTTACCAAACGAACGTTGAGTGTCTCTCCCCTGCTCTTATACATGGCACCTTCCACACCGAAGCTCAGCACATAGGCATTGCCTGGATCAGCCGGCTCGGTGGCGGTCCAGAAGAAGCTCGCAGGTGTCTCCGGGAACAGCGCAAGATTGGTCCGGGGGTTTGCGCACTGGCGCTCAACGATCATGGCCAGCTCGGGTATCTGCGGCACTCGCCAATCATTGCGGCCGGCATAACCACCCTGCTCATTAAGTATGCACGACTCGGCTTTCGCGGACTGCCAGGTATGGGCACTCGGTTTGCCGACGCAAGTTGTGCCGGACCAGACCTGCCCCAGCGAGCAACGCATCCACGTCAGTTTCGATCGAGTGTCGGTCACTGTGCCATCGCCATTGTCCTTGAATTGATCAGCATGGATAGACATAGGATAGGCGTGGGTATCGCAAATTTGTTCAGCCCAGGCAGGTGACCAGACCGATGAACTGCCCAGCAATAGAATTAAGATAAGATGTCTTGCCTTCATTGTTCAACTCCTTTTTGCTGGCCTTTAAAAAATCAGCAGATGACCGTTAGCGCGACCACCCGCTGATTTATTTATTTGTCGTAGCCGATACCGGATCCCTTCCATGGATAACCGGGGCCCGATTTCACCACGACAGGTCCAGTCTGCCTGGTTGCCAGGCCCGGTTCGATCTTGATCCCGCGGTGCATATAAAAAGCATATGCCTCCATCGCAGTCATGTCATCACCGTTGACATCCAGTGCTGCCCCCATCTGCGGAACCATGATGCACCAGTTGATCATTTCGCGTAGCGGAATGACCTTGCCCAGATTCGCCTGATACTTGGGGAATGTCTGAGGATTAGCCGCTGCCGCGTCCGGGTGACAGTTGCCGCATGCCAGCCCGTTGGTTTGCATCGACGGAAGAGTGCCGTGCCATAGATCACGGCCATGATTCACCGCAGCGAGCAGCGCCTTTTCCTGTGCAGCCAGTTCAGCTTTGGTAAATGGCTCTCTGGCTGCTGCCGGGTTGGACGCAAGCAATCCAAGCAATGCAGCAGGGACGATCAAACCCATGGCAACGTTAAAACGATTTTTGGTAGTCAGTTTCATCTCTATGTCCTCCTTAGACTTTGAAGCCGTTTTTCATGGCCGGAGTCAGCATGTCACCGAACGGCTGGTAATGATGCATAGCCGTAAAGTTGCTCTCCAGATCGATATACTGACTACCTTCTCCATCTTCAAAGTTTCCCGGATCAGAACGATTCATCTGATGCTGAGGATAGGCCAGTTTCACATCAGGGTAGGGCCACGGCCAGGAGGTGGACAACGTCCCCACCGATCCCATGTTGCCGATCTTGTTGTATACCGTTTGATGCACGTGCCCGTGGAATGACATGACACGCTCGAACTTCGACAGGATCTCGCGGATCTCCGGCGCATCCGAAGTCTGGAAATTCCAGCGCGGGTAGTAGTCCCACAATGGTGAATGAGTAAAGGTAACGACTGGGGTATCCGATGCGAGGTTCTTCACATCTTTCTTCAGCCAATCAAGCTGCTCCGCGTGCACACCCCACGGACCGGCAATAGGGCTCTCCAGCATTTCCATCACATCCATTCTTTCCTTGGCGGACAACCCGGCCGGAGTCCAGAAATCTTTAACCAGGATAGAGTTCATCCCGATGAAGTGCACGCCTTTGTGATCGAATGACCAGGTTGGACTGCCGAAATGACCGCGCCATGCAGCTCCCATATCCAGATACCAATCATGCTCGCCGGGAATGACCTTGAGTGGCATTTTAAGCTTGGAAAGAATCCGCTTGCCCTTCTGCAACTGGTCATCGAGACCATTCTGTGCAATGTCGCCGCAATACAGAACAAAATCAGGCATCGGCCTCATGTTGTTGCAGTCATTGACCGCCTTTTCCAGCATCGCATCAAATTTGTGATAAGCCTGGCTAAAAAGATGTGCGTCAGTCAGTATCGCGAAACGAAACGGTGTTACTTTTCCCTTGCCGATTGCCGCTTCGGCCACTTGCACCATGCCGAAATTAACACCAACAGCACTCGCCGCCATTGTTGCCAACCCGGCCTTGCCCGTAATCGTAAAAAAGTCTCTCCTGCTCATCTTGTCAAAGTCAGCCATTTCTTTTCTCCTCTTTGCATGAAAGAAACCCGACAACTCATCGGGCATCAAAAACAACTCGCTGTACTCCAGAGTTCTGCAATATTTTTGCTTTGTTTGTTGAAGGCTCTGATTTCAAGTACCGTCGGCCACACAACGGCGCTGATTTAAGTCCGAATGCGTGAACTAATCTAACGAATTGTATGAATCGCAATCATTGACGCAGTCAATCGTGTGCCGATAATCAAGCAACACCACGGACTTCAAGTGCTGAAGTGGCCGCAGCAACATTGCAATGAATTTTGTAAATCGAGGTCATTGACAGAATCAATCATGGGAATTTTCCCCAGCATTGATAATGTGAATTGCTTTACTGGAATCGTTTGTTGATATGGATAGCGGCACATGTACAGTTTGATAGTGGATTCAAGTGAATTTTTTTCTCAACCATGTGGACACTCACCGAGAACTTGGGCACTGATGCGTCGCTACAAAGCACCTCAACAATGTCATTAGAGCTATGCCAGTCTCAATGTAACAAGTGAATTTTATGGAAACTTCTAATCCATTTTATATAAGGCAAACCATGACGCTGCAGGAGTTGCGCTATGTGGTGGCACTGGCGGATGCCGGACATTTCGGCCATGCCGCCGAGGTCTGCTGCGTCAGCCAATCAACGCTTTCCACCCAGATCAAAAAGCTGGAGGATTATCTCGGCATCACTTTGTTCGATCGCAGCCTGAAATACGTGACCCTCACGCCGGCAGGCAGCGAAATCGTGGATTCCGCCCGGCGCATCATCGAAGAGGCCAACCGTATTTGCGAGTTATCCCGGCAAATCAAGGACCCTATGGTTCGCTCCATTCATCTCGGCGTCATCCCCACACTTGGGCCGTATTACCTGCCCCATGTCCTGCCCCTGGTTCATGAGCACTTCCCAAGATTGCGACTGTTGCTGCGCGAAGAAATGACACCGCACGTGCTTGCCCATTTGACCGAGGGAAAGCTGGATGCGGGTCTGCTGGCTCTGCCCTTGCCGGTCGACGATCCCGCCATGGAAATCGTGCCGCTATTCTGCGAGCCGTTTCTGGCCGCCGTGCCTGCCGACCATCCATTGGCCGCAGCAGGGGAGGTACATATCGATGAACTGGTTCATGCCGGTCTGTTTTTGCTGGAGGAAGGGCACTGCCTGCGCAATCAGGCCCTGGAAGCTTGCCATCTGACGGAACTCGACAATGAGGAAATTCGTGCGACCAGCCTGGAAACACTCCGCCAGATGGTCGCCATGGGACTTGGAGTCACCTTGATCCCGGCACTGGCTGGAATGCAATCTCACGACCTCGGTACCCGTGTCGCACTGCGTCCGCTCGCCGCCCCGGGCGCATCACGCATCATCGGGCTGGTTTGGCGGCGGCGCTCTCCAATCGCGCCCACCATGGAAAGTTTGGCGAAGTTCCTGAAGGGCTTGTTACCGCCGCAGACTATGGCGGTGAAATGAATAAAGGTGATCCGACTATTTCCCCGAAATGTTGTCTGGTTAACAATGCTTTTTTCAAAGGGGTACAATCCACCCGCACCGAACAACAGTCGTTAACACTTACAGGAGAAAAGTCATGAAAGTCTTGCCAAGATCCATTGTCGCCGCCGCTATCGTCGCGTCGTTCAGCTTGAGCGCCATCGCCGACGATACCGCGACCAGAGATCGCGAAACCATGCAAAATGAGATGCAAAATCTGACCCCGGAGCAGCGCGCCGAAAAACGCAAGGAAAGGCGCGAGGAATTCCAGAAGAAATCACCGGAAGAACGCGAGGCGATACGCAAGCAAATGCGCAAACACCTGGAGAACATGCCCCCTGAGAAGCGCGCGAGGCTACGCGAGGAAATTCGCAAGGATCGTGACCGCATGACTTCAGAACAGCGCGCGGAACGCCGCAAGGAGATGCGCGAGCACGTTAAGGAAATGACACCGGAGGAACGAGATGCGATGCGCAACAAGATGCAGGAGCGCAGGGACAACAGGCGCGACGCCAAACCTGCAAACTGAAAGATACCCCCGGCTATCGGGACCGCAGAGCTGCAGCCTCAGTTATTTTCCGGCTTTGCCACGCTGCTGCCCCGAGCGTTCACTCTTCTTCTTCCACTGCGCGTAACACTCCAGACCGCAAAAATGCGCCACATAGTCAGCCGCCTCAGGAACCACCGCCTCGGATAGCGGAACCTCTTTGCGGCAGATAGTGCAGGACACCTTTTCAACTTCTGACGAACCGGATTTTTTGACCATGATGCACCTCCGCTATGCGGGTTGATACTTGGTCAGAATATCGGTGTTTGGTCGACCAAGCAAGCAACAGTATGAGTGACTTATGTCCCGGCACCGGTCAGGCTATCGTCGCCCACAGATCATGCTCGTCCGAATCGGTGATCTTCACTTCAACGAACTGCCCCGCGTTTAACCGCTGACCGTCCTGGATATAAACCAGGCCGTCGATCTCGGGAGCATCGGCGGAACTGCGCGCGATCGCGCCGTCCTCATCCACCTCGTCCACCAGTACGGTGATGGTCTTGCCGATCTTGCGCCTGAGGCGCTCCGCGCTGATCTCTTCCTGCAGCAGCATCAGGCGTGCGAGGCGTTCCTGTTGCACTTCAGGCGGGATGTGATTGGGCAAAGCATTGGCCACTGCGCCATCCACCGGCGAGTAGGCGAATGCGCCGACGCGATCGAGTTGCGCTTGCTCCAGGAAATCCAGCAGCTCTTCGAATTCTTCCTCGGTCTCGCCGGGGAAGCCGACGATGAAGGTGCTGCGTAATGTGATGTCAGGGCAAATCTCGCGCCACTGCCTGATGCGCGCCAGCACGTTCTCGCTGCTGGCCGGACGCTTCATCAGTTTCAGGATGCGCTGGTTGGCGTGCTGAAACGGGATATCCAGATACGGCAGAATTTTTCCTTGCGCCATCAGCGGGATCACTTCGTCCACATGCGGGTACGGATACACGTAATGCAGGCGCACCCACACGCCCAGTTCGCCCATCGCCATTGCCAGCTCTGTCATGCGTGTCTTGAGCGGCTTGCCGCCCCAGAAGCCGGTGCGATATTTCACGTCCACGCCATAAGCAGAGGTGTCCTGCGAGATCACCAGCAATTCTTTCACGCCCGCGTTGACCAGGCTCTGCGCTTCCTGCATCACATCGCCGACCGGACGGCTGACCAGATCGCCGCGCAAACTGGGGATGATGCAGAAGGTGCAGCGATGGTTGCAGCCCTCGGAGATCTTCACGTAGGCGTAATGCTTCGGCGTGAGGCGGATGCCCTGAGCAGGCACCAGGTCCATATAGGGGTCATGCAGTTGGGGCAGATGTTGGTGCACCGCCGCCATCACCTCATCGGTGGCGTGCGGCCCGGTGACCGCGAGCACGCTGGGATGCGCCTGCTTCACCACATCACCCTTCGCACCCAGGCAACCGGTGACGATCACCTTGCCGTTTTCCGCCAGCGCTTCGCCAATCGCGTCCAGCGATTCGGCCACCGCGCTATCGATGAAACCGCAGGTATTCACCACCACCAGATCGGCATCCTGATAGCTGCCCGAGATCAGATAACCCTCGGCACGCAGGCGCGTCAGGATGTGCTCGGAATCCACGGTCGCTTTCGGACAGCCCAGCGAGACGAAGCCAACCTTGGGTGGGGATTTGGTTTTACTCATCACGGACTTTCATTGCTTATACGCCAACCACAAGGTTGACCAGGAATATCGAGCCCACACCCGCAACGATCAACAGCACCTGCTGAATGGTATCTTTCAGCTGTGTCCGCTTGTGCAGGCCCGGGATCAGATCGGCCACCGCGACATAGATCATGCTCGCCGCAGCCAGTGCCAACAGGGTTGGAACATGGCTCTGCATGGATTGCAAAGCGTAATAGGCCAGCACCCCACCCACCAGCGTGGCCAGGCTGGATACCATATTGAGCATCAGGGCATGGGCTTTGCTATAGCCGGAATGCAGCAGGATCATGAAATCGCCGACCTCCTGCGGAATCTCGTGCGCGATGATCGCCAGCGAAGTGACGATGCCCAATTGCACGTCGGTCAGGAATGCGGCGGCAATGATGATACCGTCGACGAAGTTGTGAAAGGTGTCGCCCACCATGATCATGGTGCCGCTGCGGTGGTTCACGTCATGCTCGTGCGGCTCATGCACCTCGCAATGGTCGTGGTGACAATGCCGCCACAACAATAATTTCTCCAGCGTGAAGAACAGCAATATGCCAACCAGCACCGTACCGCTCACTGCCGCCGCACTGCTGCCCAACTCCATCGCTTCCGGCAGGATGTCGAGGAATACCGCGCCCAGCAACGCGCCGATGGCATAACTGACCAGCGCGTTCACCCAATGCGCGCGGGCGTTCAGCGCGAACAGTGCGGCGCTCAGCACACTCAGCACGCCGCCGGCAAAGCTGGCCGCGACGATCCAAAGCAGAACGGTCATGGGAATATACTTAGAAAATCAGGGGCGCGGATTATACCAAAGGCGGACGATCCTCCCCCGGTTAATCCAACCAGATGAAAGTCCCCATGCGCCCGGTCGCCCTGTCGCGACGGTAGGAAAAGAACCTTTCAGCCTCGCGGTAGGTGCAATGATCGCCGCCGTAGATCCGCGTGATGCCCAGCGCGTTCAGACGCAAGTGCGCCAGTGCGTAGATGTCGGCGAACCACTTGCCGGAACGACCGGGAACGAATGCCGCTGCGGACTGCGGCTGTGCAGCGATGAAAGCGGCACGCACTTCATCACCGACTTCGAAGGCATCCTGACTGATGGCCGGTCCCAGCCACGCCATCATATCCTGCGGTGCGACATCCATCGCCTGCACGGTGGCCTCGATCACCCCCGCTGCCAGGCCTTTCCATCCGGCATGTGCCGCTCCAACCACGCTGCCCTGCGTGTCACACAGCAGCACAGGCAGGCAGTCGGCGGTCATCACCACGCACACCGCCGCGCGATGGCGCGCGATGCAGGCATCGGCCTGCGGACGGCAATTCGCGCTGTCGGCATTCGCGACGATAGTGCCGTGCACCTGCTCCAGCCATACCGGTTCGCTGGGCAGCAAGTTGTTCAGTAGCATGCGGTTGCGCGCCACGGTCAATGGCGCATCACCAACATGGTCGCCGAGGTTCAGGCTGTCATAAGGTGCGGCACTGTTGCCGCCCAGGCGGGTGGTCTGCAAGGTTTTGACATTGGCGGGAGCAGGCCAGTCGGGGATGATTAGATGATCTTGCAGGCTCATTTGTTGCGGACCTAAACCCCTCCCGGCCTCCCCTTGTCAGGAGAGGAGTCCGGCCTCCCCTGACAAGGGGGGATCGAGGGGGGTTGCGTTGCGAGGGGTAATTATTTCCTTGATCTGTTGCAGCAACTGCACCATATCCTGCGGCAGCGGCACATGCCATTCCATCATTTCGCCGCTGACCGGATGCACCAGCCCCAAACGGGTGGCGTGCAAGGCCTGACGCGGGAAACCGGTCAACAGGGCACGCAGTTGCGGCACGCATTTTTGCGGGCCTTTGAGATACACGCTGTCGCCTACCAGGGGATGGCCGATATGGGCCAGATGCACGCGGATCTGGTGAGTGCGACCGGTTTCCAGACGGCAGCGCAGCAGCGTGCAGCTCGGGAATTTTCTTTCAATCTGATAATGCGTGACCGCAGGCCTGCCGTTTTCCACGACGGCCATCTTGACGCGCTGGGCGGGATGGCGGCCGATAGGCGCATCCACCTTGCCGGCACGGGTCAATTCGCCATGCACCAGGGCCAGATATTCGCGCTGCACGCTGCGCGCTTCCAACTGCCGCACCAGCGCGGTCTGCGCGGTAAGCGTCTTGGCCACCACCAGCAGGCCGCTGGTGTCCTTGTCCAGCCGGTGCACGATACCGGCGCGCGGCACATCCGCCAACTGCGGGGCGTGATGCAGCAAGGCGTTGAGCAAGGTGCCCTCCCAGTTGCCGCTGCCGGGATGCACCACCAACCCGACCGGTTTGTTGATCACCAGCAAGGCCTCGTCTTCGTAAACTATGGCTAGCGCGATATCCTCAGCCAGATGCGGTTGCTCGGAGGCATGCGATTGCGGCGACACCTCGAGCCTTTCTCCGCCCCAGACTTTCTGCCTGGTCGTAGCATATGCGCCATCCACCTTGACAAGTTGCCCGGTGATCCATTCCTGCAGGCGGCTGCGCGAATATTCCGGCAACAGTTTTGCGAGTACCTGGTCGAGGCGCAGCCCCGCGCAGTCATCCGGAACCGCGAGCTGCAGCGCGTCGTGGGAATGCGGGTTTACGCTATAATTGCGCAAATCATTTTCTGGATCTGTCATGCGCCATAGTTTAGCTGTATTCCTGCTGTTCACGTTAATTACCGCTTGTTCCTCATCCAAGCCGGGTGCAGATGCGGCAAAAAACCTTTCCGCCGAGGAAATGTATAACGAGGCCAAGTCGACCCTCAATGAAGAAAGCTATGAGTCGGCCATCAAGCAGCTTGAATCGCTGCAATCGCGCTATCCCTACGGTCGTTACGCACAGCAGGCACAGCTCGAGATCGCTTATGCCTATTACAAGCAGAACGAGCCGGAATCGGCCATCTCCGCCGCCGATCGTTTCATCAAACAGTATCCCAACAACCCGCATGTGGACTATGCTTACTACCTGAAGGGGCTGGCCAACTTCCACGGCGAGATCGGCCTGCTTGGCATGCTAGGCGATCCCACCGAACGCGATCCGAGGGCGGCACAAGAGTCGTTCGCCGCCTTCAAGGATCTGGTGGCGCGCTATCCCGGCAGCAAATACGCTCCCGATGCCAGATTGCGTATGCAATATCTGATCAATGCGCTGGCAAAATATGAGATCCATGTCGCCAGGTACTACCAGCGACGCGGCGCGCACATCGCCGCGGTGAACCGCGCCAAGGAAGTGTTGACGCTGTATCCCAATGCTCCCGCGACGCGCGATGCGCTGCTGATACTGGTGCAAGGCTATGCCGCGATGGGCATGAAAGAACTGCGCGACGATGCACAGCGCGTGCTGGACAAGAACTTCCCCGGGGATGCTGACTCTCCGGCAGACAAGAACAACTAGCAATTCCCATAGCGACTCTGAAAATGATTTATTGCGCGCCTGCCTACTGATATGGGTGCCTCATGAGATTTTGCAGCCTATGCGGTGCATTGGTCGAACTGCGTATCCCGCCGGACGACAACCGCACGCGCCATGTGTGCACCTCCTGCGGCGAGGTGCATTACCAGAATCCCAAAATGATCGTCGGCGCCATCCCGGAATGGCAGGGCAAAATCCTGCTGTGCCGCCGCGCCATCGAACCGCGCCACGGTCTGTGGACCCTGCCCGCCGGCTTCATGGAAAACGGTGAAACCACTGCCGAAGCGGCCGCGCGGGAAACGCTGGAGGAAGCCAATGCGCGGGTGACTATCGGCGAGTTGTATACCCTGTACAACCTGTCCTACATCAATCAGGTACACCTGATGTTCCGCGCCACCATGCAGAATACGGGCTTCTCTCCCGGTGTGGAAAGTCTCGAAGTCAATCTGTTCGACGAACAGGATATTCCCTGGGATACCCTGGCTTTCCGTGCGGTGCGCTTCACGCTGCAACACTACTTTGCCGACCGCAGGAGTGGCACTTTTCAGTTCCGCACCGGCGACCTCCCGCCGCCCTGAATATCGTCCGGGTGCCGCTTCACACCCACAGGAACCTTGCACCAACCGGCATTCTGCCTATAATCCCCCCGTCACTCCGGCACCTTAACGAAAACCTGATGGAAGACATCCGCCCCTCTATACCGATCACAACCATTCTGGTTGCTATCCTGGTGCTCACCGGTTGTGCCGGGACGCGCAGCCCGGGAGACTCGTTCGAGCCGCTCAATCGCAAAATCTTCCTGTTCAACGACAAAGTGGACAAAGCCGTGATCAAACCGGTCGCGCAAGGCTATAACGCCGTGATGCCGTTACCGGGGAAGATCATGGTGAGCAATTTCATCTCGAATCTGGACGATGTTTTGGTTACTGCCAACGACCTGCTGCAATTCAAATTTGCCCAGGCTGCATCGGATGGCGCGCGCGTCCTGTTCAACTCCACCTTTGGCGTGTTTGGATTGTTCAATGTCACGGAACGGCTGGAAAAGCATAACGAGGATTTCGGCCAGACTCTCGGCTATTGGGGCGTAGGCAGCGGCCCCTATCTGGTGCTGCCGCTGCTCGGACCGAGTTCGGTGCGCGACGCGACCGGTCTCTACGTGGACAGTTTGGCGAGCGTACCGGGCAACACCCGGCACATACCCACCCGTAACCAATATTATGCGGGCAGCGGAATACACCGGCGTTCCGAGCTGCTGGATCAGGAGCAGGTGCTGGACGAGGCGGTGATAGACCGATATGCATTCATTCGCGACACTTATCTGCTGCACCGGAAGAGTCTGGTAGCCGACGGCAACCTGCCGCGTGCACGCTATGACGATGGTGAGGACGATATCGCCCCGTAGCGAGCTTATCCTCCCCCGGCGCGGATAATGCCAAATCCAAACAACAAGGCCTGCGATCGCAGGCCTTGTTGTTTCTACTGCTTGAGTCTGATGCTAATTGCCGCTGCGCAACGCGGCGATGCGCTCGTCCAGCGGCGGATGGGTCATGAACATCTTCGCGAATGCATGCCCACCGGAGATGCCGAATGCGGCGATCTTTTCCGGCAGGACGGTCTGCTCATGGTTCATTTTCAGCCGTTCCAGCGCTGCGATCATCTTGTTGCGTCCGGCCAGGCTTGCACCGCCCGCATCGGCACGGAATTCGCGCTGGCGCGAGAACCACATCACGATGGTGCTGGCCAGCACGCCCAACACCAGTTGCGCGACGATCTCCGCGGCAAACGCGCCCATGCCGGGACCACGCTCATTCTTGAGCAGCACGCGGTCCACGAAGTAGCCGAACAGCTTGGCGAAAAATATCACGAAGGTGTTCACCACGCCCTGGATCAGCGCCAGGGTCACCATGTCGCCGTTGGCGACATGGCTGACCTCATGCGCCAGCACCGCCTCGGCTTCGTCGCGGCTCATGCTGTGCAACAGGCCGGTGCTCACTGCCACCAGCGCGTCGTTGCGATTCCAACCCGTGGCGAACGCATTCACATCCGGCGCATCGTAGATCGCCACTTCCGGCATGCCGATACCCGCCGCTTGCGCCTGCTTGCGCACGGTATCCACCAGCCAGCGCTCTGTCGGATCGATCGGGTTCTCGATGACCTTCGCGCCCACCATACGCTTGGCCGACCACTTGGACATCGCCAGCGAGATCAGCGAGCCGGCAAAACCGATCACCGCGGACAACACCAGCAGCGCGGAGAAGTTGATGCCGCCGGTTTCATCCAGCCAGCGGTCCACACCGAGCAGGCGCAACGTGATGTTGATCACGAACACAACCGCAAGATTGGTCACAATGAATAAGAAAATCCGTTTCATGCTGTCATCTCCAGTATCGAAAAATATGTCGTGAATTTTACCATCAGCTTCACTGCGGCGTTTTAAGTGGGGTGTCCCTTGCCAGATTTCAAGTGCGGCACCGGCAATGGTAAACTCGCCGCACTTCGATACCCTGATGGTGCATAAGTTGCAGGAGCTGATCAACCACCCCGCCGTACAAGCAGGCTTGGCCCCCTTTCTGGCCGCGCTCATCGCAGCCGAGTTATTCCAGCGCGCCAGATTGAGCGGCCTGGCCATCATCGCCGGCTTTGCCGCGACGGTGTATCTGGCCAGCGATTTCAACTTCGAGCCGCTTACCGCATCGCGCAAGATCATTCTGTCCGGCTTGGCCGGTACCGCACTCGCCTTGCTGCTTGACCTGTTGCGGTTGCGCTGGTTCGGATGGCTGCTGCCTGTACTTGCCGGCGCAACTGCCATCTGGACGGCACAGCGAATACTCCAGCATCAGGAACCACAACTGGTATTGCAGTGGGGCGCGGCTTGCGCGGCTTATGTCGCGGTGCTGGTATGGGGCATGGACAAACTGCTGGAACAGGAACCGCTGCGCGCCGCCGGGGCGGGGACCGCGCTGGGCTTCGGC